>JAILIB010000148.1 GCA_024695505.1 Saccharofermentans sp.
GACGGTTTCTCAGACAAGTATCTTTCACAGCTCCTCAACGTTTCCGAGGATCTCATCCGCCGCGCACGTTATGAGTACGGCATCAAGGAAGCCTGGGAAGGCGTACACGTATCCGGAACACAGGATGCTGCTTATTACTATTCTTCCTACCACATCGAGGACAAATCACCCGTTTCTGACAAGAAGAAGATCATGATCCTGGGCGGCGGCCCTAACAGGATCGGCCAGGGTATCGAGTTCGACTACTGCTGCGTTCACGCTGCACTTGCACTCAAGAAGCTCGGTTTCGAGTCCATCATCGTAAACTGCAACCCTGAGACGGTCTCCACAGACTACGACACATCAGACAAGCTCTATTTCGAGCCTCTGACATTAGAGGACGTTCTCGCTATCTATGAGAAGGAAAAACCCGTAGGCGTTATCGCACAGTTCGGCGGACAGACACCTCTGAACCTCGCTGCTTCCCTCAAGGCAAACGGCGTAAACATTCTCGGTACGACACCTGAGACTATCGATCTCGCAGAAGACCGTGACCACTTCCGTGCAATGATGAAGCGTCTCGGAATACCTATGCCTGAGGCAGGCATGGCTGTCAACGCTGATGAGGCCATCGCAATCGCAAACAAGATCGGCTACCCCGTCATGGTACGTCCTTCCTTCGTTCTCGGAGGCAGAGGAATGGAAGTCGTTCACGATGACGAGATGATGAGAGTCTATATGAATGCTGCAGTCGGCGTTACACCTGACAGACCGATCCTCATCGACCGTTTCCTCCATCACGCAACAGAGTGCGAGGCAGACGCTATCTCCGATGGCGAGAACTGCTATGTTCCCGCAGTCATGGAGCATATCGAGCTTGCAGGTATCCACTCCGGCGACTCCGCATGCATCCTGCCTTCTCTCAACCTTACTGACGAGCAGGTTGCTACGATCAAGGAATACACAAGAAAGATCGCTGTTGAGATGCACGTTGTCGGACTCATGAACATGCAGTATGCGATCGAGGACGGCAAGGTCTTCGTTATCGAGGCTAACCCCCGCGCATCGCGTACGGTACCGCTCGTTTCCAAGGTTACCGGAACCAACATGGTCAAGGTTGCTACAGACATCATGACAATGCACCTTACAGGAAGACCGTCACCCGTTACGGAACTCCACGATAAGATCATTCCTCACTATGGTGTCAAGGAAGCTGTTTTCCCGTTCAACATGTTCCAGGAAGTTGACCCGGTATTGGGACCTGAGATGCGTTCCACCGGTGAGGTCTTAGGTCTTGCAAGCCACTTCGGCGAGTCTTACTTCAAGGCTCAGGAAGCTACCAAGACAGAGCTTCCTCTCGAAGGCACAGTCCTCCTTTCCGTAAGCGATCTCGATAAGGTTGACCTGATCGAAGTTGCCAAGGCATTCAGCGACCTCGGATTCAAGATCCTTGCCACAGGCGGAACATACGACATGATCACAGAGGCAGGCATCGCAGCCGAGAAGGTCAAGAAACTCTATGAGGGCAGACCAAACATCGCTGACATGATCCTCAACAGGGATATCGATCTCATCATCAATACTCCTGCAGGAAAGACTTCTTCACACGATGACTCATACATCCGTAAGGATGCCATCCGCCAGCACATTCCTTATATCACGACAATGGCTGCCGCAAAGGCTTCCGCTGAGGGTATCAAGGCTGCAAGGGAAAGATCTTTCGAGGTCAAGGCACTCCAGGATTTCCACGCTGACATCAAGTAAGCAGACCCTGACAGTCACGGCTTAAAGCAATAAAAAACGGGCATTCATCAATGTGAATGCCCGTTTTTATCATTTCGGTTACGGTTTGAAAACTCCTTTTTTGACATTTGCCCTTCATGTTATACTTTTTTCGTTATAGGTTTTTAATATGGGGGTTTGTTTATGGGGTTCTGGGAAACGCTTGCATCCATCAACGACAAGGTAAACACATTCGTATGGACTCAGACCGGCGTCTGGCTCCTGATAGCCACCGGAATCCTTATGACCTGCCTTACCAAGGTTTTCCAGGTGACGCACATCGGTCACTGGATGAAGAGGACCATAGGAAGTTTATTTGATAAGAACGTCATCGGACACACAGGTGACCATGCGTCGATATCGCAGTTTCAGGCTCTTTGTACCGCACTTGCCGCAACGGTCGGCGTTGGCAACATCGCAGGCGTCTCCGCGGCAATAATCACGGGCGGCCCCGGTGCCGTTTTCTGGATGTGGTTCGCTGCTTTCTTCGGAATGATGACCAACTATTCAGAGAACATATTAGGCATCTATTTCAGACGCAAAAACCATGACGGAGAATGGTCGGGAGGCGCAATGTACTACCTCCAGGATGGCCTTGGCGGATACAAGGGTATGAAGGTCGTAGGAAAGGTCCTTGCGGTCATATTCGCGGTCTGCGCAGCTCTTGCCGCATTCGGTATCGGCAACATGGGACAGGTCAACAAGATCGTTCTTAACTTAACTTCGGCATTCAAAAACGAATATCTGTCATCCGTTGTTCTTTACACTTCAGGTGACTCAAAAGTCACGCTCTACATGCTGATAGTAGGCATCGTTCTCATGGTCCTCGTAGGCATTGTTATCCTTGGAGGACTTCAGAGGATCGCTAACGTGGCAGAGAAGATGGTGCCGTTCATGGTAGTGTGCTTCATATTGGGTTCTATAACGATAATAATCGTAAACATACAGCATGTTATTCCCGCATTCGGCGCCATCTTTTCAAGGGCTTTCACGAGCCGGGCCGCATGGGGCGGCGCGACCGGCGTTGCATTCAAGACGATCATCACGCAGGGATGCAAGAGAGGCGTTTTCTCGAATGAGGCAGGTCTCGGTTCCTCGGTAATGGTCCACAGTAACTCGAACGTTAAAGAACCCGTCAAGCAGGGACTCTGGGGCATCTTCGAGGTCTTTGCGGACACGATCATCGTATGCTCGATGACCGCTCTCGTTATCCTTACTTCAGGTGTCGTCAATCTTGATACGGGAGCTCTTGAGACGACGAGTGACGCGACCCTTGTCGCTGATGCTTTCGATACGATCTTCAAAGTCGGAAACTTCTCGTTCGGCAGATACTTCGTTGCTCTCGCAATCCTCTGCTTCGCGTTTACCACGATCCTCGGATGGTCCCATTACGGGAGCAAGGCCGTTGAATTCTTAAGCGGCAGGCACGCACCGGTAGTAACGAAGATCTACAAGGTCATCTTCGTTATGGTCATCATCTGCGGAGCCCTCATGACTTCTTCGATCGCATGGGACATCTCCGATACTTTCAACGGTCTCATGATGATCCCGAACCTCATCGGCGTCCTCGCCATGAGCCCGCTGGTCATGAAACTTACCAACAACTACGTTGACCGCAAGATCAAGGGAAAGAAGGACATTAAGCCGATGCTTTCTTACGATCCTGACATCCAGGCCGCAAACGAGAAAGCTTTGGCGGAAGCTCCTGATCAGGACTGATCATTCCGACGGTTTTATCAGATATCAGTTTTTTATCGTTAATGTCAGAGTTTTTTTAATTTACCGGTATGAACCCCTCCTGCTATTTGCAATAATAAGCAGGAGGGGTCTTTTTTGCCCTTCGATCCTATGCTTAAGGAGAATGCCTCTATGGATAATTTCAGATTCTGTTCACCTACGTATTTTGATTTTGGAAAAGGAACCGAAAGCGATGCCGGAGAGCTCGTCAAGAAATATGGCGGCACGAAGGTGCTTATAGTCTATGGGGGCGGAAGCGTAGTTAAGTCCGGCCTTTTAGGACGCGTTGAAAAGTCACTTGCAGATGCGGGTATCGCATATACCAGCAAGGGCGGAGTCAAGCCGAATCCCTTAAGCGATTTCGTTTATGAGACTTTGGAAGAGCGCAAGTCCGGAAAGATCGATTTCGATTTTCTCCTTGCCGTAGGCGGCGGAAGCACTATCGATACTGCAAAGGCGATCGCTGCAGGCGCGGTCTATGACGGTGATTTCTGGGACTTCTATGAAGGTAAGTGGATCGAAAATGCTCTTCCCGTAGGAACAGTCCTTACGATCGCAGCAGCCGGAAGCGAAGGCAGCGGAGATTCCGTTATTACAAAAGTGGAAGGGATGCTCAAGAGAGGTGCGAGCGGTGACGGCATAAGGCCGAAGTTCTCCATCCTTAATCCTGAGATGACCCAGACGCTGCCTCCTTACCAGACCGCCTGCGGAATGACGGACATCATAGCCCATCTTTACGAGCGTTACCTTACAAATACCAGAGACGTTGAGGTTACAGACCGCATGATCGAGGCCCTGATCATGACGATAGTTCACGAAGCTCCGCGTGTCATGAAAGATCCCAATAACTACGAGGCAAGGGCAAACATCATGTGGGCGGGTACTGTTGCGCATACCAATGTTGCAGGCGCAGGAAGATCACAGGACTGGAACAGCCACAATATCGAGCATGAGCTTTCCGCTCTTTATGGCTGCGCTCACGGAGCCGGCCTTGCCGTTGTAATGCCGGCCGTCTTTACGTACTGCATGGAGCATGACGTAATGAGATTCGCGCAGATCGCCGAGAGAGTCTGGGGATGCAAGATGGATTTCTATCATCCTGAAGTTACTGCAAAACAGGGTATCGAAGCTCTCAGAAACTTCCTCGTTTCCATCGGAATGCCTTCCAGGATCACTGATTTCGGCGGCAAAAAAGAAGATATTCCCGTTCTTGTCGATAAGCTCTGCAACGGCGGAGGAAGGGACGGAACCATCAGCGGCTTCGTCACGCTCGATGCCAAAGCCTGCTCCGAGATCTATGAATTGATGTTCTGACGAAAAAGCCTTAAAATCAGCACCTTTCAGCCGTCCTAATCTGTCAATTACCCTTGACGTTTAGACGGCTGACTTATATACTACAAATGGTCTTTTAAGGCCTGTATTGGTTTGCTTTCTTTTAAGAAACCGGACAAATCGAATGGATGGGGGATATAGTTTATGAAGCAGTGTGATAAGGGCCATTTCTTTGATGACAACCGTTTTGACAGCTGCCCTTACTGCAAGGAAGGTTCAGGGCTCGGAAAGCAGGCACCGGTCTCTTTCAAGAATCAGCAGATTCCTCAATACCAGCCTGCACCCGCACCCGCACCGCGTCAGCCTCAGCAGTTCAAGTTCTGCACCAAGTGCGGAAACAGGGCTGAATACAGCGCAAGATTCTGCACGGGTTGCGGAAGCGCTTTCCCCGCAGTTGCTCCGGCACCGGGACCGGCTTCAGATATAGGGAAGACTGTTGCCGTATCAATGCCTGCAGCCCCCACATCTGATATCGGAAAGACCGTAGCCGTAAGACCGATGTCTCCTGCACCGACTTCCGATATAGGCAAGACCGTAGCTGTAAAGCCCATGACACCGGCTCCGTCACCTACATCCGATATAGGCAAGACTGTTGCGCTTAAGCCGATGACAACCCAGATGCCGGCTCCCGTAGTCGAACCTGTTCCTACTCCGGTCATAGCCCCTGTTGCTGCTCCGGCTGTTGAATCCGTTCCTACTCCGGCCATTGAGCCTGTCTCCGAGCCTGCCGTCGAGCCTGTTCCCATGCCGGCTGCGGCTCCTGTAACTGCTCCGTCTCCGGCTCCTGCTTCTGACATAGGAAAGACCGTAACGGTCAAGCTTCCTGATCCCGAGCCTGCCAAGGAACAGAATAAGACAAAACCGACAGCTGTTCTTGTCTGCATTTCAGGCGCGAACTGCGGTGATCTTTATGCGGTCTACGAAGGCAGAAACTATATCGCAAGCGGCGCTGAAGCTGACGTGAAGCTGGATAAGGATACCTCCGTTTCAGCAGAGTGCCATGCGGTTATCACGTATAATCCTTCGAATAATCAGTTCACGCTTTCCGCAGGTACGGGACGC
Source organism: Saccharofermentans sp. (assembly GCA_024695505.1). Taxonomy (GTDB): domain Bacteria; phylum Bacillota; class Clostridia; order Saccharofermentanales; family Saccharofermentanaceae; genus Saccharofermentans. The sequence continues at coordinate 5,893 of JAILIB010000148.1, forward strand.
GGCATAACTTACCTCAATGGAAACCAGGTCGATGTATCGGCTGAGATCAAGGCCGATGACAGGATCAAGGTCGGTTCGAGCGAGCTGCTTTTCATCCCCGTATGTTCGGATAAGTTCAAGTGGGATGCCCAGGCTTGATGAATATTGAGATCGCAAACGTACAGGGCATAGGAAACCGTACTGAACAGCAGGACGCTTTTGGAGCGAGCCGCATAAGCGATTACGGGACGGACGGCATACTTCTGACCGTCTGTGACGGAATGGGAGGAATGTCTTCCGGCGGCGTAATAGCCCGCGATGTGCTTTCAAAGATCATGAAAGTCTTTCCGTGGAAAGAGGATTTCGACGTTCCGGGATACCTGACATCCATAAGCAACAACGTTTATGAGAATTTCTACGGCCAGGGCGGATCAACTGTCGTAATGATCCATCTTAAGGAAAACAAACTCAAGTTCTGGAGCATCGGAGACAGCGATATCATGCTCCTCAGAGACGGCGTGCTCAGCGCTCTCAACATACGCCATGAGTATTCCAATGAATTGATAATCAAGGCTCTCGAACTGGGTTTTCCCGCTGCGGATGCCTTTTCCGATCCTCAGGCGGCAGCGCTTTCGAATTATATAGGCAAAAGAAATCCGGTATGCGAGACAAACAGGCTCCTGTTGGAACTTAAAGACGGTGACACGCTGCTCTTGTGCTCTGACGGCATCTCTGACACTTTGAGCTTTGATCAGATCGCAGCAGATCTTATGCTTCCGGTCGATGAGGCGGCTTCGCAGATGGAAGAAGAGATCATTTCGGAAAATCTTGAAAACCAGGATAACTATACGGGTATAATATTAAGATATATCGGCAGCCGTTAATCCGGCGGAAAGGAAAGATTATGAAGGGGAAATTTCCAGTTTTAAAGCTGATCGGCATCATTGTTGCTGTAATCGGTATCGCTCTCGGTATCGTCGGAGTGGTAGTCGGCAACAAGAAATATTCGATCAAGCCTTCGGATGCAAGGAATTCGGTTGTCTGGATCCGTGAATCGCTGACCGTTCCTGAACCTCTCGCAACTGAGCTGAAAATGGGATCCAAGAACGAGCGTATGTGGTCCGGAACAGGATGGGCCATCGGAACTCCCGGCAGCAAAGTCAGGTACATCATTACCAACGGACATGTTATCGAGCAGGCATATGCATGGCCCAAGGGCGAAGATGATCCGTTCGATATCGAGGCTTCAAACAAGTTCACGCTGGATGAGTACCTCACCAAGAAATACGGCATGACTGTCAAAGACCTGAAGATGAAGTCTGAGATAAGAGTTTATTTCTCAAAGGACGACTATGTCGTACCGGAAGTCGTTTACTACTCCGGCCCGTCAAACAAAGACATTGCGATCCTCAAGCTCGATGAGTCGACAAACAAGAGATATGCTCTCCTTATCAGGAATTCCGATTCCGTCGAGGTAGGAGAAGAGGTTACGGCTCTCGGTTTCCCCGGTGTGTCTGACAATGTTCAGGATCCTGATACTATCAGCCACAGCATCGATGATGTTACTGTTACCAAAGGTATCGTCAGTAAGAGGGTAAAACCTAACGGACGTGATTACGATACGTTCCAGATGGATGTTTCCATTAACCACGGAAACTCCGGCGGACCTCTCGTAGACAAAGACGGATATGTTGTCGGCATCAACACTCTCGGAAACCGCAACGACAGCAATATGAACTATGCTATCGTCAGCAACGAGCTCAAGGAGATCCTTGACGAAAACAACATCGCTTACAAGACAACGGCACTGGCTAATCCCGGTTACATCGTTTTCGTTGTCATCGGCATCATGCTGTTCATCGGCGGCGTTGTCATGATCATCATCCCGACAGGCAAGAAGAAGGTTCCCGTTGCAGGTGCTGTCGGCGTTCAGGCCGGTGTCCAGCCCGGTGTTAATCCTTATGCCGCGGCAGCCCGGCAGCCTGCTGCACAGGGTTATCCCCAGCAGAATTATGCTAGGCCGAACTATCCTCAACAGCAGCCTGTTGTTCAGAACAACGTGGCCGCCGCACCTGCAGCAGCCGCCTCTGCAACTGCTGCTGCCGCCCCGGCTGCAAGTCCCGCACAGCAGCCCGCAACTGCAGCTCCTTCCCAGGGTACGCGTCCTGTTCTCAAGGGACTGAAGGGCCAGTTTGTCGGCAAGTCATTTGATCTTTCCAGAGGCGCAGTCGTCTTCGGAAGAGATCCCGCATCCTGCAACCTGGTATTCAATAAGGATACTCCGGGTATAAGCGGCAAGCATTGCCAGCTGAACTACGAGGCTGCGACAGGAACATTTATCCTGACCGATCTCGGATCTTCATACGGAACATACACCGGAAGCGGAAAGAAACTCGTGCCCAATGCGCCGGAGCGTCTGGCTGCAGGTGACACATTCTATCTCGCTGATGAGAATGTTAAGTTCCTGATCTCAAAGGAATAATTTCTATTAATGAGTGAGTGCTTTCTTATAAACGGCAAGATTGACAATGCTGCATCGCAAGGCGGTGTGGCATCTGTCGATTATAATGACACTTTTGTCTTCGATGCTTCGGGAAACCTGAAGAAGATGTCTGCCGGGTCTCTTGCGGCTTACCGACTTCAAAGCGGTGAAGGAGAGATCTGGGTGTCAGGAAAACTGGATGTCACGCCTTTTGAGATAGAACTCGAATTCAGAAAGACCGGTACGGCACGCAAATGGCTGGAGAATCTGATCGTCAGGCATGTAACGCGTCAGCTTTATCTTGACGGATCGCTTACCGTTTTTGTCCGCACCGCGGAAGAGGGCACGGGAGTTTTGTGCGCAGACATACCAAATACTGCTGCGCCGTCCGTGTCAGAATGGAGGAAGACATATGAGCTTTGATCCCCAGCATGTCTGCTATGGCTGCTTCAAGGAGAAGGAACCCGGTACGGTCTGTCCTAGCTGCGGTTTCAATGAGAACTCCGAGAGGGCTTATCTTGCTGTTCCGATCGGAACGATCCTTGACGGCAGATACCTCATCGGCAAAGTGCTCGGTGTCGGAGGTTTCGGAATAACCTATCTTGGCTACGACCTGACTCTCGACTACAAGGTGGCCGTGAAGGAATACATGCCTTCCGGATTTGCAACGAGGGCGGAAGACAAGTATACGCTGACGGTTACCAGTTCTTCCCAGCAGCAGGCATATGATGAAGGCCTGGACAAGTTCCTCAGCGAGGCGAGGACTTTGGCCAAGTTCCATGACACGGCGAACATCGTTTCCGTACAG
>JAILIB010000076.1 GCA_024695505.1 Saccharofermentans sp.
CTGATCCATCGGTATCTCAGTCTTTAAGTGGATCTCGATGTCTTTATCGGTGGTTTCCAGCCAGAAGTCACCATGGAACATGTCGGCAAAAGGCCTGATCAATTCAATGAGTTCTTCAGACAAAAGACGGAGGCGGAGAACGGATCTGCTGTCCAGTCCGCAATAGGCAGCGGTTCTTTCCGTGAGCTCTAATGCTTTATCTCTGCCGTTTCCGCTTGAGAAAACGCCGATGGTCTCAGTTTTCATAATAAATCTCCTTAACGGTTTATATGTTGATTATAACGCAATTTTCATGCAGTCAAATTGCCATTATCGGCCGTTTACGACACTCCGGCCGCAGACTGTTGCTTAAGCATCAGAACGGCCCTTTTTTCAGCTCCACTTTTCCTTTATCTTCTTGTTGTAAGGCTCGAACCTCACGTTTTCAAACGTTTTGCCGTTAGATTTCCAGCTGTGCGCTTCGGGGTAAAAGTCGGCTATGGTTCTGCCGCTGCGCTTGCCGTCAAGTTCTTCGATGAACTTGATGCGCACCTTGCAGTCAGCGCCGGTGAAGACGTCGGAAAGCTTTTTGCAAACCTCGAGTTCCTTATCGTCGCCATATGAATCGATGCCGATCTGGATGATGCAGCTTGAATAGCCCCGGTTGTTGTCGGACATTGCGGCAAAACCTACGCCCTCTTTGGAAAGGTACGCTTCAAATGACGTGCATTTCTCCGTAAGGACCAGTCTTCCGCCGCGTAAGTTACGCAGGTCGTAGTAGACGAAGTTTATGCCCGGGAAGTTCTTTTCAGCATCCAGGATGCCCATCAGGTATGACTTGAGATCCTCGCGGTAGTGATAGAACGCATACTCGTCGAAAACGACCTTTCCGCCCTTCGTGGCAAGACACTTGACGACAGGGTCTTTAACTTCTTCATTGACGGGATATATCTCGCACAGATAAAGCGGTTCTTCAGGCCATTCGTAATTACGCCAGTGAATAAGATAATCGTCCCAGATTCCGTCCTGGGTTTCAGGCTTCAGATACTTTACCCTGCTGATCTTTGCACCGGGATAGGCACTGACAAGGCTTTGCTTTACCTTGTATTCGAAGATGCGGTCTTTGATGAACGGCGGCGCAAAGATGGCAGCCAGAACGATGAGGACGGCCGCCAGGATGCAAAGAAACACTCTCTTTGGCGTTATCTTCTTTTTTGTGGTTTCTTCTTCAGCCATACCGCATCCTTAAATATTTATTTGATATGGCCATTATAACATGCGGGATTTCTGTTATAATCTACATCTGTGTGTGGGAGCAGGTGTTTCGTATAGTCCTTAAGGAGAAAGCCTTATATGAAAAAGAGACTATTAAGCATCCTGATCATGTTTGTCCTGGTGATCGGATCGATCCCGGGTTCTGTCTTTGCATCTTCCGTAAAACTTGATAACGCCCAGAATAATTACGGCAGTTTTACTGATGGTGCCCACGTTATCAGCGACATGATAAAAAAGCACGGAGAGAAATCTCATCCGAGGCTCATCATGACCCAGGACAGGTTTGATGAACTGCGAAGTCATAAAGACGACGGTTCAACTACTTCAGTGCTTCTTAATAAACTCGAAGAAGAAGCGGAAAACAAGATCAAAGCTCATACAAATAAACCGATCAGGTTTATTGAAGGCGACAACGATATGACGCTTCTTGAACAATCAAAAGAAGTACAGCGCCGAGTTGCCGCTCTTGCTTTGGCATACAACATTTTCGGCAAAAAGGAATATGCCGAGACCGCCTATGCAGAACTTGAGAATGCCGCTAAATTTTCTGACTGGCATCCTTATCATTTCCTCGATACTGCCGAAATGTGCACTGCTTTCGCGTACGGTTATGACTGGCTCTACAATTGGATGAATGACAGCCAGAGAAATCTGCTTAGGAAAGCCATGATCGAAAAGGGCCTGAAACAGGTCATGGAAGATTATCAGTTAAAAACTAATTCAGAAACCCGTTCTTATACATGGTATAAGGATCAGCCCGGAGACAACTGGAAGCTTGTCAGTACCGGAGGTACGAACATGGTCGCGCTTGCCATCGGAGATGAATCTGACGCAAAGGATATCGCTTCCCAATGTCTCACCTATGGTTACAAGGAAGCTTATTCCTTTGTCCGCCGCGCATACAAAGAATTAGACGGATCTTATAAGGAAGGACTTGGCTACTGGGATTACGCCACCTATTATCTCGGCCTTAACTCATCCTCGCTGAAGAGTGCTGCAGGAACCGACTACGGCCTGGCTGACTATAGCGGAGTCCGCAAATCCGTTGATTTTGTCCGCGGTATGAGCACCAACAAACCGACGGCTTTCAGTTTCGGCGATGACCGCGCTGACCGCGATACGAGCTGGGCGGTTTTCACCTGGCTTGGCGCTCAGTACAAATCAAACGCGATATCTTCAATACGCCTTAAAAAGATAGCAAGTGATAGCTTTAATTATCTTGACGTTTTGTGGATCAACCCCAACGACAAGACTGACGTCGAATACGACGGCCCGACTGACTTTGGAGGCATCGGATATTCCGATTCAAGCTTCAGGAACAATTGGAAAACGAGCGGGACCGTGGCAGCTCTTCACTCAGGCCTGAACGATTACAAATATCACGGACATTTTGATCTCGGCTCGTTTTATGTTGAGTCAAACGGTTCAAGGTTTTTCACGGATCTCGGAAATGAGAACTATAAGCTTGAAAACCGCCAGAATGCCTACAGGATCAGAGCCGAAGGCCACAATACGCTTGTAATAAACCCTTCTTCGGAGCCGGACCAGCCAGATAAAGTGGAATGTCTCATTACCGGTTACAAATCGGGAAAAGAAGCTTACGCGCTTACCGATCTGACTGCCGCATATAAGGAGAGCGATGCGAAAAGCGTCGTCCGCGGTCTTAAGATGATCAAGGACAAGGAATGCGTTATCGTTCAGGACAAGATCTCTCTTAACAAAGTGGGTGAGATATACTGGTTCGCCCACACGCAGGGGCAGATCAGCATTGCAAACGGCGGCAAAAGTGCCGTTATAACCGTTGGTTCGAACAAACTGTGGGTAGGACTCTTAAGCGGGGACGGTAAATTTGAGTCTATGAAAGCCGAACCTCTTCCTTCAACGCCAAAAGTTTCCAGTCAGAGCGATAACAGCGAATACAGAAAGCTTGCGATCCATCTGAAAAACACCAAGGATACGACGATCACCGTTGCCTGCATCCCGCTTAAAAACGGCGCGTCCACGCCGTCCTGGATCCCGGCTGACAAAGACATAACAGAGTATCAGTGTCATACCTTAACTGCGGTTGCCGCAGTTGCTCCGACATGTACCAAAGAAGGACACACCGCATACTACGTATGCAAGGATCAGGACTGTAAATGCGGACGCTTGTTTAGTGACGCTGAAGGCAAGAACGAGATTCAAGCAGAAGATACGGTTATAGCAGCTCTCGGACATGATCTGCAGCATTTTGATGCAAAACCGGCGACAGACAAGGAAGACGGACATATAGAACATTGGCGCTGCAAGCGCGAGGGCTGCAGGAAGTATTTCGCGGATCCTGACGGAAAGACGGAACTGAAGGATACGGACGTCATCATTTCGAAAACGGGCGCTGCGGTTCTTGGCGAAGAAGCCGCTTCCGGAAACTTCATTTACAGGGTTACCAATCAGGCTACTGACGGAACAGGAACAGTAACCCTTATCGGCGTTGCAGTTAATACTGCAAGCGTGTCCGTGCCCGCTACTGCAGAGATAAAGGGAAACTACTACATTGTCGACAGGATCGGCCCCAAGGCGTTCTATAAGAACACGGCAATAAAGACGCTTAACATAGGTGCCAATGTAAAGATCATTGACAGCTACGCTTTCTACGGATGCAAGAACCTTACGAAAGTAACCGGCGGCAAAGGCCTTGAGACTATCAGCTCGTACGCATTTGCATACTGTCCGAAGCTTAAGTCCTTTACCATTGCTTCTGCGGCTCTGAAAAAGATCGGCACTTATACGTTTAAGAAAGACAAGAAGCTGAAGACTATCAAGATCAAATACACCGCAAAACTGACTAAAGCAGGCGTGAAGAAGTCACTGAAGGGATCTTATGTCAAGACTGTCAAGGTCAAGAAATCCAAAGTTAAGTCTTACAGGAAGATCTTTAAAAAGTCTAATTCCGGAAGATTCGTAAAGGTGAAAAAATGATACCTTTTCCCGGATGATAGAATTAAAGCGTCAGCGGCATATCCGGATAAGAATCAAAAAGGGAGGGCGCTAATGAAAGTTACGGACATCAACATCGATCAGGTCTTATATACAGAGCCTGTAAGAACGCGCCCCTATGATACGGATGAAGAAACGGGAGGCTTTTTCAAAAAGCTCTTCAGAAAGAAAGAAGAGCCG
>JAILIB010000187.1 GCA_024695505.1 Saccharofermentans sp.
TGCAGTAAGCCTTTCCGTCATTTACAAAAGAACCGCATGATCTGCAATACATGATTATTCCTCCGGTGATCGATTAACCTGTTATTAAGATACATTATCTTTCTGTTTCAGCAACCATGCTTTTGCGCTGAGATCAGAGTCGCCGCTTCCGAATTCCGCCAAGATCTCACAACCGGTCAGATCAGGTCCGATAAAGACTGAATCCTCAAAACGGTGAAGAATGGCAAGCCTTGTGCCGTTATATTCCCTTACGAGAAGCTGCTGTCCTTTCAGCTGATTGAATTTAGTCTGAGGCTGATCGATAAGTACCGTGGTGCCGTATTTGATCACGTCAGCGCACTTGCGGTAGAACGCCATTCCTTCATCAACAACATTCCATTGCTCATCTGTCAGACCGCAGATGTCACCGCTCAGGCACATACGTCCGAACAGCGTAGCAATGAGCGAATATTCAATACGTTTTCTCGTGTCGGAAGCGCGCAGAACGGCCCATATCTGACATTGGTCAGGACGTATCACGCGGTGCATGTTGGCGGCAATCAGAGGAATTGAGGGCGTCTCGTGAGCGTCAGAAAAGCTGGCCTGGCTGCAAAGGGCCATCATGGAAGGCTCAAGCCTGTGTCCGCCGCTCGAACAGTTCTCGATCACGATACCGGGGATCTCTTCCCTGATCTTTTTGAAGAATCTTTGGGTGGCAGCCACCTTGCGCCGTAAGGCCTCTCCTAAGCTCTCACAGCCGTCGCAGCCGATTCCGACGGTATCGTTGTAGTCGAGCTTCACGTAGCCGAATCCGGACGATCTGAGGCGTTCTATGACCCTCTCGCCCAGATACTCTGTTACCCATGGGTCTTCCATGTCCCAGAATCTTCTTGTACCTACCGTAAGAGGAACGCCGTCTTTGCATAAGAGGTGCTCTTTTTCGTTATAGTGCCTGCACGAAGGCGCGAGCGCTTCCATCTCAAACCACAATCCCGGGATCATGCCCTTGGATCTGATGAGGTCAGCGACAGGCTTCATGCCGCCGGGGAACTTGTCTTCGTTGACTTCCCAATCACCGATGCTCTCCCACCATTTGTCCGCGCCGTACCATCCCGAATCAATGACAAAGTACTTTATTCCTTTCCCTTCAAGCTTTTCGCAGAACGCGGCCATCTTATCGAATGAGGGGTCACCCCATGTTGCACAGTATTCATTGAATATGATGCCCATGTCTTCATCAACGGGAGAAATGAGCGGATGCTGTGCCTTGATGAGCGAATCGCATACTTTGTATAGCGAGCTGCCTGTCGTGATAAGAGCCTCGGGCGTCTCAAAGCTCTCTCCCGGAGCAAGAGTCTTCATCCAATGTCCGAAATCGCGGTCGCCTATACCGCCCGTAACCGTCAGGAGATCGTCTGTTCCGCTGATGATCTCCATCTGCCAGGTCGATGCAAGGCAAAGCTCGAATGCCGTAAAAGTCCCCGTTTCCGAATCTTCCAGAGCAAGGAAAGGAAAATACTTTCTTACAGGCATGGAACCGGTGTTGCCGAACTTTTCGATTCGCGTGCCGAAATGAGCCCAGGACGGCTCCAGGTGAAGATCATCGACCGTCTCGGTCCTGAGCTTTCCTTCTGCGCTCCAGAAGGACTGCAGACGGTGTACTTTGTCTGCCTTTATGCCTTCTGCCGCAAAGCTCGTAAGAAGCTCCATATCTATGGTGGCTTCGCTGTTGTTGATAACGGTTGTCTTTACTCTTAATACTGAGCCGTCGCTTGTTTTTGAAAGGATGAGCTTAAGCCCGTCAGAAGACTCATATTCGGTAATGCCTTCGGACAGGTCTTCACTGCCCGATCTGAGCGAGAAGCGTTCCATCGTCGTACTGCCGTGCATGGTAAGTCCTGTTCCAAATCCTCCGGGATATGCGTCTCCCGTTATCTTCATTTCAGTAAAAAGCTTCACGGCCGGTCTCCTTCAAGATCAGTTTTTTCCAACTCATATATTATAAATCAACACTTTATGCCGCAAATGTCGGATAAGCATCACTTTGCGACAACATTGGTGATTGGTTTAGAACTTCCCGCCTGCCACAATATAGCCATCAACAAAGACAAATGAACTTAAAAGGAGGCAATGAAAATGATAATCTTTATCAACAAAAATAACAGAAAAGTCAGAGTTATCAACAAGCATCTTTTGAACAGACTCAAGAAGCATGCC
>JAILIB010000081.1 GCA_024695505.1 Saccharofermentans sp.
AGCTCCTCGTGATGCAGGAGATACATGTCCTTCATGCCGACGGAATCGAAATCGTATTCCCTCTTGATGCTCATTGCGGGGATCTCAACCCACTTGCCGTTCTCGATGTAGCTTCCGGGAGCGGAAACTTCTCTGAGGTTGACCTCGGGGTTGAAGTTGGTAGCGAATGCATAACCATGATCGCCGCCGTTGCAGTCTAAGATATCGATCGTGTCGATGGTATCGAACTCATGCTTTTTCGCATATGCGCAGTAAGCCTGTGTTACGCCGGGATCGAATCCGCAGCCGAGAAGAGCCGTAAGTCCGGCCTTTTCGAACTTCTCCTTATATGCCCACTGCCAGCTGTAATCGAAATATGCTGAGAAGCCCTTTTCCTTGCATCTCTTCTCGTAGATGGCCCTCCACTCGGGATCGTCGGTATCCTCAGGCTCGTAGTTTGCCGTATCCATATAGTTGACGCCGCAGATAAGGCATGCGTCCATGATGACAAGATCCTGATAAGGGAGCGCGATGTTCATGACCAGATCAGGCTTATATGAATTGATAAGGTCAACGACTTCCTGAACGTTGTCGGCATTGACCTGCGCGGTGGTAACGACAGTCTTTGTCTTTCCCTCAAGGGCCTTTGCAAGCGCGTCGCACTTCGATTTTGTACGGCTTGCGATGCAAAGTTCCGTGAAAACGTCATCTGCCTGACAGCATTTTCTGATAGCTACGCTTGCAACACCGCCGCATCCGATAACCAATACTCTGCTCATTTTCTTAATCTCCTTTTTATTTGTTGATGGAAAGGATAAGTTCCCTTAATACCTTACATGCCGTTGCCGTTGAGGTGCCGCTCGCATCGAGCATCGGCGCAAGTTCGTTTATGTCTGCTCCGACTATGTTTGTCCTGCTCACCTTAAGGATAGCAGAAAGAAGCTGGGGGAAATCCACTCCGCCCGCTTCGGGCGTTCCCGTTCCGCAGAAAACGGAAGGATCGAGACAGTCGAGATCGATCGTGAAATATACCGGCGTATTACTGCTTTCCAGCTCAGCAACAAGCTCTGACAAGCCGTCGAAACTGAACTTGTGCATGTCGGTATGTTCAGCTGCGAACCTGAATTCCTCGCGGTCGCCGCTCCTGATGCAGAACTGGTGGATCTTTCCGTCACCTACAAGATCAAAGCATCTTCTCATTACGCATGCATGGCTCAATTTAACTCCGAGATAATCGTCTCTTAGATCTGCGTGTGCATCAAAATGGATGATGTGCATGTCAGGATACTTCTCAAAAACGGCTTTTACGGCACCGTAAGTTACGAGGTGCTCGCCGCCGATCATGATGGGAAGCTTTCCGTCGTTTAAGAGCTTTCTAGTCTGTTCTTCGATGTCGGCAAGCGCTGCCTCGGAAGAACCGAAGCACAGCTCAAGGTCTCCGCAGTCAAAGACTTTCCTGTCAGTCAGATCCTTATCCTGATAAGGGCTGTAGGTCTCTAAGCCGAAGCTTTCGTGGCGGATCGCCGAGCTTCCGAATCTCGCACCGGGCCTAAAGCTCGTCGTCGAATCGAACGGTGCGCCAAACAGAGCAACCGCCGATTCGGAGTATTCAGAGTCACAGCCGATGAATGTCTCTACGTTCTTATTCACGGTTCAACCTCCATGAGCATTTTCTCAAGATATGCAGGCAGATAGAAAGATCCGACATGCAGCTTCGTTGTATAGTATTTCGTGCTGAGGTGCAGGCTCTTCCATCTCTCCTCATCGAAGTCATCTATCGGGTGATACTTCTTGCTCGCAAAACCGAAAAGCCAGTAACCTGCGGCATATGTAGGGATATGAGCCTGATATACGCGGCTGATAGGGAAAGTGTTTACGATCCTCTTGTGGCTTCTCTGCATCGCTTCCGCATCGTGCTTATAGAAAGGGCTTCCCTGCTGGTTTACCATGATGCCGTCGCTTCTTAAAGCGTTATAGCAGATGCCGTAAAACTCCCTGGTGAAGTAACCTTCAGAAGGTCCGAACGGATCGTTGGAGTCAACGATGATCAGATCGTATTCCTCGCAGCTCCTTCTGATGAAACGGAGCGCGTTGTCAAAATAGATATGCACACGGCTGTCATCGAGCTTGCAGGCATTCTCGGGAAGATATGTGCGGCAGGCTTCGATAACCTGGGGATCCATCTCGACCAGGTCGATGCGCTTTACGCTCTCGTATCTCGTAAGCTCCTTAACGACGCCTCCGTCTCCCGCGCCTATGACGAGAACGTCCTGAACGTTCGGGTGAACGGACATCGGAATGTGAGTGATCATTTCGTCGTAAATGAATTCATCGCGCTCCGTAAGCATTACGTTTCCGTCAAGAGCCAGGACTTTTCCGAATTCAGGCGTGTCGAAGATATCGATCTGCTGATAGTCGCTCTTGCTCGAATAAAGGTGTCTGGTAACACGCATACTGTGCCTTACGTCAGGCGCATGATATTCGCTAAACCACAGATTCATCCTATGAGCCCCTCCTTATAACAGAACGTTGATGTTGTTGATGTCAGGATCTTCAGGACCTGTCATGGAACAGCCCTTCGCCTTGGCATATTCAATGTATTCGAGAATGCCGGAAGTGATCCTTTCGCCCGGAGCGAGGATTGGGATTCCCGGCGGATAGCACATGACGAACTCGCTGCAGACATAACCTACGCTTTCCTTCAGCGGCAGGCTCTTCTTGTTTGAATAGAACGCGCTCTGGGGACTGCATACGACCTCGGGCGCAATGTATTCCTGGCTTAAAAGTCCGGCAGGATCCTTCTTGTATCTTCTTCTGATCTCAGCCAAAGCGCTGACTAATCTTTCGAGTTCCTGCATCCTGTCGCCGATCGAAAGGTATGCCAGGATATTTCCGATGTCACCGAACTCGATCTGGATGTCGTACTCATCTCTTAAGATGTCATAGACCTCGATACCGGCAAGACCGATGTCTCTTGTATGGACACTGAGCTTTGTAGGGTCGAAATCAAAAATGGAATCGCCGTTGATCATCTCGCGGCCATACGCGTAATAGCCTCCGATGGCATTGATCTCTTCTCTGGCATACTCCGCCATCTCGATAACCTTTCTGAAGACCTCTTTGCCGCGGAGCGCAAGGTTTCTTCTGCTGATATCAAGGCTGGACATCAAAAGGTAGCTGCCCGATGTCGTCTGTGTAAGGTTAATGATCTGGCGTACGTGTCTTTCGCTAACGTTCTCACCGATAAGCAGAAGGCTTGACTGCGTAAGGCTTCCGCCGCTCTTGTGCATTGAAACGGCCGACATGTCCGCACCGGCGCGCATTGCTGAGAGAGGCATGCTCTCGCCGAAATAAAAGTGCGTTCCGTGTGCCTCATCTGCAAGGCAGAGCATGCCTGCGTCATGTGCCATCTTTACGATCGAGCGGATGTCGCTGCAGATTCCGTAATACGTGGGGTTATTGACCAGGACCGCGACAGCGTCAGGGTTTTCCTCGATCGCCTTCTTTACCTGGTCGCGGCTCATGCCAAGAGAGATACCAAGACGCTGATCAACCTCGGGATTAACGTAAACCGGGATAGCACCGCAGAGTACGAGAGCGTTGATGACGCTCCTGTGCACGTTACGCGGCAGAATGATCTTATCTCCATGCTTGCAGCATGAAAGCACCATGCTCTGGACCGAACTCGTCGTTCCGCCTACCATCAGAAATGCGTGGCTTGCCCCGAAAGCTTCAGCCGCAAGGTCCTCCGCTTGCCTGATCACCGAGACCGGATGACAGAGATTATCCAGGGGCTTCATGCTGTTGACGTCAACGCCGACACACTTCTCGCCGAGAAATGCCGTGAGCTCGGGGTTTCCCTTTCCGTGCTTGTGTCCCGGAACGTCAAACGGAACAACCCTCATCTCGCGGAACTTTTCAAGCGCCTCATAGATCGGGGCGCGTGTCTGATCTGTTTCCGTTCTTTCCATAGTCCATACCTCAAACAAAAACGCAAGCTGTAATTACACAACTTGCGTTCATTCTTCAATATATCCTTAACTTATCCGCATACAGGTGTGGGTAATCACCAGTACAAGATATTTAAGCAGAGTCTATATAGCAATACTACTTTTACTACTCTCTATTGACCATTTCACAAGTTTGCGCAAATTACGCATCCGGTTATAAAGTAACCAACTTATAAAACTGAGCTTTTAACTCAATCAATAGACCGGAAGATCCGGTCATCGGCAGTGGACCCGGCTGTCCGTGGCCTTAACTCCAGAAGGAGTGGTCCGTAAATCACCTAAGACTCTGATAAAACATTGTCTATGCTTGAAAGGTTTATGTCTCCATAAACTTCGGTAATTATACAAACTAAACCTTAAGCCGTCAACGTAATTATCAGGCTTTCGCACCCCAAAAAGAATAAAGGGTGCCTCATTGGAGACACCCTTCATATTCATTTACCTTGGCCGGTTGCGGATCAGGCCTTGATGCCCTTGCAGTCATTTATGTACTGCCTGATCGCGGGAACGTCTGTGTACTTGTTTACGCCGTCCGTGGTCGGGATGACCAGTGTCGGAACGTTTACGATCTCAAGCTTCTGAGCGAGCTCAGGCTGATCGTCGGCGTAGATCATGTCGTAGTCGAAGCTCTGCTCATCGAACATTGCCTTAACGACCTTGCACTTAGGGCATGTGTGTGTCGTGAAGAGCATCGGCTTCATCGTGCCGTTCTCGAGAGGAAGAAGGTCGGGAGTATCCTTGGCTTCTCCGGAAGTAACCGTGACGGTTGCTGTCCTGGGACGCATTGTGGATGTCTCGATGTCGTAGGTCTGTCTGTCCTTGAACTCCTGGCTCTTGCCGTCGTTCCAGTTCTTGATCGGACGGTAGTAACCCGTGATACGGCTGTAGGTCTCTGTTGCCTTTCCGCAGACAGGACAAGCCTTGACCTCGCCTGCGAGGTAGCCGTGAGCCGAGCAGATGGAGTATGTAGGAGACATCGTGTAGTAAGGAAGCTTATAGTTCTCTGCGATCTTGCGGACGAGAGAAGCAGCTGCCTTCCAGTCAGGGAGTCTCTCACCTAAGAATGCGTGGAATACGGTTCCTGATGTGTACAGAGTCTGGAGCTCATCCTGAACGTCGAGAGCGTCGAAGATGTCAGCGGTGTATCCGACGGGCAGGTGTGAGCTGTTGGTGTAATAGAATACGCCGGAAGCGTCATTTGCCGTGATGATGTCAGGATACTTTGCCTTGTCGTGCTTTGCGAGACGGAAAGCGGTGGACTCTGCAGGTGTTGCTTCGAGGTTGTAAAGGTCGCCGTACTTCTCCTGATAGTCGGAGAGCTTGTTCCTCATGTGATTGAGGACGTCCTGGGCAAACTTCTGTGTCTCTTCGTGAGTGAGGTCCTTTCTGAGCCACTTTGCGTTGAGGCCTGCCTCGTTCATACCTACGAGACCGATCGTTGAGAAGTGGTTGTTGAAGGTTCCGAGATAGTGCTTCGTGTAAGGATAGAGACCTTCGTCGAGGAGCTTCGTGATAGTGTTTCTCTTGATCTTGAGAGACCTTGCAGCGATGTCCATGAGGTGGTCGAGTCTCTTCATGAAGTCATCCATATCGTTTGCGAGATAAGCAATACGGGGAATGTTGATCGTAACAACGCCTACGGAACCTGTGGACTCGCCTGAACCGAAGAAGCCGCCTGACTTCTTTCTGAGCTCACGGAGGTCAAGTCTCAGTCTGCAGCACATTGAACGTACATCGGAAGGCTCCATGTCGGAGTTGATGTAGTTGGAGAAGTAAGGGATGCCGTACTTGGCGGTCATCTCGAAGAGGAGCTTGTTGTTCTCTGTCTCTGACCAGTCGAAATCTCTTGTGATGGAATATGTAGGGATCGGGTACTGGAATCCGCGGCCGTTGGCGTCGCCTTCGATCATGATCTCGATGAACGCTCTGTTGACCATGTCCATCTCGGCCTTACAATCCTTGTACTTGAAGTCGACTTCCTTGCCGCCGACGATGCAGTTCTGCTCTGCTAAATCGTTCGGAACTGTCCAGTCGAGAGTGATGTTCGTGAAAGGAGACTGCGTGCCCCATCTGGAAGGTGTGTTTACGCCGTAGATGAAGGACTGGATGTCCTGCTTGACCTGCTTGTAGTTCAGGTTATCGATCTTAACGAAAGGTGCGAGGTAAGTATCAAATGAAGAGAAAGCCTGTGCGCCTGCCCACTCGTTCTGCATGATGCCGAGGAAGTTGACCATCTGGTTGCAGAGAGTTGAAAGGTGCTTGGCAGGAGCTGAAGTGATCTTGCCGGTGATTCCGCCAAGTCCTTCCTGGATGAGCTGCTTAAGGGACCATCCTGCGCAGTAACCTGTGAGCATTGAAAGATCGTGGATATGGAGATCAGCGTTCCTGTGAGCGTCTGCGATCTCCTTGTCATAGATCTCAGAAAGCCAGTAGTTGGCGGTAATGGCACCGGAGTTGGAGAGGATAAGTCCGCCGACGGAATATGTAACGGTAGAGTTTTCCTTAACACGCCAGTCCTCAACCTTAACGTAGCTGTCTACGAGGTTCTTGTAGTTGAGGAGCGCGGAGTTCATGTTGCGGATCTTTTCGCGCTGGTTTCTGTAAAGGATGTATGCCTTGGCTACGTCCTCATAACCCATTCTCTGAAGCGTGGTCTCAACGCTGTCCTGGATCGATTCGACATCGACTTTTCCGTCAACGGCCTTTGTTTCCGCGTCGGATACCGCATTGAGAGCGAGCAAATCGATGATCTGCTTGTTGTACTCCCTCTTCTGCGCTACGAAAGCCTTCTCGATGGCTCCCGAGATCTTGCTTAAGTCGAAATCTACGACCTTTCCGTCCCTCTTGATGATACTGTACATGTTGCCTCTCCTTTTTATTTTTCCCCGCGGATCTGTGATCCCGGGATAAAATCCTTTGCCTTTGTGAGCGCTCTTTCCAATTCCTCTTCGGGAAGGGCGCCCATTCCTTCACCGTTTATCAGGTTCCCCGAATCTACAAAGTTCTGCAGGAAGTACTTTGGTGACCCCTTGACCATCTGTGCTGCCCCCGCGATGCTTTCCGCATTGTGGAGCGGCGAGACTACTGTGGTCCTGAACTCGTATTCAACCCCGGAAGATCTTATGATCTCTATGCTCCTCTGTATCTTTGATACGTCAAAGCCCGGTATTCCTACGGTTTCCGCGTACTTCTCCGGAGAGTTCTTGATGTCCATCGCGACATAATCGACGTTTCCGGACTTTAAGATCTCTTCGAGCTTTTCCGGGAAGGATCCGTTGGTGTCAAGTTTTACCTTGTAACCCAGGGCCTTGATCTTCGCTATGAATTCGCCGGCGTCGCTGTGTATGAGCGGCTCTCCACCCGTGACGCATACACCGTCAAGGATTCCGCGGCGTTTCTCCAAGAACGCGAAAAAGTCTTCTAAGGGATACTCTTCAGCCTCATCGGTCTTCGTAACGAGGAGCGAATTATGGCAGAAGGGGCATCTCATGTTGCAGCCGAGGGTGAACACCGTACAGGCGACGACTCCGGGGTAGTCCAAAAGTGTCAGTTTCTGAATTCCCCCAAGTCTCATTCCTTACGTTCCCTTTCTTCGCAAAACCAGATTTTTAGGTGCGAAACGTCCCGCTATTACCCCGGGACGCTTCTAAAGGATACCCATATATTGTGGTCAAGTCAAGGCAAAAACACAACATTTTGTGGTTGTAGTCATTTTGTAACAAGAATGAAATATTTCCGCAAAAAACATTGATACAGGGCGTTTCAAAGGAATTCTACCTCCGAAGCGCCCTGAACATGAGGACAATATTTTAAAATTCCGGGATGGATCTTCAGATGTTTTCGAGAACTTCGGTCCTGACTATGGCAGCCGTTTCCCTGCCGGGGATGGTGACCCTGATCTCCGCTTTGCCCCAGCCGTCCTTGACAGTCCTTACGTAGAAGCCTCCCATGCCTCCGAAGATGTCACACTCGCATGAACTGCCGGTTCCGCTGCCTCCCAGGAGCTCGACCGGGCCCTTGCAGGTAACCTTGGCAGGCGTGTTAAAGAACGGAAGAACATTGCCGTTTTCGTCCGTGACTCTTACGCGGACTTCGCAGGCATCGTAAGTCGCTCCTTCTTTCAGATGATCCGCGCTCGGCGTGCATTCGAGCCTTACTTCCATCGCCGGGCTCTTCGTAACGGTAACAACGGTCTCGCCGCCCTTTATTCCTTCGAACCTGTAAACAGGCATCTTATCGCCGCGGTTGTCGATGTATTTGCCATAAAGCTTAAACATGTCATCCGTAGTCAGGTGATTGCGGACCATCGCTCTTCCGAGCCTGAACTTGAATCCGAACGGCAAAGAATTCCCGCATGCGGCAAAGAAGTTCAGGCCGTCTTTTAAGATCTTCGCATCCTTCGGCTTGAATTTTTCTTCGTTCAGGAGCCTGTCGCCGATATAGTCATCGATCAGGATAGGAGCGTTCTTCAGGTTCTTGTACTTCTCCTGATCGTGCCTGTATTCCTTGATGAACACGTCATCCTTATACATTTTCACGCTGTCGCAGTTCGTAAAGATATATACCTTTCCGATTACCGATGCGGGATGTTCGCCGGTTTCCATTGACGAGCTTACCGTGACGAAAGGCTCGCTGCTCCCGGCTGCCGAATACACGGAAGCCGCGAGCTTGGGATTCCTGAACATGTCGCATACGCCGTGGTAACAGATCCTGTCACCGCTTCCGAATTCCTTGTGGGTGTTGTAGTCAGTAAAGCACCAGCCGATCGCGCCCGCGACGCCTTCCTCTCCCATTGCCGCGTCAAGCACGTTGCAGTGACGCAGTGCGTGCTCCAGGCGGTGTTCCTCCGGATCGAAAGACTTCGCCGGGAACATGTGGCCTGTATGCTCGGAAATGAGATATCCCTTGCTCATGTCGGGGGTAACCTTGTTCTTGGGCTTTACGCCGGCATTGTATCCCGAATGCGAAAAGTCGTTGAACGCGTAAACGTCCTCTAAAAGCGAACTTTTTTCGATGCACCTGATGCCGGTCGTCTGTCTTGTCGGGTCACATTCGTGTGCGACGGCATTGGTCTTCTTATAGAATTCATCATCGTCAGCGGACTCGTTGATCCTTACGCCCCATACGATTATCGAAGGGTGGTTCCTGTACTGCTCGACCATCTCGCGGCAGTTCTTTACCGCCTGTTCCTTCCATTTGTCATCGCCGATGTTCTGCCATCCGGGCATCTCGGTTACGACAAGGAGGCCTTCTTTGTCACACTCGTCGATGAAATGATGCGACTGGGGATAGTGCGAGGTGCGGACAACGTTGACGCCCAGTTCCTTTTTCAGGATCTTTGCATCAAAGCGCTGGATGTTCTCAGGCATCGCATAGCCTGCATACGGATAGCTCTGATGGCGGTTTAAGCCTCTTAGCCTTACGCGGGTCCCGTTGAGGAAAAAGCCTTCCGCCCTGAATTCAGCAGTCCTGCATCCGAAGGTAACGTTCTTCGTGTCTGTCTTTTCATCATTTACAAGGAGCGTGCACTCGATCGCGTAAAGATTCGGATCCTCAATGTTCCAGCGCTTTACGTTGTTGATCTTGAATTCAGCGACGCCCTCTTCGAAAAGGCCCTGGTTAACGGCCTCACCGGTGCCCAGGTCTCTTACGAGATATTTGACCTTGCAGTCTTTTCCGTCTGATCCGTCAAGATTGACGGCAGCCTTGACGTTTCCGTCCATGTCACCCGTGACAAAAACATCCTTGATGAATACGCCGTCGTAAATATCGAGGTGCACCTCACGGTATATTCCGCCATAGGTCATGTAGTCGGTAATATAGCCGAACGGAGGGATGTTATTGCTCTCTTTTGAATCACACTTAACTGTGATCACGCTCTCTCTTCCGAACGTGATAAGATCCGTGATCTCGCATCTGAAGGCAGTATATCCGCAGTGGTGCTCCGTTACATAGGATCCGTTGACCCTGATTTCGGCGCTGTGAGCAACGCCGTCAAAAGTAAGGAACAGGCGCTTTCCTTCCCACTCTCTCGGGAACAAAAGGACCTTACGGTAGCCGGAGACCATCTCGTATTCAGAACTGTCGAAGTGGCTGAACGGAGTGATCTTCACGCTGTGGGGTATGCGGACCTCTACTGCGTCGCCGACCTTGTAAATGGGAGCGCTGAGCTCATCGTTATATTTCGGGGTAAATTCCCAGCCGTCATTAAGTTCAATTCTCATCGGCTTATCCTTTCTGCTTCTTCTCCACGCGGTTCAACTGAGGCCTGACTTCTATCTCGGTAACAGCGGCTCCGTCTCTCATATGGAGAACGCTTCTCACGCACTCTGCGGTATCCTCCGGGACCAGGAAGCACCCCTCGTCATCGGAAGGCTCGAAATCCGCATTCCTGTAAAGCCCCGTCCCTCTCGTCAGATCAGGACAGATCGTCACCACCTTAACATCGTGCTTCCTCGCCTCCTCGAAAAGGCTCCTGCCGAAGCTGCGAAGGCCCGCCTTAAGCGCACCGTAGCATGCCCCGTGAGTGTTGATCCTCGTGGAAGTCACCGATGCTATATTAATAATATAACCTTTTGTATCCTTAATTTTCGGAAGGATTGCAGAAGTTATTATCATCGGGGCCTCAAGATCCACCCTGCACATCTCGCCGATCTGTTCGGGCGTCATGAACTCCGTCAGCCCGTAATAAGCCGTTCCCGCCGCATTGACGAGCACGTCGATCTTTTTGAACGATGAGATTTTCTTGAGCAGGATATCGGTGTCCCTGATGTCCATGGAGATGCGTTCTTCAAAAAACGACACGTCCCCTTTGAAGATCCTGCCGATCCCGTAAACCCTGTATCCTTCTTCGGAGAGCATCTTCGATATCGCGTATCCGATACCGGACGATGCGCCTGTGACTACAGCCGTCTTCAGTTCCATGTAAATATCTTCTCCTCCGCGATATGGCAGGCAAGCCTTGCCCGCATGAATTCCTGCATTTTCCGGTCGGTGTCTTCCTCATACTGGGCGACACCGTTCCTTATAACATAAGGGTACCACGCAATCTCAGAATCCAAGCATTTTTTTCGCATTGAAGAAAGATATTCCTTCGATATCCTGAAACAGCCCACGCTCACGTCCGTAAGTTTCGAAAAGTCGATCTTTCGGGCAACTTCATCAGCAAACCCGCCATAGACATTTTCCCAATCGTCCGTAAGTATCATGGGGTCAAAACAAAGCCTTACCTTGCAGCCGTTTTCGACTGCGCGGGCCGCGGCCTTTATCCTGGCGTCCGCTGACGGGACGTTTTTTTCGTATCTTTCCGCTATCTTTCCGGGAGAGAGCGTGAACGCATATATAACGTTCGGGACGTTCTTAAGTTCCATGGGCGCAGCCTTAGTCCTCAGCTCGACCAAAAGGTCTTCGTTTTCTTCCGCCAGGCTTATCCACCTGTCGGCAAGCCCCGTGAGACCGTTCAGCGCGGTAAGATCCGTATCGTAGGAGGCGCAGACGTACAGCGGTCCCTCCTTAAGGAGCCCCTTCACGTCGTTCGCGTAATCCTCGAAATTAACGAAGACAACGACGTTCGAAGACGGATACATTCCTTTCAGATAGCAGTATTCGCAGTCAAAAAGGCAGTTCATCATGCTGCTCGAATAATAGAAATTCCGCTGGCCGAAAGACTGGCAGACGGGCGCTCCCCTGAATATGCGCGAGCCCTCTCTGACCGCAAGGATCAGCGCGGGATCTTTCTTCTGCGATGCGGCATCCTGCCTCGGTCTGTCAAAGACATCCTTGTAATGCTCTATCTCAATGACGCTGCAGTCCCCGTTCTTCCTGAGGATCTCTTCCGTAAGAGGGTATCTTCGTGCCTTGTTCTCAACGTAAACGTGCGAAAATCTCATCCAATACCCTCCTTCCCTGACGTTTGTCGCTGACCGGAAGGATGCCCGAGCTGCGCATCTCTTCGAGTATGCCTTCGAGCTTTCCCGTCTTGTTTGATACCACGCAGTAATGCACGAGGTCTTCGAATTCGCATCTCATATATTGCGTGAGCCTCAGTTCGTCCATGACGGAGGGATCAAGCGGCATGTAATCCTTCTTTTCGGGGATCCGGGCCAGCTTTTCAAATATACTGGCGAAATCTTCGCGGTAACTTCTAAGGAGGGCTGTGACCTCATTAGCCGAAGGCATCCTGCTGCCGTCATCCGAGACCGCCTTGACTATGGCGATCCTTGACGGAGATATCTTTTTCATTGCGTATCCGCAGATGAGCGCAGCCTCCATGTCATAAAGGAGACCCGGCTCCGTATGAGTCACGATCTCAGGGGACGTCATGAGCGGCAATTCGGGCAAAGAGATCCCTGACGGCAGGTCGGGATAGAACCTTCTTCCCGTCTCGATGTCGGTCACGGAGCTTGCCAGATAACATCCGTCAGAAGCCCCGGCTGCAACACCTATGTTTATTATGCTGTCTGCAGATCCGAGTTCGATCTTTTCAAGGGCTTTGCAGGCATTTTTGCCGATGCCCGTAACAACATGCTTTCCCGGAAGGCCTTCCAACGCGGCCGCTTCGCATTTAAGCGCGGTCAGCACGTACAGCATGGTTCTTACTGCTTGCTTTGAGCGGCTTTTGCGTCTGCCGCCTTCTTGCGGCGGACCACATAGAGCATCAGGGCGGCTGCGATCCCCAGCTCGGTGAACCCTGTTCCGGCCTTGCTTCCAGGTGTCTTATAGACAAGCGTTATCTCATGCGTGCCTGCTTCAAGCGGCAGTCCCATGAACATCGAATTGGCCTGGTAGATCTTGGTAAGCTTACCGTCAACGTATGCATACCAGCCTGTTGAGTACGGAATGGAAAGGCAGAGGATCTTCGCCTTATCCAAAGTTATCTTGCCGGTAACGCGGCGTGTCGAGTTTCCGACCTGATGCAGATCGACCTCTTCAAGGACGTTTTCGGAAAGCTTTTTGACCTGTCCGTCGTAGTTTGTCATTGGCTGGCAGAAGACATAGAGCTCGTCAAAAGTGTATTTTCCGCGCTCGGGAAGGGTTATGCTTATCATGTTCTTGGATTTGGTGCTGTATCCGGTGTTGATGAAGAAATCGGTACGGCCGTTGTATCTCTGGTACTTCCTCGTAACAAAATTGAATATCCTCATCGAGACGCCGGAGCCTCCGATCGCCTTGACCGTCATCATCTGTGCCGTCGGCTCGGTATAGTACTTGTTGTCATTCAGTATCTTTTTCTGTTCTTCGGGAGTCTTGGAATCCCACTTGCCGCTTATCTGCAGGGCCTGATATTCGCTTATGCCCATATATCTCATGCCCTTTATGCCGAGATAGGTCTCGCAGTTTTCAGGGGCCTTTATTGTCAGGTTGATAGTCGCGTTCTTGCTCAGGGCAACGAAAGATCCGTCCTGATCCTTAACGATTCCGTTAAGTCCGGAAACGGTGTATTTGACCTTCTCTCCTGTTGTCGTGAAATCGTCGGTCTTGAAACCGAGCGCGTTGTCATAGCCGTCGAGCACCACGCCCTGGAGCATGGCCTCCTGCCTTCCCGAAACTTCCAGGGCGTCAAACTTTTCCCTGGAAATAAGCGTGTCGTAAGTATATCCGAGCGGAAGAGGATTCTTGTTCTCGTAGATGGAATAGTTCTTGCCCGTGTTCTTGCCGGCATTGTCGGAAACCTTCTCGTAGCCGTAAGGAACCAGCGCAGGATTGTTGCAGATAACGTATCTGACCGAGCCAAGTTCTTCAAGCGCGGTCCTTGAATCAGGACCAAGGAATCTTGATACCATCTTGAGCTCGACAAGATTCTCGGCATAGGACTGTGAGACCGCAGGACTTACCATGCTCATGTAGTATCCGGTGCTGTAAAGTCCGTACATCATGGCGTCGTTACAAGCCGTGATTATGTCGCCGTCAATATACGTATATCTGGAGAAAACGGACTTATCCGTCTTTTCCGCGATGATCGCCGCCTCTTCAGGCTCGATGCTGTCGGCAACCTGGCTCCGGTCGAGCATGGAAGGCGCGATGTTGGGATCAAAGAACTCGATGAAGCCGTAGACCGCGTTGATGCTGATCGAAAGGATGCATGCCGCAAGCATCAGGATGCTTGAAGTCCTGCGCATCTTTTCGGTATCCTTGAGGGCCGGCAAAAGTCCGATAACAACGGCTATTGCAGCAACGCAGAGCTGTATCATGACGTTTACCGTACGTGACATCTGGAAGATCGCGCACAAAGCCATGTAAATGCCAAACGGTATGCAAAGGAAGCTTCCCTCTGCTTTCGTAAGCTTTGTCAGTTCAGGCCACATAAAGGTCAGGACGAAAGCTACGAGGAGGCTGTATCCGAAATGCCATCTCGCAGAAGGATAGGACAGGCCGTTGAACACGTACTGGACTATGGGGAACATGAAGAACAGCGTCAGAACCGCAAAAGCAACGCGCAGGCGCTTTTTCTGCGGATCGTCAGTCTTTCCCCTGTAAAGGAGGAATATCGCGATGAGCGCGGGTGAAGCATATCCGAAATTCGCCCATTCTCCGCCCTCTAAAGCGTGGAATGAAAGGAATCCCGAAAGGAAGTTCTCATAATAGCTCAAGGGATAGAGCATGTCGAAGATGACCTTGTTCTCCGTTCTTGAATCGCCCGAGAACGAAAGGATCACGGGCAAAAGGAGCGCGGCGCTCATCGCAACGCCGATCACGGCATAGCCTGCAAGCGCACCGACGTTGATGAGGATCTTCTTGATATTGATGCCCTTGAACGGGATGAAAAGTTCAAAGGCTGTATAGAGCACCGTTATGAAAACGATCATGTAGAAGAAATAAAAACTTGATACCGCGGAAAAGAAGACCGCGAAAATGAATACCCAGGGACACTTTTTCTCAAGCAGCCTGTCAACGCCGATCAGCACCAGCGGAAGGAATACCATCGGCGTCAGGAAGAAAAGATGCTTGACGCTGTTGACCAGTGCGAAAGCGCAGAAGATATAAGTGAACGCGCCTGCCATCACCGAGGTGTATGTGATCTTCATATCCTTCTTGCCGAAGCAGAAGAACGAGAATACAAGTCCCGCGCACCAGAGCCTCAGATAGATTGAAAGCTCGTAGAACAAACGCATGTGCTTTGCCGGGAAGAAAACGCAGAATAACGCGAACGGATCGCCGACCGCATAGTAATGCAGCGAAGTCGGAATGTCAGCGCCGTATCCTATTGAGAAGGACCAGCACGGGATCTCGAATCTGTGATCGACAAAGATGTTCTTCAGGACCGACCTGAGCCATTCCGAATAAAAGACGAGCGCCTTGAGATGTTGTCCGGTGCCGTCAAAGTTGCAGATCTGGGTCTTGCCGTTCAGGTAAATGGTTAACGCAAAAGCTGCCGACATCACGGCAAAGATAAGCGTATATATAGCTATGTAGTTCCTTTTTTTCATACGGGTGAGTATAGCAAACTTCATTTTGCTTGTAAAACTTAATATCAAAGTATAATATTATCCTTGTTTTTAATATGGAGGCTATAAATATGGAAAGACTTCTTACGGGACTGCAGCCCAGCGGCGCTCTTACGATAGGAAATTATGCGGGCGGCGTAAGCCAGATCGTCAACTACCAGAACGATTATGAGACGTTCCTCTTCGTTCCCGACATGCACGCCATCACCGTTCCCCAGGATCCCGAAGCTCTTCACAGGAACATCGTCAACGCTATCGCAATGTACATTGCCTGCGGCGTCAACCCCGATCTTCCCAACATGCACATATACATCCAGTCAGAGAACCTTTATCACGCAAATCTCTCCTGGATCTTCGAATGCCACACGCCTCACGGCGACCTCACCAGGATGCACCAGTTCAAGGCAAAGTCGGCCCTTCACGAGACCTTCACGGAAGGCCTTGTCACCTATCCCGACCTGATGGCCTCCGACATCCTCCTCTACGATCCCAAGTATGTTCCTACCGGGATCGACCAGAAACAGCACGTCGAGCTCGCCCGCAACATCGCGATCAGGTTCAACAACCGTTACGGCGAACTCTTCAAGGTCCCTGAACCGCTCATCCCTTCCGTAGGCGCCAAGATAAGGGACCTTCAGAATCCTGAACAGAAGATGAGCAAGTCAACTGAGAATCCCAGGGCTTCCGTCTTCCTTTCCGATTCCGAAAAAGACATCCGCAAGAAGATCATGTCCGCAGTAACGGATTCCGACGGCGTCATCAAGTTCGACGAAGAGAACAAGCCCGGCGTTTCCAACCTCCTCACGATCTATTCCGTCTTCGCAGGCAGTTCGATAGAGGATGCCGTTGCCAAGTTTGAAGGCGGCGGATACGGCGATCTCAAAAAGGCAACCGCCGATGCGGTCGTTGCAAAGCTCATGCCCATGCAGGAAAAATATAACGAGATCTTAAGCAGCGGCAGGATCAATGAGATCCTTGACGCAGGCCGCGACTATTCCATCAGTATCGCTGCCGAAAAATACGAGAAAGTCAGGAAAGCCGTAGGATTCGGAAGGATCTGAACGCCTGCGGTTACAGCTTATGAAGAAATTCGGTAAAGTCGTTTTAAAAATCCTTGCATTCCTTCTCATATTCCTTGTTGCCCTGCTCTCATTTGCGGCGCTCTGGACTATGGACACATGGCAGAACAACACGATGGATCAGATCGTGTTCCACATCACCTCACCGATCGAGGGAACGAGTTCTGACATCCTCGCGGGTTTCCTTCTGAAGGTCCTTTTGCCCTCAGTTCTGGTAACCGTTGCGGCAATAGTCACGAAGGTGATCCTCAAGAAAAAGGAAGCAAAGCCCAAGACGGTGAAGACGGCAAACATCGTTATCACCGCCGTTCTCGTTGTTTTCTTGGCAGTTTCCGCAATCCTCTTCATCAACAAGTACAAGGTTATCGATTACTTCTCCGCAAGGAGCGTAAACTCCGACTTCATCAAGGAAAATTACGCAGATCCGGAAAAGACTGCGGTTACCTTCCCTGAGAAAAAGCGCAACCTCATCTACATCTATCTCGAGTCTGTCGAGATGACTTATGCCGACAAGAAGTCAGGCGGTGCCCTTGATTACAACTGCATCCCCGAACTTACGAAGCTCGCTCTTGAGAACGACTGCTTCACAGGCAACAAGGAAAAGCTCAACGGTGCAAGGGTTTCTTTCGGAACCACCTATACGATGGGCGGAATGGTCGCGCAGTCATCAGGACTCCCTGTTGTTGGCGGCGTTGGCAACGCAGCTTCACAACAGGATTCCTTCTATCCCGGAGCTACCGTCTTAGGCGACATCCTCAAGCGTGAAGGCTACAACAACGAGCTCATGATCGGCTCCAAAGTCGAGTTCGGCGGCCGCGGCGTCTATTTCACAAGCCACGGAAACTACAAGATCTTCGACTACACTTATGCGCTCCAGAACGGAAAACTTCCATCAAACGACTATTACGTCTGGTGGGGTTATGAGGATTCCAAGCTCTTCACTTTCGCAAAGGAAGAATTAAAGGACCTTGCTTCAAAGGATGCACCGTTCAACCTTACGCTCCTGACCGTTGACTCCCACTTTGAGGATGGCTACGTCTGCCCCGAGTGCAAGGACGAATACGGCACGCAGTACGCAAACGTAATGGCTTGCTCATCCAGACAGATCAAGGCATTCATTGACTGGATCAAGCAGCAGGATTTCTATGAGAATACGACCATCGTCTTAAACGGCGACCACCTCACGATGGACAAGGACTTCCTCGACGGCATCGATGCACAGTACGACAGAAGGACATTTACCGCCATTATCAACTCGGCAGTCAAGCCCACTGAAAACACCGACCGCATCTACAACACCCTCGACATGTTCCCCACGACGCTTGCAGCCATGGGCTGCAAGATCGAAGGCGACAAGTTAGGCCTCGGAACGAACCTCTATTCTTCAAAGAAGACCCTTTTCGAAGAATACGGCGAGGATTTCGTCAACAAAGAGCTCGCAAAGAACTCCGAGTTCATGAACAGCATCAGCAGCTGGGATCCTTTCGATTATGAAACGATCGCTTACGCGCACACCCTCAGCTGCAACGTCAAGTTCGGCAAGGACGGCAATAAGAAATATGCGCTTATAGGTCTTTCCGGAACGGAGAACATCAACGCCAAGACCAAGGGCTACATTGCCCGCATGAAAGGTGCTGACGGCAGCATCATCTCCACTTCCGACATGAAGATCGACGGCGACAGGATCTATAATGCAACTCTTGAAGTAACGTCACTTAAGATGGGCGTTCCGAGCACTCTTGAGATCAGCGCCAAGGATTCCAAGGGAGTGGAACATCTCGTTTATTCCGAGACAGGACTCTTCTCCAACAGCATGATGTTCGAATCATCGAGGAAGATCAAGAAATCCGAGAATGCCGATACGAGCCTCTCATTCTCGGAAGACGGCAAGACCATGACGGTCAAGGCATCCGGTTTTGCAAACCCGAACGACATCAGCGTCGTATACGTCTACGTCTGGGACAAGAGGTCTGTCAACAATCCGCAGTACATCCTGCTCGACCGCAGCGATGACGCAAAAGGCGCCTGCTATGTAGCCGACATCGACATATCGAAGATGGACAGAAGCTCGATCAGGATCCACCTGTATCAGAGGGCGAGCGGCGGTACGACCAAGGTCTGGAAGGCCATCAAGGAATGACAAACAAAAAGCTGCAAGGATTGCCTTGCAGCTTTTTTAGTTTCAAATTATAACGTTTCAGTTCTCGTTCGGATAGACAAGACGTCTGTCGGTATCGAACCATTCCGCGAGGGTCCTGAAGATCTTTACGAAAAAACGGCCTCTCCCGGTTATGGAGTATGTGCCGTCGGAGTTCTTCTCGATCGTTCCCGTCACGACCTGCTCGTTGAAGCGCTTTTCAAAAGCACCATAATCGTTGACATACTTAGTGGTGAATATCTCACCGACCGAGTCCTGGGTAAACGTCTTGTCAGAGTTTTCATCCATATAGCTGAGCATGAAGACCGATACCGATCTTTCGACTGTAACCGGGACAAGAGTGAATATAACGGTATTGACGCAGCAGAATATGACGAACATCATTATGACGTCCCTTATGGTCACGAACTTCCAGAATTTTCTGACAACGCCCATTACCACGGCGGACACGATCCCCGTAAGCACGATGAATGCGATGCCCCTGTACATAAGGACATTCATACCCTTGAGAAGTCCCGTATGGAAAAGCGCGACAAACATGGCCGAGCAGACCAGATAGATCACAATATAGATGAGTATCAGCTTGATCACACTTCCGGCTGAAGTCTTTTTACCGTTTTCTTCCTTTGCTTTCGTGATCTTTACCGGCTCTTCGCTCATTTTTTCTGTTCGCCGTCCTTTTTCCGGATATCCTCTTCCGCCTTTGCCTGAGCGCGGTCGAGCGGGCTCGCTACATAAGCGATGCCCTGCATGCTGACTCTGATGGCGGTTCCGCAGTAAGCGCAGTTTGCAGCCGAACCGAGTCTGATCCTCGTATTCGTGGAGCCGCAGTTCGGACACTCTACTGCAACGCTTTCCCTTGCGATCTTCTGCTCATATGCAGTCCTTTTGTAAGAGGCGGTCTCCGCCTTGGCACGCTGGGACTGAGCCAATGCCTCGCTGCGCGCCTGCGCTTCGAGAGCATGTGCCCTTTCTATCTCCTGCTGTGCCCTGATGTTTTCGCTAATAGACAAACCCAGCCTTATAAGCCAACCGAGATTCATCTTTCTACCCCCTTTTATTCCTGAAAGGCCCTTAAACCTGTCTATCAATATATCACAGATTCTATCTCTCTTGCCAGTCTCGGAACGGGTAGTCCTACAACGTTTGAAAAGTCTCCGTCTATCTTTTTGACAAGGAGCGCTCCGTTATTCTGAATGCCGTATGCTCCGGCCTTGTCGTAAGGTTCATCTGAACTGCAGTATCTTTCGATCAGGTCTTTCTGGTATCTGTCGCATTCATAGAATTCCACCAGGGTTTCTTCAGTAAAACACTTGACTGTCTCATACGTGATGAGCGCCACTCCGGTCGCGACCACATGCTTCCTTCCGGAAAGAGCGGTCAGCATCCTTACGGCATCTTCCTTGTCCTTCGGTTTCCCGAAGATCTCGTTATCCAGGATGACCGATGTATCCGCGCCTATCACGAGGACATTTTTCTTCTCTTCTTCAGGCAGTTCGTCGAAAACCGCTTTTGCCTTAAGCAGCGCCAATCCCTCACTCACGAGAACAGCCGGGATGCCTTTGTTTTCCATATCGTTCTCGGCCGAACGCTCGTCAACTTCCCTGGTGATTATCTCAAAATCAGCCGTGATAAGAGACAGCAATTCGCGCCTCCGAGGAGACGCGCTTGCAAGTATCAGTCTTTTGTTAAAAACCGGTCCGCTCATTCGGGATCCTTCGGTTGTTCTTCCGTCTTCTTGGGAAGATCAGGGATTATGCTCTTGGAAGGAGCGGGCGCCGCAGGTGCCGCTTCTTTGGCTTCAGCTGTCTTGGGTGCAGGCGCAGCATCCTTTCCGGGGATTATGCTCTTGGAAGGTGCGGGAGTCTGAGGCTTTGCTGCGGGTGTCTTCGCTTCAGCTGCAGGCTTTGCGGCAGGAGCTGCCGGTTCGTTCTTGAGCTTTGCAGACATTGCGACTGCGGACATCTTCGGCTCAGCGCCGGACGTCACTTCCTTGGAGACCTGGCTGACGCCGCTTACGCCTTTGATGGTATCGCTGATGGATGACTTGAAGTCGATCGTGCTCTCAGGGATGACGCCTTCACTGTTGGCAGAGAACTTCTTTTCGGGGTTGTCCCTGAACAAAGTGTAGACTTCTCTCGGGTTCTCCTTGTGCGCGATCCTGAAGTAGAAATCGACGAACTTCTTCATGGATTCGCTCATTACGAACTTGGAAGCCGTCTTGACCGGAGCATCGATTCCCTGCGCCTTGTTGATGTCTGCAAAGAACTCTGAGCTGGTCTTGTATTCGCCGCTGATGATGTAACCTGAACCGGGTTCAACGCTCTTGTCGGCAAGTGCGATCATTGCATTTGCAACGTCTCTTACGTCAACGAATGCGTGTCCGCCTTCCTTCGGGGGAAGCGTACCGTTCTTGAGATAACTGGTAATGATCTTGTTGATCTCATAGTCCTCGGAATATCCGGGGCCGATGATGAATGTCGGAAGGACCATGACCGCGTTGAGTCTGTTGAGCGTAACACGCTCCATGATGTATGCCGCGGCATCAGCCTTTGACTTGGCATACTCGCCTTCAACCTGGTTACGGTTAAAGTTCATCTTGAGTCCGTCAGGTACAGACTCCGGGTTGATAGCGTATGCGGAGCTCAGGTAAACAAGCTTGCCGATCTTACGCTTAAGGCACATGTCAGCAACGTTCTCCGCACCGATGACGTTGACCCTTCTCATCGTAAGGTTCGTCTTATCTGTAAGTGAAATATATTCATCAGTATGGAAGAGGATCGCACTTCTCGGTTCTTCAATGTCAAAGAACTCCTTCATGGAATCCTTGTCCGTTGAGATACCGTAAACAACTTCAATGTTGGGATTTCCTCTGTAGATCGAAGTGTCAGAAAGTTCGCTCGCAAGCACCCTTACTTTCTCGCCGCGCTCAAGGAGCAGACTTACTATGATCTTTCCGAGAGCGCCCTCACCGCCTGATACCAGATATTTTACTGACATTGCTTTTTTCCTTTCCCCTTTAAGGATCTGAATCCAGAAAAGCATTGGTCTATCTGTTTTATTTTATTTCACTAATAAAAACTCCGTAAACACTTTTGAGAACTTTTTTGTTAAATATATGTTACAAATTCCTATGAAAAATCCTTATTGACAATTGCAACTGCCTCGTCTATGCTTACAAATGTTCCCTCGGGAACTTACAACTTAATACTATCACAAAGGCTGTGACGAAGAGGTCTGCATATCGATTGATCTTACAGAGAGCCGTGTTAGCTGAGAAACGGTGCTTCAATAACTGCAAAAGACTATCACTTCCGAGCCGGCATTCCGAAAGGGTTATTCCTTAGTAGACAGTGCCCGTTATGCTGCGTTAATGTAAAGGAGTTGTTAGACTTCGAAAGTGGTTGACCTGATAAGGTTAGCAAATTGAGTGGTACCGCGGATTTTATTCGTCTCAATGTCCAGGAAGGATGTTGGGGCGCTTTTTTTTTGCCCCGACGAGGCAAAACAAGATTGACAGAAAAGGAGAAAACGTATGTCAGCACAGAACAGCAACGTTGAGTTCAAACTCGCAGAAGTTGCAGACCGAGTACGCGGCTTAAGACTCGATATGGGTCTTACTCCGGAGGAAGTAGCCTCCAAACTCGACATTTCCGTCCAGGAATATCTGAAGTTTGAAGAAGGCACACAGGATTTTAACTTTACGTTCATTTACAAGTTTGCAAATCTTGCAGGCGTTGAGATCTCTGACCTGATGGAAGGTTCTTCCCCTTCACTCACCGAATATGCAGTAACAAGAAACGGTCAGGGCAGCCCTATCACAAGACGTACAGGCTACAAGTACCAGCGTCTTGCTTCCAGATTCAAGAACAAGCTCTGCGAGCCCTTCCGCGTCGTAGTCCCTTATTCCGAGGAAGCTCTCAACCCTCCGTACCACCTTGTTTCACACAACTATCAAGAGATGAACATCGTCGTTAAGGGTACCCTCAAGGTCATCATCGGCGATTCCTCTGAAGTCCTTCACGAAGGTGATTCAATCTATTTCGATTCAACACAGCCTCACGGCGAGTTCGCTTTAGGCGGCGAGGACTGCGTATTCTATGCGATCATCCTCAACCCTGAAGCATGGGGCAAGGGCGAGAACTACACCACACCTTACAACTCCGAAGAAATGCGTACAGACAACGTTACAAACGTTGATGCCGCAAATCTCGAGGATCCGGTCTATGCTCATTACCTCAACGGCATTCTCGATGAGAACGGCACTATGGTAGATGTTGACGTAAACGTTCCCGCATGCAAGAAGTTCAACTTCGCATTCGACTGCGTTGACGTCATCGCTGACAAGAACCCCAACAAGCTCGCAATGCTCTGGGTCGCTAAAGACTGCGTGACCGAGAAGAGATTCACATTCGCAGACATCAAGAAATATTCCAACATGACTGCGAACTACTTCAAGTCTCTGGGCATCGGCAAGGGCGACAAAGTCGTTCTCGTTCTCAAGAGACACTACCAGTTCTGGTTCGCCATGATGGGTCTCGAAAAGCTCGGTGCTATCGCTATTCCTGCTACCCACCTTCTCCGTGACCACGACTACGAATACCGCTTCAATGCCGCAGGCGTTAAGGCAGTCTTCTGCACATCTGATGACGATGCTGCAGACGAAGCTGAAAAGGCAGCAAAGGCATGCGGAGTCGAGACTCTCATCCTCTGCAACGGTTCAAGACCCGGATGGCACGACTTCAACGAAGAGTTCAAGAGTTTCTCTGACGTCTTCGAGCGTCCCGCAGACTATGCATGCGGCTACGATCCGATGGTCATGTTCTTCACATCAGGAACATCAGGCTATCCTAAGATGGCTCTGCATTCCTACATGTACGCAATCGGCCACATTCCTACCGCGAAGTACTGGCAGAACGTAGATCCTAACGGTCTCCATTTCTCCATTTCCGATACAGGCTGGGGTAAGGCACTCTGGGGCAAGCTCTACGGCCAGTGGCTCTGCGAAGCTCCTGTCTTCACATTCGACTTCGACCGCTTCAAGGCAGAAGAGATCCTCCCGATGTTCAAGAAATACAACATCACAACATTCTGCGCACCTCCGACAATGTTCAGGTTCTTCATCAAGGAAGACCTTTCAAAATACGATCTTTCTTCTCTCAAGTATGCGGTTACCGCAGGTGAGGCTCTGAACCCCGAGGTCTTCAACAAGTTCATGGAAGCAACCGGAATCAGGCTCATGGAAGGTTTCGGCCAGACAGAGACAACTCTCGTTATCGCAAACCTCGTAGGCTCAAAGATCAAGCTCGGTTCCATGGGCAAACCCAATCCGCTCTATGACGTTAAGATCCTCGATCCCGACGGCAACGTCTGCAAGCCGGGTGAGACAGGCGAGATCTGCATCAACACGCAGAACTATCATCCGAAGGGACTGTTCCTCCAGTACTACCTCGCACCTGAGCTCACATCAGATGCTTGGCACGACGGCTGGTATCACACAGGCGATACCGCTTGGATGGATGAGGACGGATACATCTCCTATGTCGGACGTACGGACGACGTCATCAAGTCTTCCGGCTACCGTATCGGACCCTTCGAGATCGAGAACGTCATCATGGAGCTTCCTTATGTACTCGAGTGTGCCGTTACAGGTGCACCTGACCCGCAGGGCGTCAGAGGCATCGTCGTAAAGGCTACCATCACGCTCGTTAAGGGCACTGAAGGTACCGAGGAACTCAAGAAAGAGATCCAGCACTACGTCAAGGAGAAGACAGCTCCTTACAAGTATCCCCGTATCGTCGAGTTCGTTGATGAGCTTCCTAAGACCTTCAACGGCAAGATCATGAGAAAAGCGATCAGAAACGACGACAACAAGAAACAGTAATTCCTCCGTATTGAGTTTTTGTGTTACTCGGGCCTTCCGCATATGCGGGAGGTCCGTTTTATTGTCAGCATGCCATGCTCCACAAAGGATCAAAGTCGCGCCGTCTTCCTGGTGCGATACCTGAATCTCCCGCAAACCTTATATCAAACTTGGAGTCCTTCACTGCAGGCCACAAAAGCTCATACGCCTCACTTCCGTTATCCGGCATCTGCATCGGGATCCGCCTTATGTCTGACAGCATGTCTCTGTCCCCTTTCCTTCCGAGCATGAGCAGGTGTCTCTTGTCAAACACGATCAGATCATCCAGATCCACTCTTTTAAGCAGCGCCTTCCTGATAACTGGCAGTACGGAATTGTGCGGATCGATCACCGCGCAGGACGCTTCCTTCCCTCTGAAGAAATCAATGTTTACCATAACGGACTGTGCCTCCCGGTAAAGGTCCCTGATCGCAAGATGCGCACGGTGCATCACGTCGCTGCTGTAATCTTCTGCGATCTTCCCGCCGTCCCTTAAGGCAAGGTATATCATCTCGAAAAGAAGCTTCTCCATGCCGGGTGTATCGGTCAGGAAAAGATCCGTCACCATCTGCTGCACTTCCGCACTGCCACGCCTGCCGATAAGCGAATACATGTATTCGGCCTCCGCCATGTTTGTCCTTACAGTCAGATATTCAGCCGCAGCATCAGCACGGTGATCCGGACAGATCTCATCAGGCATCGTCTTGACCCTGAGTATCGCAAGAGCCGTACAGAGAAAACCTTCAAGAGTACCGTCGTAACTGAATCTCCGGATGTAGCCGTCCACGGAACCTCACCTCCCTTACCAAAGTGAGGTCATTGTAGCATGCCGAACATATGTTTGTAAACGGGTCAAAAAAGAACAGTCCATTAATCTGGACTGTTCCCGTGAAATTCTTTTGAAATGCCTTTATCCGTTGATCTTGAGTCTGTGGTAGACTTTCTTGCCCTTGCGGACGATAGCCTCGCCGTTATCGTCGAAATCGGACTCTGC
>JAILIB010000190.1 GCA_024695505.1 Saccharofermentans sp.
GGTATCACAAAAGCCTTTTCGGATGCTTTGTAGTAATCTCTCACGGGCACTCTGAAAAAGAGCCTTGCACCCGTAAGCACAAGAACGACGACCGCCACAATATAAACGGCTGCCGTTAAAAGACCCTTCTTCAGTTTAGAACCTGACTTATTCTCAGTCATATCAATACCAGTCCTTGTGTCTCTTGATGTAGATGACCTTCATATTCTGCTCCCCCAAAAATCCAAAGGTAATTATACAATATAGGACCGTTTCATGCGATTAACCGTGGTATAATTCGACCGTTGGGAGGAACGGTTGTGGAAAAAACTGAGAAAAAGGGTGCTTTGGGCGGCATCCTGATAATAATTGCAGGACTTTTCTGGGGCAGCATGGGACTTTTCGTCCGCCATCTGAACAGTCTCGGTTTCACGTCCATTCAGGTCGCCTGTTTAAGACTAGTCACCGCGGGGATCCTTTTTGCCCTTATCCTTCTCATCAAAGACCCTAAAGGCTTTAAGATAAGTCCGAAAGACATTCCGCTTTTCCTCGCGCTCGGCCTTGTCAGCATCCTGTTCTTCACCTGCTGCTACTTTACGGCGATACGCCTCATGACGATGTCAACGGCGGCGATCCTCCTCTACACTTCACCGATATGGGTCATGATCCTTGCGGTCTTCTTCCTCAAGGAAAAGATAAACACGAAGAAGATAATAGCGCTCGTCCTTGCTTTTGCAGGCTGCGTCCTGGTATCGGGTTTCGGAGGAAAAGTTACGTCCGTGGGGATCCTGGTCGGTCTCGGTTCAGGACTGGGTTACGGTCTTTACAGCATTTTCGGATCGTTCGCGCTCAAAAAGTATTCTCCTCTGACCGTGACCTGCTATACGTTCCTGATCGCCGGCGCCGGTTCCGTTTTTGTTTCCGATCCCGCTGATCTCATAACGAAGATATCGTCAAACGGCAACAAGCCCGCACTTTTAGGTTTCGTGCTGCTGACATCGGTGATAACAGCTGTCATTCCGTTCCTGCTCTATACACTGGGGCTGAACAGGACTACGGCAGGCAGGGCAGCAGTACTTGCGACCGTAGAACCGGCCGCTGCTACGCTTTTCGGCTTTTTTGTCATGAAGGAAACAATCGGGCCTGTTGCGGTACTCGGAATACTGCTGGTCTTCGCAGCGATAATGATCCTGAGTATCAGGAACAAAGAAACTGTCAAACCTTAAAGCACTTAAAGACTGCTCTCTCCGAACCTAATACGAGTACTGATGTGCCGGGCTCGAAAAGAGTATCGGGCGTGATCATCATGTTCAGGGTTTTGTTCTTCATTATTCCGAGAACGTTAATACCATATTTCTTACGGATATCTATCTCGATGACCGTTTTGTCATACCACTCTGCGGGAACTGCCATCTCATAGATACCGTACTCGCTGTTGATCTCGATGTAATCCATGATGGCATCGGAAGTGCATGTGATCGCCGTCCACGCCGCTATCTTCTTTTCGGGGTATACGACCTCGTCAGCTCCGTTGCGCAGGAGGATCTTCTCCTGGGTTCCCTTGGATGCACGCGCGATAACCTTCTTTGCTCCGAGCTCCTTGAGAAGGAATGCGGTCTCGAGTGAATTCTGGAAATTATCGCCGATCGCAACGATGCAGGCATCGTAGTTGTCAACGCCAAGGGACTGCATGAATTCAGCATTCGTACTGTCGCCTATCTGCGCATTGGTTACGTATGGAAGTATCGCATTAACACGTTCCTCGCTGTTGTCGATCGCCATGACCTCGTGGTTCATGCTGTTGAGCTTCATTGCAATATACTTGCCGAAACGTCCTAATCCGATCAGTAAGATTGATTTCATGATCTCTTCTCCTTATCCGACTGTGAGTTTTTCCTGGGGCAACTTGGACATTGTGCTCTGGCCCGGCGTTACAGCCGAGAAGAGCAGTGTCAGGCCGCCGACTCTGCCTATATACATAAGAACTATCAGTATTATACGCGAAGCAATGCTGAGGCTGGGAGTGATGCCCAGGGTAAGTCCCACGGTACCGACCGCGGATGCTGTCTCGAACATGCATGTCATCATGGGCAGACCTTCAACTGCGGTGATGATGATGCCGCCCGTAAGGAAAAGGAGCAGGTACATCGTAACGATCGCGATGGCGTTTCTGAGAACGCTGTCTGCAATGCTCCTGCCTGCAAAGTCGGTATGTTCCTTGCGTCTGAACACAGAAAACGCGGTAAGGATAACGACCGCGAATGTGGTGGTCTTCATACCGCCTGCGGTAGATCCCGGAGAACCTCCGATCAGCATGAGCACGATCATGACGGAGATCCCGCCCGAATTGAGCTTTGTCAGATCATAAGTGTTAAAGCCCGCCGTTCTCGTGGTAACCGACTGGAAAAGCGAATTGAGTATCCTTGACTTGATGTCCAATCCCGCAAATTCGATGAAGAAAACGATCGCGGGCAAAAGGATCAGGAACGCCGTTGTAAGCAGGACTAGTTTTGTCTGCATGCGGTATTTGCGGATATGGTGTTTGTTTGTCTTGATGTCGTCCCAGACCAGGAATCCGATACCGCCTATGATGATCAAGGCCATGATGACTATGTTGACCAGCACATTGTCCGAAAAGCTTGTAAGCGACGAATACTTCTCCTTGACGCCCATAAGGTCAAAGCCTGCATTGCAGAACGCGGAGATCGAATGGAAGAAGGAATACCAGATTCCCTTTCCCACGCCGAATTCCTTGATGAAAGCGGGAGCCAGAAGCGCCGCTCCTGTTAACTCGATGATCGCGGAAGTCTTCAGGATGAATCCCGTAAGCTTTACGATGCCGCCCATCTGGTGAGCCGAGATAGCTTCCTGCATCGTGCTTCTCTGCATCAGTCCGATCTTCTTGCCGGATGCGACGGTTATCGCGACCGCGAATGTTACGACACCCATTCCTCCGACCTGGATCAGCAAAAGGATCACAGCCTGGCCGAAATAAGACCAGTAGGTTGCGGTATCCTGAACTACCAGACCGGTAACGCATGTGGCTGATGTGGCTGTGAAAACGGCATCGGCGAAGGTTGCGCCCTTGCCGTCAGCCGTTGATATAGGCAGCATCAAAAGAAATGCTCCGAGCAGGATCGCTCCCAGGAATCCGAGAACGATTATCTGCGATGATGTAAGTCTTCTGGGCATACGCCCCATAATCTATTCCTCCAACGCGACTTTATAAGTCCGTTTCTCTCTTGTGAAGTATACCACTAATCAGAGCCACTTCTTACGTTTAAAGAAGATAAGGCTGACGATGACGATCATTACGGATATGGCAATAACGACCGGATATGCGACCGGCGACTGGAATTCAGGCATGTAAACGAAGTTCATTCCGTACCAGCCCGCGATGAGCGTAAGCGGCATGAAGATACTAGTGATGACCGTAAGGATGGTCATTATCTTGTTCTGCTTGAGGTCGATCTGCGCCTGGCTCAGGTCCCTGATCTGTCCCGTATAATCGGCAAGCGATGTCGTCATGTCATAAAGCGTCCTGACGCGCTGGCAGACAAGGTGGAAATATCTCTCGTTGTCTTCCTTGAAGAATTCGTTCTCGTTTTCTTCCAATTCCTGGCTCATGTCGAGGAGCTGCGCATAGTGGATCCTGAGTTCTCTTATCTCGCTCCTGATGTCACTGAGCTCGATGATCGATTCTTCGGCATCGCCCTTCAAGATCTCGTCTTCCATGGAATCGAGCTTGATCTCAAACTGCTCCAACACCTTATAGTCCCTATGGATTATGCTCTCTAAAAAATCATAGATGAACTTCTCAAGACAGGGATTGATGTATTTCTTGCTCTTGGCGATCCTCTCGATGATCTTGGATGCAAAACCCTCGTCATCGATAAATACGATTCCTTTCTCGTCCAGGGCAAATGCAAACTTATGGAAGACCTCGGTTATATTGTCACGGCTCGGGATATAGAAGGTTCCGGTAAGCGAATCGATGTTGACTTCACATCCGGTGGCGGAGATCTCGTCAACATTGATATCCCACTCGATACCCATATTGAACTTGCGGTTGGAACTTATCCATTCCTCGGATCCGATAACGGCTATGTATTGAAAAGGTATATTCTCAAACGTTGTAGGCTCGAAAGGCTCTATCCTTTCACCGATCTTGTAGTACATACAGCTTCCCCCGCGCGGTAACTCTTAAATAATATAAAGAGTTTACCACTAGAGGGCATTAACTGTTACCTGTTTTCTGTTTTTCGATCATGTGGGCCATGGAAAGGAAATACTCCGGCTTGAGTATGGCCAGACCCTGTCCTTCATCACCCACTATGACCAGCTGGTCACCCGAGGATATCTCGAAAAGCTTGCGGGCCTTGGCCGGGATCACGATCTGCCCCTTGTCGCCGACCGTGACCAGCCCGAACATGTGCTTGCCTTTTGGAGGAACTCCCATCCCGAAATTCTCTTCAGGTTCAAAGTTAGCAAGATCGTCCAAAGTCACTCCGAAAAGCTCAGCCAGGAGCCTGCACTTTTCAAGGTCGGGAACGGTCTCTCCCGATTCCCACTTGGCAACGGCCTGTCTGGAGACACCAACCTTGTCGGCAACGTCTTCCTGCGTCAGCTGCTTAATCTTTCTCAGATGTATCAGATTGTCTTTGAACATGCTTTTTCTCCTTCTTTATGCCCAGCACCGCCCAACGGTAGAACGGTATCCTTGAAATGATCTCATAGAGGCCGTAGCCGAATACAAATCCCGCTATCAAGCTGATGATATAGCAAAGCGGTGCAGGTAACAATCCGGGCTTGGCGAAAATGAGCGCCATCGACGAGATGCCGAGGTAATGGAAAACGTAAAGTCCAAAGCTCCTTTTGCTCATCCACTCGGTAAACCTGTTGCTGAAATCACCGAACCTTGCGAATCCCGCGATCATCGCAAGCGATCCGAAATAAGAGCAGGCAACATAGAGAGCACCCGTGTTTACGGGCATCTCCGCATAGTTTGCTCCCTTCGCGATCCAGAAGAAGATCACCGCAAATGCCACGCACAGAGCAGAGCCTGCTGCTATTAACCAGACTGCATATTTCTTGAGCTTTTCAATGACCTGATCGTTCGAGAATACATAGTATCCGGCCAGGAAAAATGCAAGATAATATCCGAATCTGTAGACCGATATAATCGGCGCATTGAGGATCTGTGCTGCTCCCCACAGCGGGAAGAATAACAAGAGCACCATCCACAAAGGTGTCTTTGCGCCAAGCTTCAAAAGACGGCCTTTTTCGATCTTACGGATAATGACAAGGATCAGGCTGTAGATCCAGAGAAGATGGCAGAACCAGAGGACTCCGCTTCCTGAAGCAACCATTATAATGAAGATCACAGGGCCCGGAACACCCGCTTTGGAAAGCTCCTCAAACGCGTTGCCGAATGACATGCTGACGTATCCCTGGATGAAGTGGAATACGAAAACGCCGATCGTTGAAGG
>JAILIB010000193.1 GCA_024695505.1 Saccharofermentans sp.
AACTAAGATCCTGATCCTTATTCCTTTGATCGCGACGGTTCTTGGTTTGCTTTTGTTCTTTGTGTTCAGATCAGCTTCGGCAATGGATCTCGAAGAACCTCTGATAAAGATGCCTTTTGAACTCGCCGTATTTCTGATCAAAGCGGGAGACATATTGTTGCTGTTCTCCCTGATCGCCGGCATTCCCATGTCAGTAGCCGGCTTGGTCCTTGCGGTAAAACAGAAGATGAAGGCCTTTAT
Organism: Saccharofermentans sp.; assembly: GCA_024695505.1. GTDB lineage: Bacteria > Bacillota > Clostridia > Saccharofermentanales > Saccharofermentanaceae > Saccharofermentans. The sequence goes on from JAILIB010000193.1 coordinate 241, forward strand.
CGTTCTCAGCGTGATAACCATAATTCTTATACTGCTTATCTATTTGTTGATCATTGTTTTCTTTGCTTTCAACGAAGGTCTGTTTCCCAGAACACCCGGAACAGTACCCGGGTCGTAAAACCGGACATATTCCCGCTGCAACAAAAATCTATCTTTATCTGTATATAAAGTATCAGACAACGATTGCAGGGGGGATCTGTAATGAAAAGAGCAATAGTTTGTGCTGTTTTGTCAGCCGTTTTGCTTTGCGGCTGCAATTCCAAGCCTGTACAGATACTGACGTCAAAACCCACAGAGCAGGAACGCCCGACCAGTGTCCTTTATACTCTGCAGGAACGTGAAAACCAGGATTACGATGTCAGTCCTTACCGCGTCAAAGACAGATCGTTTTATGAGAACCCAAAGGTTGTCATCGATGAGGAAGAACTGAAGGAATTTGCCGGATCCAGACTGGAGAAGATCACCTCTTCCACAGGGACGGATTATACGGGGACTTATAAGGGATATGAGTTTACGATAGTCAGAGCCGACTGTTTTGCAAACTGGCTGGAACTGAGCGGCTATAGTGACAGATCCGGCGAGAGGGAAGGTCTGTACCTGCAGAAATACCGTGGCAATTATGAGTACGAACAGATAGACTATTACAAAGATCCGTCAGAGCATTTCCTGGTAGTAACAAAATGCCGCGACAACAAGGTTATCTGTGAGTTTTTCGGGCACTCTTAACTAGGGGGATCAGTGCATGAAAACAAAGAGATTATTGATAGCGTTAATGGCATGCGCGACATGCACACTGCTCTGTGCGTGCCCTCCCATGCCACCTCCGACGAACACCGGTGATTGTACGGACGGACCGCTTCCTGATTACACAACAACGGGGACTTCAACTAAGAAAGATGCTCCTGACTACATGTTTATGCTCAGGAAGTATATTGACATCAAGCCGGCCCATTCTACTTTTGAAGAGCTGAAAGAGCTGACGCAGGCGAGAAAAGACCCCAATATGTTCTACCGGGAATACGAGGAACATCAGTATGTCGATCTTGTTTTCAGGGGGAACAAATTCTATGTCGGCCGGTATGAGAATGTGCAGGAACTGTTTGAGCGTTTTTTCAGCACGAGCTCTTCCCTTGAATTCGTGAAGGAAGATGACGGGCGGGTGATCATCACTGAAGTGAACTACAATGGTCCCGAAGGCATGATGCAGACGTTTCAGTTTCGCGTGTTTGTTGAACCTTCAGGCAAATACATCGTCCTGACCGAGAACATTTATATTTCGAACGCTGATCTGAATGATTTTTTCAGTGTGCAGCTCGTCAGTGCAAAGGTATTCAGGGAATTCTATTCGCTCGACAGTGAGATCGATGATGAACTCATAGAAGCTTACATCGAAAAGTTCCATATCAGCAAATTTGATCTTTCTTATGAAGACCACGGGGAAAAGCTGAAAGAGATCGTTACCAACGGCAACTATTCTATGCTCGGATACTCTATCTGGGATATCCTGTCTATGAAGGACGTTACCATACCCGAAGATGCATTCATCAGGAACGCCAGAATGATATTCATCGAATTTGAATTCCCTGTGCCGAAAAGCGATAAGACAAAGAACGAGAACATACTCTTTGACCTGAGGCACAATAAGGTCTATTACAATGCGGATACCCATTTTTACCGCGAAGCGGAAAAGTGCGTGGAGCTTAAGGAAGATGCTTTGAAGAGTATCCGGGAGGACCTTATCAGGAATGTCGGTCCGGATGACGGAAACAAATATCACGACCTGAAGTATTCGTACTCTGTCTATGTCATCGATTCCGAAGGAAAGTACCTGCATTACTCCTCACATGCCAGAAACAGCGTAAATACTCTGTTTGACGCTTACTGGCGCCAGCTTTACAAGACGTGTTTCGGACAAGACCATAAGCTCAATACGAAAAACATTGATCCTGCCCAAAATGAGAAGAGAAAGCTCTTTGGCGGAGGCAACTGATCACTCTTCGGAGATAATGTTCAGATCGTCCTTGACCCTTGCGATGATTGCGCGGTCACCTGCGTTGTATTCCTTTTTGCCGAACAGAACGCCGATCTTGCATTCTTCAAGGCCTTTGACAACGTAATTGCCGCTGTCTGTCTTTCCGGTTATCTCACCGTAGAAGAATTCGTAATCGTGGTTCTTGAATGCCTTTGAAGTGGCGACAGCGTCATAGATCGCATATATGGGGAAGATGATGCAGAAAAGCGCCAATGTGCTTATCAGCAGCTTGTGGAGAAAATAGACGATCACGAAGATGAGCGCGAGCATTATTGCCGAGACGATGAAAGATACCGGGATAAGCTTGATCGAAAACGCCTTCGCCTTCTTAACGAATTTAGTCTCCAATTCCTCACTGACAGTGGCAGGAATGAGAGATTGTTCATCCGCAGCCTTTTTTACCGTAAACTTAACATCAGCAGCCATAAGCCCTCCGCGTCTTCTTGATAAAGTGCAGAAGAAATTAAACCGCAGTTGGCCGGCTATGTCAACTTTACTGAATGTTATAATTCTTTGTAACGAAAAGGCTTTTGTTTCGTCTAACCGGTAAAAAAGAAAATAAGGAGTGCATATGAAAAACAGATCCGCATGGCTTATACCGGTACGCTGCATTGTGTTTATCCTTGTATTCGTTCTTGGCGCGGCAATCGCGGGCAAAGACGTAACCTCCATCAGCAACTGGTGGACTACTGTCGTGACCGTAATTAATATCTTGACTGTCGTCATGCTGGTTGTTTTCGCGAAAAAGAACGGCAAGACATACCTTGAGCTGATCAACTACAAAAAGGGCAAGACAAAGATCAGGCAGGTAGTTATCACGACCATAGTGATATTCCTCGTCGGCATCGGAGGCATGTATCTGGCAGGTTTCCTTTGTTACGGAGTGATCCCTTACGCATCTCCCATGATGATCGAGCCGGTTCCGGCCGCGCTGGCGGTCATCAATTTTCTGCTGCTTCCCGTTACGACTGCTTTGGCTGAAGACGGACTTTACTTGGGATGCGGCGTCAACGGTTTCGAAAACAAGATAGCGGCCATTGCCGTTCCCGCATTTTTCTATGCGCTTCAGCACTGCTTCATCCCGGTTCTCTGGGACCCCAGGTATATCATTTACAGGTTCCTGTCATATCTGCCGCTGACCATAATCCTTTGCTGGTATTATCATAAGAAAAGAAACCCGCTGCCGGTCATGGTGGGCCACGCGCTTATTGATGTCATGACCGTCGCCTGGGTCCTTGCCACGTCATTGGTGCCCGGATTCTACGAGCAGATGCTGAGCATGGGATAACGGAAAAGGATGCCATGGCGATCCTAGAAAAGGTAAAGAACAACAAGATGACCGAATGGTCCTGCGTCTATAATCTCGACAAATTTACCGTCAGCATTTGCCTCGACAGCGATTATTCGAAGGTCTATACCTATAAGGCTGAGGATCTGAAATAAGAACGGTGCTCATATTTTTATTTAACTATGCCCTGTGTTAAAATTTCTTTATAGTTCCGGCAGACTACCGGGACCGGAAGAAAAGGACGTTTCATTGACCTCAAGGGGGATCATTTATGAAGAAAGTAATCGCTTTGATAATGGTATGCGTTTTGTCTCTGACGCTTTTCGGATGCGGAAAGAAAGATGCAGGCAAGGGTGGCGGAGAGACGACAAAGGCTGCTGCTCAGGCTGCTGATAAGTCAGGCGGTGATTCTGCCGCAGCAAGTAAAGTCAAGTTTGCCCCGAAGGGTGAAAAGCTCGCTTTCACAGTCGATAACGGTTTTGCTCTGAAGCAGGATGCATGGCTCGGTTTCTGCCCCGGTACGAAGGGCTTTGTAAATGAAGTCGATGCCGATGAGGTCGACGTATTGTTTGCCTATCAGACTGAAGAAGAAGGCAGGAAGGAAAGCGATCCTTACCTTTTCGAATTCGATAAGTCTTCGATCGAAGCTTTGGAAGACGGCGACTATATCCTCGTCCTTTGCGACACCGATGAAGACACAGGCAAGGTCCTCGTTTACATACCTGCAAAGATCAGCGGCACGACTGTCACACTCGATTACGACAAGGCTGTTTTCAACTGATAAGAAGTGAAGATCAGGTATCTGCCCTACATCATCCTTCAGTGGACATGGGGGATAATCCAGACACTTGCAGGGCTTATCATGTTCCTGATCAGCGTGCGCGAAAAGCATACCTTCTACAAAGGCGCCATAGCCACGTTCTGGAAAAGGCCCTTCGGCATCTCGCTGGGAATGTTTATCTTTATTCCGCCCAAAGCCAGGTTCTATAACCCGGATAAATACGATCTGAAGGCGGAAGAGATACGCGAGCGCTTGCTGGTCCATGAATACGGCCATACTTATCAGTCGCTGATATTAGGGCCCTTGTATTTCCCGGTCGTGGGAATTCCCAGCGTCATATGGGGAATGGTCAAAAAGCCCGGGCAGTCTTACTTCTCCTTCTATACGGAAAAGTGGGCCAATCACCTGGGCGAGAAGTTTACCTGCAGGAAATCCATGGAAAACATTGATGTCTGATCAGGGGATAAAAGATCATGAATGCGAAAGAATACCTGGAAATACTGCATGTGGCCGAAAGGCTTAAGGATACTCCGCGCCATTGCACGACCACCAAAGGAAGAACGGAGAGTGTTGCTGAACACAGCTGGAGAGTATCTCTTATGGCATCTCTTCTTAGACATGAGTTCCCTGAACTTGATATGGATAAGGTCGTTAATATGTGTCTTATTCACGATCTCGGGGAGTGCTTTACAGGTGACATTCCTGCTTTTGTTAAGACAGATGCGGACAGAGCTGCGGAAGATTCGTTATTGGATCAATGGGTCAGGTCGCTCCCGAAAGAAATATCTGATGACTTTTCTGCTCTGTACAAGGAAATGGATGCACAGCAGACACCGGAAGCCAAGGTATATAAGGCACTGGATAAACTCGAAGCCTTGATCCAGCACAACGAGTCTCCCATCAGCACATGGTCAGACAACGAATACGAGCTGAATAAAACGTATGCTTTTGATACGGTCTCTTTTTCGGAATGGCTTACGGAATTGAGAAAAGCAATACTGGAAGAAACACTTGAGAAGATAGATCATGAGGAACCAACATGAAAAAACGCATCAGTATAGGCTGTCTTTTGGGTTTTATCTTTTCTCTTCTCGGATGGATTGCGATTCCTGTGATGCAGGTCCTGGTTGAAGGACCGCATGCAGTGATACCTGCCAGGCAATCTTATCTGATCGATATCGGCATCGCGCTCGTAGAGATTGTCGCCCTGATACTGTCAATCGTGGGGGTGGTAACCGCATCAAGAAAACGCCTGAAGCTGCGCGGACTGGGTATCGCGGGAATAGCTATATCAGCCGCTCTTTTCTTTATATTCGGTTCAGTTCTCTTGTTGATCTCTTTAGGTTTCCACGAGAGCCCGCCGACGGGAACTACCGTCAGTTAATGGCAGAAAAAGAATAAAGTTTTTTCAAAGTTTGGCGACACTAAGACTTCATAGTGTTGTTTAAGCATCAAAAAGGCCCTGCATTAGTGATAGTCGGGGCCCTTTTCTCCTGTGATAATGAAGCCATCAAACAAACACAAACTCAAAACCAAAAACAAAAAACAACACAAACATCGGGAGGAAAGAAAAATGAAAAGATTTATCAAGAAGGCAGATTCAAAGATGGTTTCAATCTCGTAGAACTTATTTGCGTAATCGCAATCATCTGCATCCTCGCAGGCGTACTGCTCTTCAACTACATCGGAGTCTTCAGAAACTGCATGGAAGCACTCGGCGGAATCTGATACCAAAAGACAGATCAATAAATAATCAAACAGCCCGGGACATCAGATCCCGGGCTTTGTTTTGCAGTTGTGGATTACGTGCTGAGCGCAGGTTCTTCTTCGGCCCAGCGTTTCTCTATCTTCTTGAAAATGTAACGCGCTATGAGCATGCCCGTTAAGGCGGCAGCGATCCATGCAAGAGGATCGGATGCCACGGCGATATAGTAGTTGTGAACGCTGATCGAGTAGAAGGATGTGAGCATCCTTGCGGTGAGCTCAACAAAGCCTAAGACCATGGAGATGCCCGCATAACCGACAGCCTGTATGGAATGCCTGTAGATGAAGATCATGGAAAGGAAGATGTAGCAGACCGCACACTCGGTGATGTAGATCCTTGCCCAGGGGATGTAGATGGATACATCGACTTCTGCATCGAAGAAGATCCAAAGGACATGGGGGACCAGGAAGACCGCAAGGACCGCTGCGATGACCGAGTAGATGACATAGATCTTGAGAGCGGCTTTGACGCCCTGTCTGATCCTGGTCATGTTGCACGCTCCGTAGTTCTGTCCCGCATAAGCAGCCATTGTCTGGCCGACCGTGAACATGCCCTGTGAGATAACGCTCTGGAACTTGCTCGCTGCGGTGATCGCGGTGACTGCAACGGAATCGAAAGTGTTGAAAGCGCTCTGCATGATGACCGTTCCCGATGCGGTGATGCAGTACTGGATCGCCATCGGAATTCCGTAGCGGAGCTGCTGCTTTATGGTCTTTGCGGCAGGCTTCCAGTCAGGCAGGGAAGGCCTTAATGTGGGCATTTTCGCGTAGATATAAATGATGCAGAGCAGCATGGCGATGCCCTGTGAGAGCACGGTCGCAAAAGCTGCGCCGAAGGTCGCCATCTGAAACCTGATGATGAAGACCAGGTCAAGGCAGCAGTTAAGGAATGCGGAAAACAAAAGGAAGAACAAAGGCATCTTGCTGTTGCCGATCGCCCTCATCAGAGAAGCACAGTAGTTGTACATGATCATGCAGAATATGCCCGCACATATCGTCGAAATGTAAGCGTAAGCATATTCGAAGATGTCTGAAGGCGTATTCATCAGCTTAAGCAGGGGACGCATGAAGATAAGACCTATGGTAGTGATCACCGCTGCCACTATCACCGACAGATAGAAGCCGTTCGTGACGGAAGCCTTTATCCCTTTGGCGTCCATAGAGCCGTATCTCTGGCTGGTCACTATGGTAAAGCCCGTTACCAGGCCGTTTGAGGTGCCCATCATGAGGAACATTATGGTTCCGGTGGAGCCTACCGCGGCCAGAGCCTGGGGATTTACGAACCTTCCGACGATGATGGTATCCACGATGTTATAGAGCTGCTGGGCCATGTTGCCTATTAGCAGCGTCATCGTGAACTTGAATATGATCGACATCGGATCGCCCTTTGTCATGTCTAAGTCGGTTCTTTTCGCTGACATATCCGTCCTCTGATGATTAGTCCCGCACATTATAGGACTTGATAGAGAAAAATAATATCACATGCGTTGTAATTGTGTTTGGCTCATTTCAACACTTAAGGCTATGGCTGTAGGTTAAGCATCAGACAGGGCCCTGATTGGTGATTGGGTTCACGGCAAAGTCCTTGTCGATTCTATTCTTAAAGGCTCTCTGATATAATTTCCGTATCTGAAGTATTCGAACCGTTTTCAGGCAGACGTCAGGAGCTTAAAAATGGCTGATCAGAAGAAAAAATTGAATATAATGGCTTTGACGGGTTTCATACTCGTCATCTTATCGCCGGTCATCTTCATATTAGGTGTGACGCTGAGCAGCGACAGGACTTTGTTCAACTATGATCTCATAAATGCGTTCTCCGACTTATTTATAACGTGTGTTGTTCTGTTTCCTGTGATCGGACGTGTTTTCTCGGTCATCGGACTTATTGTTTCCATTGTCAAAAAACAAAAAGGCAAAGGATTTGCGATAGCGGGGATCGTAATAAGCGAGATCGAATTCCTGATCGTATTCGGCATGATTTTCCTATCGATCATCATTGCGCTCTGCGGAGATGTCAGACCTGCTATCAGTCAATCAGGCACATATGCATAGTGTGATGTAAAACAAACACCCTGTCCGGGCTCTGTAATTGCTTTGGCTCAAAGGAGAACTGTTATGAAATCAGATATAGAGCGGATAAAAAGAAAGAGAGGCAGAAGGAAGCCGTCTGAAACGTGAGTGCTATAATGGAACAGGATAAGGGAGGAATTTATATGACCGGACGTATAAGAGTATCTTTCACGGTTTCTCTTCTAATTATGGCAATCTGCCTTTGCGCGTGTTCAAGTGATCCCAAGAAACAGTTTGTAGGTACCTGGAACTCTACGGGTCCGTATAGTGACAGCGTCACCGTGACCTTCAACGCTGACGGCACTTTCAAATGGGTGCGTCACTATACCGGTAGAGATTTGGCTACTACCGGAAGGTATGAACCGGATGAGAAGGAACACTATCTTACGATGTATCCGGATAAGGACCCGAATGACAAGACCCCCTTTAGTGAGAATGAATGGGGCTTCAGATATGTGGTCACTTCTGACTACATTACCTTCTACAAGATGTATTCCGAAGAGCCTGTTTATGCTTTTCAAAGGCAGAAGTAACAGATGAAGAAACATTTTGCATTAATACTGGCTCTCTTATTGACCGTTGTCTCCTTATGCTCGTGCAAGATCGGGCCGCCTTCGGAGAGGGTCGTCGAGAGTATAGTGGAAAAGAGCATCCCCGAGCAGGCACACTGCGAATCGGTAAGAAACGAAAAAGAGCACGTGTATTACAC
>JAILIB010000033.1 GCA_024695505.1 Saccharofermentans sp.
CATAAGCAACAACGAATTCAATAAAAGGACCGGACTGGCGATCGTCTGCCCGATTACAAATACCGATAACAGTTTTCCGCTTCATGTACCACTTGATAAACGGACTTCAACGACCGGCGTCATTTTATGTGAACACATGAGAACTTTGGATCTGAATGCCCGTAAGAACAGGCATGTCGAAAAAGTTCCCGCAGATATACTTAAACTTGTTACTGACATCGTAGCAGCAGAAATAGAGATCATCTGATATTAAGGCACAGGCTTATAGAGGGTATTTCAAACCTCTCCCAAGCCGGTCTTACGCTTGCGCTTCTGCTCTTTCCTGAGCTGCTTTGCGTCCTTCTTTTCCTGCTTGATCGCTTCGAAATCCTTGAGGCCTAAGACCTCCGAGAGCTTTTCGGATTCCTGCTTGTAGTGATTGGACAATACGAGTTCGAGTTTCCTGTCTTCCGTGCGGATTCTTAAGAATCTCAGGCACTGTTCGAGATAGACGGGTTTGCTGCCATGCTTTTCGCAAAGCTCTGCCCATGAGATGACGAAAGGCTGACGGATAAGACGCTTATAGACAAGATCCGTCTTGCCGCCTTCCTTGATGAGCCAGACTCTCGAGCGCTTTGCGAGGCGGGCATAGCCGTGGAAGGTGTAAAGCGAGATGGCCATTTCCATTGAAGGATAAAGCTTTTTGAGCCTTCTCGGGACACGCTTCTCGATAACGGAAACCTGGTTGTTCCGCTTGAAGAACTTTCTTAAGATCGCGTGTATATAAATGTCTTTATAGTATTGGGCGGTCCTTTTGAGGATCCTGAACAGGAAAAAGCATGCCACAACCAGATGGACGCTGACGATAAAGCTGACGACGGGGGCAAACATCTGCAGCATTATAAGGCCGATGTGGATAAATGCCTTGACGATCTGCCAAATAAGGCTTGTTCCCTTGACGGGAATTGCCGCAACGATCGTTTCCCAGTTGCTGACGCATGAATATACGAAATTGCCGAGGATGGTGGCGACTATGGTTGCGACTGCCGCTAATACATATGTGCCGATCCCCGGTCTTACAACACGGGAGGTCCCCGAGATCAATGCCGAGGCTTTGCTGACTGCCTCTGCGCTCTTCCCTCCGGGAGGATTTGCCGACAGGGCATCGTTACTGACTAAAGGCAGGAGCGAAATGCCTGCGATGTAGATGCTGTTGCAGATCCTGTCAACCTTGTCCATAGATATCCATTTCGCAAGGAACTCGGAAACCGCAGTCGAATGGACAACTATCCACGCGATCGCAATGACGATGAGCAGTGCTGCCGCATAGGGATTGGCAACGGGGGTCTTCCCCATTTCCCTGATGACCGGGATGCCGTTCAGGAAACCTGCGATCTTAAGCATTACGGCATTGTCCGTATAAGCGGCGGCGTTCTCTATCGATCCGAAGACCGCCAGTATCGCCATCGTTGCAGACGGGTTTACAGAACAGGTTACCGCGGTCGAGAAAACGCCCGCATAATAAGTCAGCTGCCAGGTGTAGGAATCCGGCTGTTGGACGCCTGTGCCGGTTCCGGCTGCTAAGCTGACCATAGGAATGATGTATAGACACAGCAGTGCAATAAGCACACCTGCCAGGACCTTTTTTATCTGCACACTCCGGCTCTCAAGACGAAGCATATCTGTTCCCTCCTAAATTCCATGTCCGGTTTGAACTTCAGGATAATTATATCTGATTTATGCCAGGCATAAAAAACAGCGGCCCGGGTGTGTGGTGAAACCGGACCGCCAGGAGGTGGTAAGTTGGACATGACGAGGGTAATGGTGGTGAATAATAAGATGGCGTCATGTCAATGTTTTACACTGTCATTGTAGCACCTGCACGGAATCGATATGTCCCGTTAAACGGTCTGATAAAAAGAAACGGCCCGACATAATGTCAGGCCGTCTGGTTGGTACCCCGACATGACCACCGGGAAACAGGTAAATGGTGTTGTCATGTCTGTTTGAATAGCCAAAGTGTAGTAAAGATATGTACTAAATTCAATAGTAATAATCTTTACTTAATATACTTTTTACATGCCGACAACATTTGCGTATATTGAAAGGATAAAATCCCTCAGAGAAGATTCTGATTACACTCAGGCGTATGTTGCTGCCTTTCTCGGAACATCGCAGACCATGTACGCGCGGTATGAACGCGGCGCCAATGAAATGCCGATACGTCATCTGATCAAGCTCTGCAAACTGTACGATGTCTCTGCCGACTACATGCTTGGTTTTTCAACCAGGAAACACCCATCAAAACCGGAAAACAAATAATAGCCTTACATAGAAAGACCCGGCATTGCTGCCGGGTTTTTCCACCAATTCACAGCAGAGTCCAGGGGATGTCGTAATCCTTTTTGTAGGTACATCCCCTGTCTGCAAAAGAGTCATAGTTGATCCTGTGTTTTCTCCATTTCTTGGCGGCAGTTCTCTTAAGGTATTTCGCATTCTTGCTGATACGGCTGACGATGAAGACTTCACCGCCGATCTTTTCGAAATGCGGAACGCAGATCGAAGTCCCTCTCGGGGTCTTAACCCATGTGTAATCCACGATTTCCCTCTGGCGTTCGACACAATAACCCCAGTAGTAATACTCTCCTTTTTCATAGCTTCTGGCTCTCGACTGCTTTTTATGAGCAGTCTCGTACCGCCTCTGACGGTGCAGAGCCTTCCGCTTTGAATCAAGATAGTAATTTACCTTCGACATGATCTTTCAAGTCCTTTTCTTTATGCAGCATTATTGCCGCCCTTGACAAACTTCTCCCTGATCGGAGCGATGTCCTTGTATGAAAGAGTCTTCTTCTCGAGGAGCTTTTCAACGATCGCCTCAAGGAACTCACGGTTCTTGCCGAGCAGATTCTTGGTCTTGATGTAGTAGCGTGAAAGCTCTGTTGCGACCGCATCGTCAAGATGATCGTAAACACGCTTTGACGTTTCACGCCCATGGCACCAAGTGTGGAAGTCATACGCAGCGATGTTATCGAGGAGTATCCTCATGCTCTCGTTGGCGTTACGGAGATCATATCTTGAGCCCGTATCGATCTCGTTAAGAATGAGTTCGGTAGCCGCCTTGCCTGCAAGTGAGATCATGATGTCAGCTTCGATATCTTCAAAGTCGCTGCAAGAGCGGGGATCCTTGTTTTTCTTTACCAAACCTTTCATACCTTGGTTCCTTGCCGCAATAGAGATAAACGCGACCTGGCCCGGGAAAAGGAGCTCAGAAATGACTGCATGACCTGCCTCGTGGACCGCCAGTTTTCTTTCGCTTTCAGGATCGCAACCAAGCTGCTTGCTTCCGCCGAAGATCTTATTGATCACTGCCTTCAGGATGTCATCCTGACTGATGCACTTCTTATTCTCATAACCTGCGTATATGCCGGCCTCGTTGATCACCATCTCAAGATCGGCACATGAACGGAATTCCATAAATCTGGCGATCTCCTCGACATCAACATCCTTGCCGACCTTCTTATCCTTGAGATAGAAAGCGATGATCTTTTTCGCATCTTCGATCTCAGGAAAATTCATAAAGTAGCACTTGTCGAAGCGCCCGGCTCTTACCAGCGATTCAGGAAGCTTTTCGAAATCGTTGCATGTCGCAAACACGATTACCTTCGAATCCTTGATGTCATCAATACAAGCCTGTACCGTCACGTACTCTTCCGCGTTCGGATGATAATCGTCTTCGTTCGCAAACTTGTCAAGATCATCCAAAAGAACGATCGAAGGAGCTTCTTTGGCAGCCTTCTCAAAGGTCTCGCGGATGTAATCGACAAAGTCTCCGTCCGGCTTGTCTTTCCTGATAACAAAAGTCTTAAGGCCGGTTTCCTTAATGAAACACTTAGCCATAAGAGTCTTTCCGATGCCCGGGTTTCCGTTCAGAAGAATACCCTTCGGAACAGATACGCCGAACTTCTTGTACTTCTCAGGATACTTAACGATGTCGATGATCCTGTAAAGCTCATTCTTTATGTCTTCGTAGCCAATAACTCTGTCAAGTTCTCTCATAAACAACACCTCCTAAACTTTTCTCCCTCATACCTTCGTATGGGATTGCCGCGCTCGATCTGGGTGTGCTTTTTCCACGCGCCGTTTGCGGCTAATGCTTCGTTCTCTTTCTGCCTTGCTGCAAGAACAGCCGCGAGCCTTTTCATTGCTTTCTGCTTGTTCTGCACCTGGCTTCTTTCCTCTGTACATGTAATAACGATCCCCGTCGGCTTATGGCAGACGCGCACGCCTGTTTCAACTTTGTTGACGTGCTGTCCGCCCTTGCCTCCGCAATGCATCGTGGTCACCTCGCAGTCTTCTGGATCAAGTCCTCCGACTGTCTCAGCTTCTTCAATTACACTTACGTCCATGTACCAGTTCTTACGCTGGTGACCCGGTCTTATGGTGCTTTTCCACACCCACAAGACCGTGCCCTCAAGCATTGATACGTCTTCATCGAACTCCATGACGCAGGACTTGTATCCGCTGCCGGAATAGTCTTCATTGACCGAGACTATCCTAGAGTCCTTATACTCCTTGAGAAGCGCCTTGCAGAGCTTCTCAACGCCGACAGAGCACTCAACGGGGCCCTGTCCTGAACTTATCTGTATCAGCATCCTTACCTCTCTTTTCCCGCCTTGAAGTTATAGACGGGCTTCAATACTTCCTTTACTTCCACGGTCCCGCTGACTGCCGGCAATATCTCGTCCAGCCCTCTGTAAGCAACGGGTGCATCGTCTAAGGTTTCCGTTCCCACGCAAGTCGTGTAGATACCCTTCATGTCCTTCTTGAAAGCAGATACCGTGTAGCTGTTCTGTACTTCCATCCTCTTGATCCTGCGGCCGGAGCCGTGCGGCGCGGAATAGTTCCAATCTGGATTGCCCTTGCCGATGCCGAGGATCACTCCGTCACGCATGTTGACAGGGATCACGACACTCTCTCCTTCAAGCGCGGATGCCGCGCCCTTGCGAAGGATCTTCGTGCCGTCAGGAAGAACTCCGATGTAGTTATGAACCGATTCATAACGATCTTCTTCCTTCCACTTCATGCCCTTGAGGATCTCGTGAAGGATTATCTCCCTGTTGAGCGATGCGTAAGCCGTTGTAATAGCAGCATCGTGGAGATAGTCATCCATAAGGGTTCCTTCAACATAAGCCATCTCGTACGGAACGTTTTTGCCCATGTTGCAAAGCCTTCTTCTAGCCGTTTCGGTGTAGTAATCAGCAACGTCAACGCCCAAGTGACGGCTGCCGGAATGAATGATTATGTAGTACCCATCCTCGCCTTTGTCGACTTCAATGAAGTGATTGCCGCCGCCCAGTGTTCCAAGGCTCTTCAAGGCCTTGTCGCCATTGACTGCACGGATGCATCTGAGATCAGAGATCACTTCGAAAGAAGCCTTGTTGTGAGGCGCTTTTCGAATAGCAAAGCCTGAAGGCACATTGTCACGGATCACCTTGTCGAGCTTTGCAAACTCAATGTTCTTCGTCTTTATCTTTGCGACCAGCATGCCGCACCCGATATCGATTCCCATAAGCTGAGGAATTGCCTTGTCGGTAACGGTCATGGTAAGACCGATCGGGCCAACCCTGCCCGGATGGCAATCCGGCATTATGCATACTTTCGATCCTCTGGAAACTTCGTTGTCCAGAATATTTCTGATCTGCGATGCGGCATAGTCTTCGACATGTGAGGCGAAGACGTCAGCCGACGCAAACCGGCCTGTAATTTTGTCCATAAAAACTCACCTTTCGTAATGAAAGGGGATTCATGGGATCTCTTAATTGGGAATTAGAATAAACCTACGGAAAGAAGGTCCCATGTACCCTTAGTATTAAATGATTTTGCAATTGTAGATTCGTGTCTTCGCAGATTCATAGCAAAGGACCTCCTTTCGAAATGATGTTAGCGGTGATTATAAGTGACATTTTTCCAAAATGCAACACCTGATTTTGAATTCTTTCATCAGCCTGAAATGCCTGACTTTCTTAATATAAAGCACTCATTTTCAGACTAATAATAAGCATCAAACTGTCACACGATAACATATGCAAAAGAGTACTCAAAGATGTCCATGAACTCATCGACGCGGAACGTCTTTCTTGAAGCTTCCGCGGCGGCAGAGCTGGTAACCGTGTGTATGTGGCCGTACTCCATGTTTTCAAACCTGATCTCCAGGGGATACCTCGAGGCGATCGTGCTCTCCCTGGTGGTGATCTCGTCTTCGCCGCACTTAAAGCCGTTGCGTTCGAGGAATCCGACGAGCTTTTCCCTTTCCCTGCCCCTTGCCTTTACGTAGAAGACTCCGCGGGGCTTGTATTCCTCAGGCTCCCAGACGCGTCTTAAAAAATCAGGGCCGGCCTTCGGGGGAATGAAACCGAACTCTTCCGGCTTGACTATCTTCGGGAACCCCATGTCTCCGAGCTTCCTTATGGTCAGCTCACCGTAGTAGATCTCATTGCCGTCTTCGTCGTAGCAGGTACCGAAAGTCGGGTAGTTCGGTCCGCGCCCTTTGTTCTTTGTATAAGCGCCTTCAAAACGCAGGTTTCCGTTCATATAGTATTCCCTGCCGTGTACCAGTCCTTTCTCATCGAAAACGCCCTCCTGGCACTTGTTTCCGTTCTCGTAATATGACGTGCCCGTTCCGTAAGGCATCCCGTCAACAACAAATCCTTCATACATCAGCTTGTGGTCTTTCGAAAAGATCTTTTTCCATTTTTCCTTCATGGTTCATCCCTCCTTGTCCATGTTTGCCGTGAGGTTAAGAAAGCCTGTCGCGAACGACAGGCTTTATCTCAGTTTGTTTGCCCATCGTACAAGCTTTAGCACCTTACTCTTTTGCAGGTTGCTGTGCGGTCACAGGGCTTGTCCCTCGCGCACTCTCTATGGTTTTTTCTGTTGTTGTGAATTTCTTCGGCTTCCTGCATTTATCATAGCAGGGTGAAAATCGATTATGAGGACAGATTGGAAACCTCCTTCGTAAAGTCCTCTAATCCTTTATTTCAACGGCTTTTCTCTATCTGGCCCGATTATAGCAGACAGTCCATGCCATTAATGGGACTGATCCGAAGATGTGGGCAGATTTTTCGTTTTATATCAGCTGATCGCCTTGAAAGCCTTTGTCCAGGCCTCTTTGTCAGCGTCAGTTATCTTGAAATCCTTTTCGACGAGCTTTAGGAAAAACTCTGCCTTTGCCTTCATGTGAGGGCTCTTGTAAAGGTCGGGCGCGACCTCGTAGTTCCACATCTTGTATATGATCAGATTTTCGAGCGTCGTGGCACGGTCCTCA
>JAILIB010000098.1 GCA_024695505.1 Saccharofermentans sp.
GTTCTATTACCTGGTCAGGCACGGATACGACATATGGGTCTATGCCGCGGATTTCTATTCGATCGATGACATCCAGAGGTTCTTCAAAGCGTATTCGGTTCACGTTGACGGGATAATCACAGGCCTTTCCAAGCGCGAGCAAAACAAGTCCGAAAGATCTGCGCGCATGAAAGAACTCATCAACAACAAGTATAAGATGACGCTTCACATAGACAATGAGATGATCCTCGAAACTCATGGCAGGGGCGGCGAATATAAGGAATACGGTATCGAAACTTCAGAAGAAGAATGGTCTAAAAAAGTAATCGGGATAATAGAGGAGATCGAAAAGCGTGCCGTCCAGCAATGAACCGGAAAAGATGAGAGTATCGTTCGATCTTGATGAGGTCCTCTTCGTTAATCCGAAGACCCACAAGACCGAGCCTGCGCTTCCGTTTCCGATAAGGACATACTATAAGGAAAGGCTCAGGGCCGGAACGCCGGTCCTCATCAACACGCTTCAGGAAATGGGTTTTGAGGTGTGGGTCTATACTTCTTCATTCCGTACGGAAACCTATATAAGAAGGCTTTTCCGCCACTACGGGATCAGGTTTGACGGGATAATCAACGGCTCAAGGCATCTGAAGGAAGTCCAGCAGGGGCGGTCCCAGATACTTCCGCAGAAAGTTCCCAACAAGTACAGAATATCCCTTCACATAGACGACGAGGCCGTCATCTGTTCATACGCCCGTGAATTCGGATTTGACACTTACAGACTCGATGCCGATGATGACGGATGGAAGGAAAAGGTCATCGCCAAGGCAGAGGAAGTCAAGAAAAAATGGGAGAAAAAACGGCATAAAGGCTCCTTTCCTGTCAAGCCAGATAATCATTAAACAGATTCGGCATGGACTGTCCGGTATATGCCCATCTGCAGCGGAGCCGAATTAACGTCTATCCTTCCCTCGACTGCCACTTTGGCGATCCTGTCTGAAATACTTAAATTAACAATCATTGATTGTCCCTCCGAAAAACTGAAATTTTCAACAATGCAAGTAAATCATCCGGAAAGTCAGGCAACAATGAGCAAATTTATGCGCCGTAGTTGAATAAACAACAGTTATGGGCAGTATTGTTGACGAAACGGAAAAACCTGTGACAAACAGCCACAGATTTTCTGACCTTTTCCCTTCAAAGCAACACACTTCGGGGCCTTTGTCGCTTAATCAACAGAAGATGCCCGGATTACTGATTGTTTGGTCTCCTTAAGGCCCTGATAATGGGGCCGTAAGCCAAACACTGACTTAAATCAACTAACAGGAGGTTATAAACATGAAACCCGATACATCTCGAAATCTGGCAGCAAAGGTTGTAGCGATCGGCCTCATCAGCATTTTTGCAAATGCAGGACTCGCCGCAGGCTGCAAAGCAATGGACAAAAAGGCCAACGCAGACAAAGCGGAGACAAAGATAATCGAAGTCACCAACGAAAAAGCCGGCGGACAGGTGGCTGTCACAGGCGGCTGGCAGGCTGCTGAAGACACTGCGGTTACCGAATCTCAGAAAGCTCTATTCGAAAAGGCAACTGAAAAGCTGCTCGGAGTAAAGTATGAGCCTGTAGCTTATCTGGCATCGCAGGTCGTATCCGGAAAGAATCACTGCTTCCTCGCAAAGGCAACAGTAGTACGCCCCGGAGCGGAGCCCCGTTATACGCTGGTCTATATATATGAAGACCTCCAGAATAATCTGGAGATCTTAGACATCAAGGATGTCGATTTAGCGAAATAAGGTTTCCGGCTTACATTACCTTCTCGACACTTGTGTCGAGCTCTGAAAGCACCTTGACAATGAACTCCTTCGGTTGATCGGAACCCTGATCGATCCACTTTGAAAGAACGGCGATGCAGCCCTGGGAACGGTAGCCGGTCTGATATGAAAGCTTTACGTCTTTTATGTCAGCACCCTTCTTCTCAGCTTCGATCTTCTGAAGGAGTCCCTCAAGGAGCTTTTCAAACCTTATGCGGAGCTGACCGGGAGCCTTGGAACTGAAAACCATCCTGAAAACGTTCCTGTTCTTGTCAACATAGCTTACCAGGTTGTCAAAGAACTCCTTACTCCTTAAGTCCTGCATATTCAAAACGAGCATACCCCATTCGACCAGGATGTCCTGCTCAAGCTTGTCGTAAAGATCGTAAACGTCCAGAAAATGCTTATAGAAAGTAGTCCTGTTGATATCGGCCAGATCTGAGATCTCCTGGACGGTCACCTTGTGAAGCTCTTTCTGCAAAAGCAGTTCCATCAGAACATTGTAAATTGCTTTTCTTGTCTTAAGCGTTCTTCTGTCCGTTTTCTTCTCTTCCATTGTCTTACACCTCTCAATGGATTGTTTTTATAAATAGATTATATCCAAAACTCAGAGCAATTGTTTATCAAAAGCAAAAAAGCTGTTAACTGAATATTAAAGGCGCGAACAGCCGGAAACAGTCTGCTATACTTACGAAAAGCGTGCCTGAAAGGAATTGTTATGAAGAAAGATTACAAAAATGACATTACTATGGACCCTTCAGGCTTCGTCCTTTTGTCTGACTATGTGCCCCACATTATCCAGGAGATCCGCTATTTTTCGACCTACAATTTCATCGGCGAGCGCATAGACGGATATGAAGAGCCTTGCGCGATACTGACCGCCGAAGCTGCCAGGGCGCTGAAAGCCGTCAGCAACGAGCTTTTCGTGCTGGGTTACAGGATAAAGGTCTTTGACGCTTACCGCCCGGCCCGTGCCGTAAAGCAGTTCGTCCTGTGGGGCATCGAGGACACGGACAACAGGATGAAACCGTACTTCTATCCCTACCTGAACAAACAGGATCTTTTCGCGGAAGGCTATATCGCTAAGCTTTCTTCACACAGCAGGGGCAGCACGGTGGATCTTACGCTCCTCGACATGAAGACCGGTAAGGAAGTCGACATGGGTAGCCCGTTCGATCTTTTCAGTGAGAAGTCGCACCCCGATTACACTGACATCACCGATGAGCAGTACGACAACAGGATGCTCCTGCAGCACGTCATGATCAGGAACGGGTTTGTTCCGATCAACTGCGAATGGTGGCATTTCACTTTAAAAGACGAACCATACCCTGACACTTATTTCGATTTTCCTGTATCATCAAGTTATCTGAGGAGATAATCCGGAGATCGCATCGCTGATTATCTTTTCCGGATCCTCTCCGTCTATATCAAGTCCTGAGGCCGAGATCAGTTTTGTGTTCCTGATTCCGTAGAAATTGTTCGCTAAAGCCTTTATGTATCCGTACCCGTATTCTTCAGGGCAGAAGGTGCCCCCTGCGGTCGTGATGTAATAAAGATCTTTTGCCTTGCAGATGCCTATAGGAGTGCCCTGCGGCGTGTATCCGAAAGTAAGCCCGGATACGTTTATCTGCTCGATATACTGCTTGAGCGATGCCGGGAACGACAGATCGTAGTAAGGCGCCGCGATGACTATCGTATCGGCCGATGCAAACTGGCGGCCCAGATCGAATATCGGGTCCTCATAACTGCCGTTTGCCTTCAGCATATCCCTTCTTGTTATGAATTCCTCATCAACAACGGGAAAAGACACTTTCTCAAGATCTATCTGTTCGATATCCCCGTCAAGAAGCTTTAAAAAGGCGTCTGCGAGCCTTTTTGTCCTGGAATCCTTCCGAACACAGCAATTGATGAATAAGATCATAAGAATACCGCCTGAATAACTTTATATTTAAGATATTACTGCGAAAATCCCGTTCTTACAGCATAATTGACTTCTTATTAAATATTTGTTTACCGATTGGATAACAACAGAATCAAATTGAGTTTATAATTTCTTTATAAGACTTGATATGAGGTGAACTATGCCTATCAGCAAAAAACAGTTTCAGTTAAGCGCTTTTCTGGCATCATTCTTCTTTGTTTTCGTGATCGTCATCGGCATATTCAAGTTTGACATGGCGCGTGCTGCCGGGACCCTGCCCGTCTTAAGCGTTATCAACATTTCCGCTGACCTTTGCTCTATGGCTTTGGGATATGTCCTCTTCATCATCAGCGTGATTGACCGTTCCCATAACGAAAAGAACCTGAACAATTATCTTCTCCTGCTGTTCACCTGTTTCAGTTCCGCTTTCCTGGACGAGATCTGCTGGATCGTTGACGGCGATACATCGCAGATCTTCCTCAATTCGGTCGCAAACACCCTCTACTTCATGGGCGCCCCCGTTATGGCATTCCTGTTCTGGCGCTATGTCGTATCCTATCTCGGCGTTGACAACCCGGGGATCAAAAAGTTTAACGTAATCCTGTCCTGCGGCCTTCTTATTGCCGTTATCGTAAGGCTTTTAAACATCCTGTTCGGCTACTACTTCTTCATCAAGCCTGACGGCCATTATCAGCGCGGGGATTATTACATATTCTCTAACCTTTATGCTTACGCGACCATGATCCTTACCCTTGTCCTGGTATATCTGGCGAGAAAGAAATTCAAGAAATACCAGATCGTCATCTTGTACATGTATGCCTTCTTCCCGCTCGCGATCGGCATCTTGTCCGTATTCACGTTTGGTCTGTCGCTGTCGAGCCCCGTAATAATGCTCGTCCTGCTCCTTATGTACTGCATATTGACCGTCATTCAGAGCAGGGAGCGCTCCGTTTCGGACAATGAGCTCCATATGGCTAATGCCATTCAGGAAGGCATGCTCCCTCACATATTCCCTCCCTATCCTGAAAGGACGGAGTTCGACCTTTACGCTTCAATGAATCCCGCAAAGGTCGTTGGAGGCGATTTCTACGATTTCTATATGCCTGATGCGGATCACCTCGTCGTAACGATCGCAGACGTTTCAGGCAAAGGCATCCCGGCTGCTCTGATGATGATGGTCACAAAGACCCTGCTCAAGAACAGAGGCCTTTCTGACTTTGACGACTGTTCGAAGATCCTAACCTCGGTCAACAACCAGCTCTGCGAAAACAACGAGCTGGACATGTTCATCACGGTCTGGGTCGCGGTCCTTACCCTCTCGACCGGCGAGCTCAGATACGCCAACGCAGGCCATGAATACCCTGCCATCAAGCGCAAGGACGGGAAATTTGAGCTTATCAAGGAGCGCCACTCGCCTCCGATCGGCTGCATGGAGAACATTAATTATAAAGAGAAGTCGATCATGCTGAATCCGGGTGACATCATTTATGTCTATACTGACGGAGTCACCGAGGCCAACAACAGAAATCATGAGCTGTTTGGTGAAAAGCGCATGCTAGAGGCACTTGATTTGCCTTGCGACGGGGATATGATATTGCTGAACAAGAACATTCGCGACAGCATTAACGCTTTCATCGACGGCTCACAGCAATTCGATGACATCACGATGCTGAATTTAAAGTATAATGGTCCTTGTAACTCCGGAAAGGCAGAAAACGAGATGAAGCAGCTTAAAGTAAAAGCAGACGTTTCGGAACTGGATCAGGTCCTATCCTTCGCGGATACGGTCCTTGAGGAGATGGACTGCCCTGCCAAGGTCCAGATGCAGATCGACATCGCGGTCGAAGAGATCTTCGTAAACATCGCCCATTATGCATACCCTGACGGCGAAGGCGAAGCAGTGATCAGCATTGACGCTGACAAGGAAGCAAAGAACATCAGCATTCTGTTCGAGGATCAGGGCACTCCCTACGACCCGCTGCAGAACGAAGATCCCGACATCACGCTTTCGGCAGACGACAGGCCGATCGGAGGACTGGGCATCTTTATGGTCAAAAAGAGCATGGACGACGTATCGTACGAATACAAAGACGGCAAGAACCGGTTGACTATTAAAAAGAATTTTTGATGTATAATTGATATATTGTCAGGAGGACTTAACATGTTGAACATCGCAAAGAACGTAAACGGAAGTGAGATCAAGCTCATTCTTGAAGGAAGATTGGATACTGCCACGGCTCCCCAGCTCGAAGCAACGCTGAGCAGCATTCTGGCAGGCGTTACATCCCTTAAGTTTGATCTTGAGAAGCTCGATTATATTTCAAGTGCAGGATTGAGAGTTCTTCTTTCTTCTCAGAAGACAATGAACAAACAGGGCAGCATGGTCATCTCCAACGTTTCACCTGAAGTCAAGGAGATCTTCGACGTAACCGGATTTACTGATATCCTCACGATAGAATAATCTTTTTATAAACAAATCAGCGATCAAGACTACCTTTCAACCGGAAGGTAGTCTTTTTTTGCACTTTTTTCGATATTAGGCGACACCGGGCTCATTTTGTGTTGCTTATCCATCAGCGGCGCCTGACATTGCTGATTGTTGGACCTCTTGACGGCTGTGATAATGAAGCCATCAACCAAACACAAACAACCAACCAAACAACATTATCGGAGGAGTTAAAAATGAAAAAGGTATCTAAGAATTCAAAGAAGGGTTTCTCTCTCGTAGAACTCATCGTTGTCATCGCAATCATCGTAATTCTCGCATCAGTAATGGCTTTCAATTACATCGGAATCTACAGAAATTGCATGAAGGCTCTGGATCAGGCATTCGGATATGAAACATCAGCAACAAAGTAATCACTAAAACAAAAACAAACATAAAAACCAAAACAAACACAAAACTCAAAAAAGGAAGGACAATCAAAATGAACAACAAGACAAAGGCAATCATCGCATCAGGCATCGTACTCGCAGCAGCAATTCCCGCTATCGCTTTCATAAGAAGGGCTCCC
>JAILIB010000121.1 GCA_024695505.1 Saccharofermentans sp.
AAGATCTGGTCCACCTGGCCTTTTCCCGCGACCTTGGTATCGCCTGCGACGATCTTTACTCCGGCTTTCCTGCATGTCTCACCCATCGCCTGCGCTATCTTTTCGAGATCAGATACCGGAAGGCCTTCCTCAACGATGTAGGAACATGTGAGATACAAAGGCTTTGCGCCCATGCATGCGAGGTCGTTTACCGTTCCGCAGATCGAGAGCTTGCCGATATTTCCGCCCGGGAATTCCCAGGGAGAAACGATGAAGCCGTCGGTCGACATTGCGATCCTTCCTTCGGGCTTGGGCAACACTGCAGCATCATCGGCAGTGAAATATTCATTGCCGAGATTCTTCTTGAAAAGCTCCGCGATAAGCTCGGAAGTTTTCCTTCCGCCGCTTCCGTGAGCAAGCGTTATTACATCGTTCATAAGTCACCTCCGTACATATAGAAAGCAGAGCATGCGCCTTCGTCAGATACCATGCACGCGCCGACGGGATGGTCGGGATTGCATGCCTTGCCGAAAAGCGGGCACTCCTTCGGAATGATCTTGCCCTGCAGTACGTCGCCGCATCTGCATGCGGTCTTGTACTCGGGCTTGATCTCCGGAACGTTGTATTTCTTTCTTGCGTCAAATTCTGCATATTCATCCCTGAGCTTCATTCCTGACATCGGTATCGTTCCGATCCCTCGCCACTCGGCATCACATGGCTCCATGAACTTGTCGACCATTGCGACTGCAGCAGGGCTTCCCTCATCCTTTACGACCCTGGGATAGCAGTTTACGAAGAACGGCTTTCCTTCAGCATGCTTTTTCGCTGCAACTGCGAGTGCCGTGAGAAGCTCGTTTCCGGTGAATCCCGCGATCACTCCGGATACTCCTTTTTCACACATGTCTTTGCATATCTGTGTTCCGGTTACCGCGTGAACGTGACCCGGATAAAGGAATGCGTCACAGCTCTTTCCCATCGCTTCATATGCGCCCGGCATGGTCTTGTTGGCGGTAAGGAGCGAAAAGTTTGAAAGGCCGTCCTTCATTGCCCTGCTTACGGCAATGATATCTGAAGGAGTGGTCGTCTCAAATCCGACGGAGAGAAAAACAACCTGCTCGTCACTATGCTCCACAGCGTATTTCTCCGCATCGAAAGGAGCATATACCACCTTGATCTTTGCGCCTTTTGCGCGTGCTCCGGCAAGGGACATCTTCGATCCGGGGACCCTTACGAGATCGCCGAAGGTCGTGATCGTGCAGCCCTTTTCGAGAGCAAGGTAAACAGCCTCGTCGATAAAGCTGACGGGCGTGACGCACACGGGACACCCCGGGCCTGAGATGAGGCTGATCTTAGGTGACAGGATCCTTCTGATGCCCTGCCTGAAGATCTCGTGCGTATGCGTACCGCAGACTTCCATTATCCTGAAATCGGGGCCGTCGTAGTTTTCAAGATAAGCTCTTGCTTCTTCGATCGTGCTCATTTGAGATACTCCTCATTAAGCTTTTCAGTCTCATTCTTGTCGTCGTCAGTGATCTTCGCGATCGCTGCACCAGCGTGTACCATTACGTATTCGCCCGGCTCAAGGTCTTCTAAGAGCTCGGCCGAGACTTCACGCTTTGCGCCTGAAGCGTCAACGATAGCAACACCGTCCTTAACGCTGATTACTTTTGCTGATAAACCTACACACATTTTTATATTCCTCCGTTTTTCAATTTATTCATTCCGTAAAATGCCTGACCGATGCTGATGCCGCCGTCGTTCGGCGGGATCAGGCTGTGTATCAGGACTTTGAAACCCCTGTTCTCCAATGCCTTCTTCGTTATGTCGAGGAGCAGAGTATTCTGGTAGCATCCGCCGCTTAATGCAGCCGTTCTTACCGTTCCCGCGTTCGCAGAAACGAACTCCGCAGCAGCCTCGCCCAGAAGCCTGTGGAACCTGTAAGCGAGCTCGCCGGGATCTTCACCTGCAAGGCGTCTTAACACCAGATCTTTTACGATCTTTCCGGTCTCAATATATTCGCCGGTGAGCTCATAATCGCAGCCGCAGATGTGATTGCTGCACTTCATCGCTTCATACATCAGAGCGGTTGAAGCCTCGCCTTCAAAAGTATTCTCAAACTTGATGCCCAGTATCGCGGACACGGCATCGAAAAGTCTTCCCGCCGATGTCGATACGACCGAGTTGAGTTTGCCGTCGTGCATCGCTTTGAACGTCTTGAACGACCCGGTCCTGATAAGACCCAGCATGTATAGGATCTCCTCAGCCCTGTCCCCGAAGATATCGATGAGCATCGACACGGCAATTCTCCAACCCTCTTTTGAAGCAACGTCTCCGCCGGTCTGCAGGAAAGGTCTGATCGAGCCGAGCCTTTTGAAATCCGTGGGGCTGCACCTTAAGATCTCGCCTCCCCAGATCGTACCGTCAGTGCCGTATCCGGTGCCGTCAAAAGACACACCGATGCATTCACCGTGGTAGTCGTTCTCGGCCATGCACGAAAGTATGTGAGCGTAGTGATGCTGGACTCTTACCAAAGGCACCCCGGATTCCTCGGCAGCGAGCGAAGAATTGTATGAAGGGTGAAGATCGCATACCGCGAGCTGCGGTTTTGTTTCAAGCAGAGTCTCCATTCTTTCCACTGATTCGGCAAGGACCGCTTTGCCCTTGAGATCTGTCAGATCTCCGATGTAGGACGACGGATAGAACAGGTTGTTCACGCCTATGCAGAAGGTATTCTTAAGCTCGCCGCCGTATGCGATGACGGAGCCGTTAAAGTCTTCGCTCATCATGTAAGGGAGCGGGGCGTATCCTCTGGAACGCCTTATCATGTAGGGCTTTCCGTTGTAGAAATCCATGACGGAATCGTCAGCTCTGATCCGTATCTTTCTGTTGTGAGTAAGTATCGCGTCACAGAATTTTGCGATCTCTCTTCTCGCGTCATCATCGTCACGGCAGATCGGAAGACCTGAGATGTTGCCGCTCGTCATTACGAGTGTATCGGGCATTTCGATGCCGTCGTCGTAATCGAAAAGAAGGCTCTGCAAAGGCGCATACGGGAGCATTACTCCGAGCTTCGGATTGCCGGGCGCAACGCTTCTTGCGAGATCGGATCCATCCTTTCTGTCAAGCAGGATGATGGGCTTCTGATGGCCCTTGAGGATCTCTTCCTGCAAAGGAATTATTTCGCAGTGTGCCTTGACGGAATCAATGGATCTCATCATGACAGCGAAAGGTTTAGCGGGACGGTGCTTTAATTCGCGCAGCCTTCTGACCGCATCTTCAATATATGCATCGCATGCGATGTGGAATCCGCCGATACCCTTTATTGCTACGATCCCGCCCTCCGAAAGGAGCTTTCTCGTGTAGATTATAGCGTCTCTTCCGCGCCTTTCTTCAGGGTCATCCAGGATGAATACTTCAGGTCCGCAGTCGTTGCAGCAGACGGGCTGCGCATCGTACCTTCTGGTAGCGGGATCATGGTATTCCGAAGCGCATTTTTCGCACATCGGAAACTCCTTCATCGACGTCCTTTCACGGTCGTAAGGAAGGCTGTCCAATATCGTCAGCCTGGGACCGCAGCAGGTGCAGTTGATGAACGGATGCAGATATCTTCTGTTGTTCTTGTCGAAGAGTTCTTCAAGGCATTCGTCGCATATCGCGATGTCGGGAGAAACGAAGATCTCGCCTGACGTCTTTCCGCTTTCGATGATCTCAAAACTCTCGAAAATGGGGGCGTCCTCAAGCGTTCTCGCATCTACCTTGAGGATCGCCGCGCGCTTCGGCGGTTCTTCTTCGATGAGCCTTACAAACGAATCGACTCTTTCTTCATCACCCTGCGCAAATATCTCAACATAAGGACCCAGATTTGCGACAGTTCCCGTGATTCCGCAGGCAGTGGCATGGCGCGCAACGACCGGGCGCATTCCAACGCCCTGCACGATGCCGTAAACCTTAAGCCTCACAGTCTTCATTTATCTTCTCCCGCTAAGTGCGAAAAACGGCGCGTCGATCCATGTCCCGCCAAAGCCTTCAGCCAAAGGCCTGAGGCTCTCGTCAGCGACTACAACGTCATAACCGCCGTTCAATACGAGGTCCGTAAATTCATCTTCTTCGGTGATCTTTACGTCACCTGGTTTCCTTATCTCATCGTGCAGCGTAAAGAACGTTGCAATGTCGCATGAAACGCCCTTGTCTCTCAATGTCTTGCCGAAGACCTCATCGTGACAGACAA
The DNA here is from genome assembly GCA_024695505.1 of Saccharofermentans sp. Classification (GTDB taxonomy): domain Bacteria; phylum Bacillota; class Clostridia; order Saccharofermentanales; family Saccharofermentanaceae; genus Saccharofermentans. The sequence goes on from JAILIB010000121.1 coordinate 4,208, forward strand.
GGACCTTTCCCGGAGGAATGCTACCTGAAATTTCAGCTGCTGCGCTGCTGAATACCTCATATGAAACGCCCAGTTTCTTTGCCGCTTCGATGCCTGATGCGGAAGCCGCGATGACCTTTGTTGAAGCGCCGATCCTTAGGTAATCAGAAAGTGTGTTGTCTTCAAAACCTGCGCCGTATGTAAGCGGCGTCTTTCCCAAAACGATCTTCTCAAGATCTCCGTCCATCGAAACGAATCCGTCCGCCAGAGCCTTGTACGCAAGGGCTTCGCCTTCATCGTAAAGCTTCATGCCGTCAGTCGGTACCGTAAGGACCGGCAGGCTGATCTCATTTTCTAACATACGCTTTAAAGCCTTGTAATCCGTTGCGATCGTTGCCGGAACGGGTGTTCCGATGAGCGCGACGAAAGAAGCGTCTATTCTTGCGCTTGCATCGGATATCTTTGAAACGAGGAGTTTGTCACGCCCCAAGATCGCATCCATGTCGCGGAGTCCCGCGGAGAAGACCGCTGAACGGACATCCTGCCATCTGGGCTCGTCAAAACCGCAGATGTTTCCCGTGCATCCGCCCGCGTCAATGATGACGATAAGTCCGCCCAGACCGTAAAGAACCGAAACTGCGCCCGACTGGTCAGGGGCAAACGGCGTAAGTACTTTTCTTAAGCCTTTCATGCGCGTGCCTCCTTCATCGTCTTCTCAATTGTCTCCATGAGCTTGGTTATCCCCTGGAATCCGAACGGCTGGATATCGCTGTTCCAAGCGACATTCGGTATGCCCGGGCAGTAGAAAGCCGCGTCCTTGCCGAGACTGATGTGTGCGCGGGACGCGGACATGTCGTAGTAGAGCATGGTCGGTTCCATGTTGCAGAATATCTTCGTGTCAGGCGAGAGCTCGGCGAGCTTACTGACGTATCTGAACTTTTCGGGAGCGAGAGTTCCGTAGATCTCATCGACTTTGAAACCGTATCTGACGAGAGAAAGAGCGAGCTCAAACGGATCAGCGTTCAGGCATTCACCGATGTTAAACGTCAGATCCGGGAAGGATCTCTTCAGGGAACCGACCGCTTCTTTGGCCCTGTCCTCATCCTCCGAAAGATCGATCCCGATTCCTACTGCATTTGCAAAAGATTTGTACTGCAAAGCGGTCCTTTCCACGTCGTGGATCCTCGTCAGCTCGATATAAGGTATGCCCAGGCGCTGGCTCATGTCATGCGCAGATGCCCTTACTTCGGGGTTTGTAACAATGTTAAAGTTGGCGGAAGCCATTTTGAGGAATTCCTCATAGCTGCCGCAGGTGGAGATCTGCCTGATGTGTTTCACCCCGGCTTTTGTCAGATACTTTTGCAGTTCTCCGTCTTCGAGCGGGGCAAAATTACCGATTATGTTGACGCTTTTCGGATCCTTTTCCATGGGTTCAAGAAGCGAATACAGGGTCTGTCTTACATGGACCATCGGGGGCCTTCTGCCCTCTCTGGTCAGCGCGTACATGTAACACGGCCTGACTCTCGTTCCGTCATTCAGTGCCCTTTCACATGCAGAGCAGACCCTCTCCATGTCAGTTCCGAGAAGGGCGTCGACACAGGTTATGCAGATCATGACGACCTTCGGTTTCTTTCCTTTTTGTCCGTCCAGGAAGGACACTACCTCGCAGACCGCTTCGGGGATCCTCTTCAGATGCCTTCCGGTGACAAGGTCGGTCTCGTCCATCATGAGATAGAAGAACCTGTCCTTATACTGCGGCATGGAGCTCACGATGGAGGTGTTCCTTCCGCAGCATCCGGGAGATACGATCAGCATGACCGATTCGGGAACCGCAAGGCCCGCCCTCTTAACGCCGAATCCTTCGGCTCCCGGAGAGTTGTACGCAAGCGTCGCGGGCGAACTGTAAACAAGTCCGTGACCGCTCAAGAGCTCGG
>JAILIB010000012.1 GCA_024695505.1 Saccharofermentans sp.
GCTTATCGGCAACGCAGGATTATCGATAATATTCTTAAGTCTTGCCGTAAACTTTCTCGTCCTTCCCCTCTACAAAAGAGCAGACGAGCTTCAGGCAGAAGAACGCGACATACAGACCAAGATGGCTTCGCGTCTCAAGCATATAAAGTCAACTTTCAAAGGTGACGAGCGCTTCTTCATGATCCAGGAATATTACCGCATAAACCACTACAAGCCTGTTTATGCGTTAAAGAGTTCCTTGTCCGTTCTCCTTCAGATACCATTCTTCATCGCAGCATACAATCTCTTATCAAGCATGCAGGGCCTTCAGGGAATGAGCTTCGGCTTTATCGCCGATCTCGGGAAAGAAGACGCGATGTTTTCTATCGGCGGTTTCCCAATTAACGTTCTTCCTATCCTGATGACGTTGATCAATATAGTTTCCGGAATAATCTATACCAAAGGTCATCCGGTAAAGGAAAAAGTTCAGGTATATGGACTTGCAGCGGTATTCCTTATACTGCTCTACAGGTCACCTTCAGGACTTGTCTTCTACTGGCTTCTCAACAACGTATTCTCGCTCGTGAAGAACGTTTTCTACAAGCTCAAGGATCCGAAGAAGGCTTTGAACATCGTCCTAGCAATTGCGGGCCTCACTGTAATTGTTTCAACGCTGATAAGGACTGACCTTGACGCAAGGCAGAAAGTGCTTCTTTCGGCAGGAGGATTACTCCTGGCACTTCCGCTCGCAACGGGGTTTATCAGGAAAAAGGACGATCAAAAAGCAGTTCAAATGAACACCGGAGCTTTCTTTGCCGGAACCGCTTTGATGGCATTGATCACAGGGCTTCTTATCCCTTCAACTATAATCAACGATGCCACTTTGGAATTTCTTGACGTTTTTCAGCTCTCCAATCCGATAGTATATGTCATTAACTCATTGTTGCTCTCAGTCGGAAGCTGGGTCCTGTGGGGCGGCGTCTTCTATTTCTTCATGAGCGATAAGACTAAAGCATTATTCAGCAAAGTGATATGGGTCATCTGCGGAATATCAATTGTTGATTATATGCTGTTCGGAACAAAGCTCGGCACGATCTCTTCGATCCTGCAGTATGACAGATCTCCTTCGTATGGTTTTTCGGAGTGCTTGATCAATCTGCTTGCATTGTCTGCGGTCAGTTTTGTTTTGATGGTATTCCAGGGCAAGTTCAAAGCCATGACCAAAACAGTTCTGGTTATCGGTATTTTGGCCGTCTCCTGCTTCGGCTTACTGAACTCAGCCGGAATAGTCGGCACATATTCGGGGTATCTTCAGTACACAAAGCGTTCTACGGAAAAGCCTTCTATTCCTTTGAGCAAAAACGGCAAAAACGTTATCGTTCTGATGCTCGACCGCGCTTTGGGTACAGAGGTGCCTTATATCTTTAATGAGAAGCCTGAACTCAAAGAAAAATTTGACGGATTTACTTACTATCCGAACACGATCTCTTACGGCGGATGTACGATCGTCGGTGCGCCCGCTTTGTTCGGCGGCTATGAGTATACCCCCGAGAACATAAACAAAAGAGATACTGAAACAATGGAAGACAAGCATAACCAGGCTTTGAAGGTTTTGCCCGTGCTTTTCGGTTCTAACGGATATGACGTTACGATTTGTGACCCGCCGTTTGCCGGTTATCAGCTGACTCCCGATCTGTCTGTTTTTTCAGATCATCCCGAATTTCACTGTTACACCACTTCAAGCGCTCTGAATTTCTTCGAAAACGACAATAACAACGATGCTACGCTCAATATTCTGGGGCGCGTCAACAACATCCGCAACCGTAACTTCTTCTTTTTCTCGCTTATGAAGGTGTCTCCCCTCATTCTGCAGGAAACCATATATGACGGAGGCCTTTATAACGAGCCTGTCGCAGTATCAGGCAGCGGCGGAGATTCTTCTGCCTCTTTTGCGCTTGTTCAGACTTGTCAGAGCAGTTCGAAGAGCACCGGATACAACATGTATTTTCTCAACGCTTATTCTGTGCTTACCAATCTTTCAAAGATCACCGTCATAGAACAGAGCAATAAGAACACGTATTTCGTAATGGACAACGACACTACGCACAGTCCATGCCTTTTACAGGAGCCTGATTATGTCCCATCGGCCAGGATCGACAACACTGAATATGATGTCAACATGAAAGAGCGTTTTACAGTTAACGGCGTTACCATGGATATGTCCAATACTACTCAAATGCGCCACTATCATGTAAACATGGCGGCTTTTTTGAAGCTCAGCGAATGGTTTGATTATCTGCGAGCAAACGGTGTTTATGACAATACCCGCATCATCCTTGTGTCTGACCACGGTTATAACGTCGCCCAGGCCGGTGTTACCTGTAACGGAAACGATATGGAATACTTCCTGCCCCTCCTGATGATCAAGGACTTTAATGCTAAAGGCTTTACGACGTCAGAAGAATTCATGACCAATGCCGATGTGCCGGAACTGGCCACAACAGGCTTGATAGATAATCCCAAAAACCCTTTTACCGGTTATCCGATCAGATCTGACGCGAAAAAACTGCCTCAGACCGTACTCTACTCAGCTGATCTGAATCCTGACGATCTTGAAGGAACTCGTTTCCCTGCTTATGACAGATATGTGATCAGCGGCGGAAAGCCCCGTAATCCCGACAATTGGAAGTATATCGGCAAAGGTCAGTGACACTACATTCAGTTGAAGCCAATAAACAAAAGTAATAAAATAATAGATTGTGGGGATATGTTTTTATATTTCCCCAATATTTTTTGAAGGAAGATGTGTATGTGTTGTCAGATTAATCTCTATATCGATCCGGGCACGGGCGGAATGCTGTTCTCCATTCTTTTCGGAATATTCGGAGTTGCCGTATTCTCATTCAGGGCACTTTTGCTCAAAATGAAATACCGCACGAGCAGCGACAAAAACGCCAAGATAATCGATCAAAAGATACCCATTGCGATCTTTACCGATCACAAAAGATATTGGAATGTTTTTGAGCCCCTGCTTGACGAGTTCGAGAAAAGAAAGCAGAACGTCACTTATCTCACCTGTTCCAAAGACGACCCGGTATTCGACAAGAAATACGAATACATCAAAGGCGAGTTCGCAGGCGAGGGCAACAAGGCATTCTCCAGGCTCAATCTGCTGAACGCTTCCGTCGTACTTTCGACAACTCCGAGCCTTGACGTCTTCCAATGGAAGCGCTCGAAGAACGTTGATTGCTATATACACATGCTTCACGCCGCAAATGACATTACCATGTACCGCATGTTCGGAACTGACCATTTCGATGCCCTCATCCTCTCGGGCGAATACCAGGAAAAAGAAGTCAGACAGATGGAGGAAATGCGCGGAATAAGCCCGAGGGAGGTATCTCTTTGCGGAATCCCCTACATGGACGAGATGAAAAAACGACTTGAATCTGCCGATGAGATTCCGCCTCACGACAGGACGGTACTCCTGGCTCCCTCTTGGGGAGAGAGCGGTATTCTCTCAAGATTCGGCGAAAAACTG
>JAILIB010000026.1 GCA_024695505.1 Saccharofermentans sp.
AGTACGGAACAACAATGCTGATCGTAACCCACAACAATTCGATAAAGAACATGGTCGATCACGTCATCTACATAAAAGACGGCGAGATCTCCAAGGATTACTACAACGAAACAAAGACGCCTGCTGCTGAACTGGAGGACCTCTGATATGGGATGGATCTTATTCAAAAGAGCTCTGCGTGATCTCAAAGCAGGATGGGCGAGATATCTGGCGCTGTCGCTTTTGCTTATTTTTTCGATATTCATCGTTGTCAGCCTTATGGGCGCTGCGGTCACGGTAATGGATACGACTGAGATCAATGACCGTGAGTGTGCAAGGGAAGACGGCGAGTTCTCGGTTTTTGTTCCGTTAAGGAATACGGAGCTTGCTCAGATTACGGATAAGGGTGTATCGGTGGAGAAGATGTTCTTTGCCGATTATTCCGCCGGAGAGAATAAAGTCTTAAGAGTTTTCAAGGTCAGAGAGAACATAAACAGGATATCTCTGATCGACGGAAGGCTTCCCGAAAAAGACGATGAAGCGGTCATCGAAAGACGTTATTCGGATGTCAATGAAGTGAAGGTAGGAGACAAGATCACAGTCGGAAAGAAAGAGTTCAATGTAACGGGAATCGGTGCAACACCTGATTACAACACGATAGTTAAGAAGGTATCAGATTCTGTTTCGGACAGCAGAGCTTTCGGACTTCTTTTCGTGACTTCAGATGCATATGAGGCGCTCTATGCTTCCAATGAATCGCTGTCTTCCCAGGAATACTACTACGCATATCTTCTGAACGGAAAGATGACTGAGGAAGAACTCAAGAAAACACTTGAAGACATCGAGTTCAAGGTCAATGACGTTGGCGATTTCTATTTCCGTGATTACTGGAAGAGAATGACAGGCAAGAAGGAAGATCTTCTTGAAGCTATAGATAAGCTCAACGACGCTGCAAAAGAGCTCTCAGACGGTGCCAAAGAGCTTGCCGACGGAACAAAAGAATACAAGGACGGAATGAAGGAATTCAAGGATGCCGTACCTGATCTTAAGAAGGGAATCAAGGCTTTGGACAACGGCGCGGCCCAGCTCGAAAAAGGCGTAAAGCAGTACACCAAAGGCGTAGGCAAAGTCGCTTCGGGAACATCTTCGTTGTCGAAAGGCGCAAAACAGTTAGCTAACGGAACAAAGCAACTCGACAATGGTGCAAAGGAATACGGTGACGGTGTAGATCAGTATGCCAATATGGCGGGGGGTCCCGCGGTCCAGCTCGCGGACGGGTACAAACAGATAAAGAGCGGTGTATCTGTAGTCAATTCAGGTACAAATGCTTTAAGCAACGGTGCAGGAAAACTATATAAGGGAACAAGGAAATTAAGTGACAGCGGCATAATCCTGAGGAACGGTATGTCAAGTCTTCACAAGGGAACGACAGAACTCAGAAAAGGTGCCAACAAGCTGGCTGAAGGAGTCGATAAACTATATGACGGTTCAAAGGATATCAGTGACGGTGCAAAAGAACTCGCCGATGGTGCAAAGGAATACGCCGACGGTATGCAGGAATTCGCCGATGAGACAAAAGATTTCGTTGAAGAGTTCTTCGATATAAAGACATCGAATCTCATGCTCTTCATGAATCACTCGGACAATCCAAGGATCGACTCAGCGGCTAATGACGTTCAGATCAACTACACCGCGAGCATAATCTTCGGTGTGCTCCTGGTAATGCTCTTTGCATACGTTATCTCGGTTTTCATCGTGCACATGATCGATCAGGAAAGCTCGGTAATAGGTGCTCTCTATTCGATGGGAATGAAGAGAAGGACTCTTATAGCAAGCTACGTTGCAGTACCCGTGATCGTAACGTTCATTTCGGGCGTTATCGGTACTGCAATTGCACTCTACACACCTGCGGGAATTCCGGCCCAGCTGGCGGACTCGCTCGGATATTTTTCTATGCCGGAGTGCAGGATAATCATCACACCGTTCATCGTTATTTACGGACTTGTTATTCCTCCGGTAACGGCGCTTATCGTAAACGTTCTCGTTATCCGCAAGAGACTTTCCAAGACGCCTTTGGCACTGCTCAGGAACGAACAGAAAGTTGCGCGGGGAAAGGAACTCAAAATCAAGGGTTTGAAGTTCATCAGCATGTTCAGGTTAAGGCAGATGCTACGTGAGACGAGAACGGGAATCACGGTTATCCTCGGCATGTTCATGAGTCTTCTCGTTGCACTGATGGCACTCAACACGATGGTCTACTGCGGTAAGGTCAAGGACTACTACGTAAGCCAGACTAAATACGAATACATGTACAACTACAAGTATCCGACGGAGGAAGTTCCTGAAGGCGGATATGCGGCGGTTGCGGAGGGCCTTAAGAAAGAAATCTACGGATATACTTTTAATGTCACGATGCTCGGTATAACGAAGGATAATCCGTTCTTTGATACAGGCGATCTGCCTGATAACGATACAGACATTGTTTTGAGTTCTGCTGTTGCGATCAAATACAAACTCAAGGTCGGCGACGAATTCACGTTAAAGAACGAAAACGGCGACAGAATGTATGCTTTCAGAGTCGCGAAGATAATCGATTATTCAGCATCTCTGATGTGCTTCATGGACATCGACAGATGCCGCGACATGTTCGGCGAGAGCGACAAATACTTTAACGTTGTCTTCTCGGATCACGAACTCGACATCCCGGGCGGAAGGCTCTATTCGACCGTTACGAGAAGCGAGATCGAAAGATCCGCAGGAATCTATGTAGACATGATGGGGCCTATGGTTACAACAATGTCCGTCGCATCTGCAGTGATCTTTGTCGTCGTAATGTACCTGATGGTAAAGATGATGATCGACAGATCGACTTTCAACATCTCGCTTGTTAAGATCTTCGGATTTAAGAACAGGGAAGTCAGGAAGATGTATCTGGACGGCAATTTCTTCATTGTCGCGATCGGCGCTCTGATCGTAATACCGCT
>JAILIB010000100.1 GCA_024695505.1 Saccharofermentans sp.
TCCCAGATATAACTGAACCAGCAGAACAGACCGAAATCAGGCTTGCCGTTTTCATCGTATGTACCGTAAAGGAACAGCGTCTGCGGACAATAGTTGTTGTAAGGCTTTAAACTGATCTTTCCCATGATGTCTCTCCTTTTCTGCCGCCAGGTCACTTGAAAAACTTATAAACCGCTTTCCTGTATTTGTACGAACCTATCACAAAGCTGCTTGAATCAACTCTTTCCGCAAGCTCCGTTGTCTTAATGAAGTCCTTCGTTATCTTTACGAGGTACTGTTTTCCGCCCTTTTCGACCAGGTAACATTCAGGGTTTTCGTTAGCGTAATCCAATACCTGAACGATACCGGGCGCGACAAAAAAGTCGACGATGGCCTCCTTTTTGGTCATCTTTTTGGTCCTAACCAGCGGGTAGATCATGTCGGCATCAGCGAACTTCGCAAGGCAAGCGGCATCCATCTTGTTCCTGCATCTGCCCGTCTTCTCGTATTCATCCAGGTTGACCGGCTCGGTGATCTCGCCGAATTCAGGTGATTCCCCATCATCGAGGAGATGGTCGATGCTGACGTTCAGGAGCTTGGACATGACTTTGAGATTGCTGATGTCAGGGATACCCTTGTCGGTCTCCCATTTAGCCACGGCAGAACGGGACACGTTCATCTTCTCGGCAAACTGCTCCTGAGAAAGACCTGCCTGTTTCCTGGCTTCTTTAATCTTTTCACCTAAAGTCATACATTCGCTCCTATTACCAGCACGCATACTGCCATGCCTACACAGATAATAGAATACAACATCATAGGCACATTGATAAACCATTCTTTGGGGACAGAAATGTGAGGAAGCTTCTTTCTGTTCTTTATGAGAAGGACAGCAAAAACGACTGCCGATACAATGCCTAAGCCCGCTTCGATCAAAGGTCCGTATCCCTCATAAACCGGGATGTGAGGCAAAATGACTGACAGCGCATTATTCGCGAAATGAAGCAGCATCGTTACCCAGATCCTGCCTGTCTTCTCGTAAACATAGCAGAAGATAATGCCCATTCCGAAAGCGAATATACCCTGAGTAATGTTCTGATGCATCAGTCCGAAAACAACTGATGACAAGATTGCTGCCGGCCAGAAACCGTGCTTTCTCGTCAGTCCGAAGATGACCTTCCTGAAAGCAAATTCCTCCATGACCGCAGGCAGGACCGCTATGAAGATCAGACCGAATAATGCAGGGATCTCCTCTCCGCTGGAGGGGATGGAAAGCTTGTTTGAAGTGAGCGTGTCGAGGAGCGAGATTACAAGGTTCCACATTAAGATCACCGTAAAGCCGCCAAAGATGATCTTAGGAGTGACCTTTGCTTCGATATTCCTTGTAAAGTCCTTCCGCCTTACCAGGTAGAAGATGCCGAAAACAACGACGTTTGCCAGAAAGCTGCCGATGCACGATCCAATGATCGTCGCCTTGTCTCCGAGACCCAAAAGGATCCCTGTTAATGCCGCTAGGAATACCGTACCCTGGAAAAATAACTGTCCCAACAGGAGGAGCCATCCGATCTTTTTTATATCGTTTTTCATTACTGTGCCTCCAGTCCGAACATCTTTTTCGCTTCTTCAACGAGCTCGCCGAGCTTTGCGTTCTTGTCTTCATCGAGCACCCATTCGCCCTCTTCTTCAGCGAGCTTTCCGTCGGCACCATAGACTGCCGAATAAGACTTCTTTGTCTTGTTGTCTACAAATGAGATGGTGATCATGGGAACAGCGTAGTCTTTGCCGTTTTCCTTGAGCTCTGTGGTCCTTCCATATGAAATCATTATCTGGCAGGGAACTTCCCTGAATGCCTTGACCGAAGTGGGATCGTAGTTGACGATGCTGACCGAGCCGAGCGTCTTCTCCTCATCTTTATAATCGGATTCAAGATAGAACGTCTTTCCGAATTCATACTTTTCAAGCGCGCTGTTCACCTTGTCCCAGTCGCAGCTGACCGTAACCTGCTCCGTCACAGGTTCCGGCTCAGTCTTGGCAGAGCATCCGGTTGCCGCCACCATGCCGAGGCTCATTGTGATGATAAGACCTGCGATAATTCCCTTAATTCCTTTTTTCATTTTTGACACTTCCTTTCGGTTTTGTTTGGGGCTTGCTGCCCTTTGACCTCATCTTGCGGAAAGGAGTGCCAACATGCCATACACAGCCTGTGACACGGTTGTTACGCTCCGTGACATGCTTGAATTTGTTGGGTTTGCGTGGTTGGGTGTATTAGGGAGCAGGCTGGCCGGAACGGAGATGCTGTCCTGTAAAACTCAGGTTCACGATTCGTGAAAAAATAGTCAATCCAAATCAAAATTCACAAAAACTCTCACGATTTTGCCGTTTTCGTGAGAGTTTTTTGCATTTTAAAGATTATTGCTGATTTTTCTCACGTTTTACGGATTTTCGTGAGAGATTTCGTGAATCGCTATTTCAGATCTGAAAAATCCGATGATGACCGTAGGTATGAGAAGGACTGACGACACGATGCTCAGTATGCTGACTTTCTTCTTCCGGCATATGAATCCCTCCTCCCTTATTCCAACAAATTCATTTTTGTAAACCGGAAGCCTATAGGCTCTTGGCACGGATTACCGCCTTATTTCTTGGAAGCCACGGGCGAAACAAGATGCAGTTTCTTGCAAAAAGTTTCAAGACACTTGGTGTCAGTGCCGTCAGCTACCACCGTGTCGATATATACGAAGGTGTTTCCCTTCAGATACATTCCGAAATATCTGTAACCTCCCTCAACCGGGTAGTAGATTATCGAATACGTGCAGCCTCTCTTTTTTCCCGAATAACTTACGGTATCTTCGTCTTCTCCC
>JAILIB010000116.1 GCA_024695505.1 Saccharofermentans sp.
TCTCCAGCCGAGGAACTTCATACCTTCTTTTGCGATGATATCCTCGAAAGTCTGCATTGCCTTCCTGTAGAGCGCTTCGGTCTGCGGCATGAAGAACATGCCGATACCAAATGACCTTTTGCCGCCTAACGTGATGCCGTCCTTTGCAGCTTCTGAAACGAAATAATCGTGGGGTATTTGAAGTAAGATGCCGACGCCGTCACCGGTCTTACCTTCGGCATCTTTACCGGCGCGGTGTTCCAGCGTCTCAACGATCTTAAGTGCACCGTCAACGACTCTTCTTTCCTGTAGGCCGTTGATGTTTACTACCGCGCCGATACCGCAGTTGTCGTGCTCTAATGCAGGATCGTAAAGCCCTTGTTTCTTAAAGGGTTCGTTCACTCTGTAGTTGTCCATACCGCTTTATACTCCCTTCGATCTTGGCAACAAAAAAGCGCTTACCCGGCAGAGTGAACTCTGCAGATAAGCGCCGTTGCTTGAAGTATTTAATTGTCAGAATTATGCTACTGAGATTTGCGGTTGTCAATAGCGGAATGCATGTGCATTTTCGCGTAATGATATCTTTCACCCACGTCTCGAAAACCAATTTCCCGAAAAGTGTTTTAAAACTGTCCCTTTAGGACAAAAAACAGGAAAAAACTGCTCTCTTAACCTAAAAAGTGTCCTGGATCAGCCTTGTCAGAACACTTTTCAGGAACTGATTTCCCAAGACCACTGGCCAGTGATATTCTCGAGGCAAGATCCCTGATTCACGAAAGATTCACGGCGAAGGTCCTTTTCGTGAAAAATCCGTGAAAAAAGGCTGATATTCACGTTATCCTTCACGAAAAACCCTCTCATCGTGAAAAAATCGTGAATCGCGACAAAAATATTTTTCGCCCTCAGAAAATATCTATTTTTTCTTATTTAAGCGCCCCGCAGGCCCATCGCAAAAATCAAAAATAACCCGTTGACAATATCAAATCGGGTGTGCTATTATCCCGACATGCAAAGGTGCATTGAGCAAGACGCTCTGTGCACCTTTATTATTTTAATTGCAATTACGAAGAATCTGTCACAACGGTGTGATCACTATTTGTGGCGGATTCTTTTTTATTGCAAGAGAACGGGAGGAAACGTTATGGAAGACATTTTGAAAACAATGAACGAACAGATCTTCGGCGTATGGTTCCTGGCCGGAGCGGCATTGGTCTTCTGGATGCAGGCAGGATTTGCCATGGTAGAGACAGGCTTTACCAGAGCCAAGAATGCAGGAAACATCATCATGAAAAACCTGATGGATTTCTGTATCGGTACTGTGGTATTTATCCTCATCGGATTCGGCCTTTTCCTTGGTGAAGATGCCCTTTTCGGTCTTGTAGGAATTCCGAACTTTGATATATTTACGAATTACGCTACCTTTGATTGGAGCGGATTCGTATTCAATCTCGTTTTCTGCGCAACGACTGCTACGATTGTATCAGGCGCTATGGCAGAGAGAACAAAGTTCTTATCTTACTGCATTTATTCAGGAGTCATCTCTGCAGTCATCTACCCCATCGAAGCTCACTGGACATGGGGCGGCGGCTGGCTCGCTCAGATGGGTTTCCACGATTTCGCAGGTTCCAACTGCATCCACATGGTAGGCGGTATCTCAGCCCTGATCGGTGCAGCTATCTTAGGACCCCGTATCGGTAAGTTCATTAAGGATGAAAAAGGCAAGGTTACAAAGGTTAACGCATTCCCCGGCCACAACATCCCGATCGGTGCTTTAGGTGTATTTATCCTCTGGCTCGGCTGGTATGGATTCAACGGCGCAGCAGCTACTTCACTCGAACAGCTTGGCGGAATCTTCGTAACAACAACGATCGCACCTGCAATCGCTACAGTTACAACAATGATCTTCACATGGGTCAAATACGGTAAGCCTGATGTTTCCATGTGTCTCAACGCTTCACTCGCAGGCCTCGTAGCTATCACGGCTCCCTGCGACACGGCAGACGCACTTGGCGCTTGCATCATCGGTATTGTTTCAGGATTACTCGTAGTATTCGGCGTATGGTTCCTCGACCATGTTCTTCATGTTGATGACCCCGTCGGTGCAGTTGCAGTCCACATGATGAACGGTATCTGGGGAACGATCGCAGTAGGTCTCTTCTCCACATCAACAGTTCCCGGCTACTCAGTAGCTGACGCTTCAGGCAACGTAATGACAGGTCTCTTCTACGGCGGCGGCTTCAAGCTCCTCGGAATCCAGATGATCGGTATGCTCGCAACGGCAGCCTGGACAGCAGTTACGATCACGATCACATTCTTCTTAATCAAGGCTGTCGTAGGCCTCAGAGCTTCCGAAGAAGAAGAGATCACAGGTCTCGACGTTACAGAACACGGTCTCGTTTCCGCATACTCCGGCTTCTCCATCATGGATACAACGGACAACATGATGGCAGTCAACGAGAACACAGATCTCGGTGTTGCAGAATACGACAAGGCTTCCGAGACACTCAAGGAAGCAGCAGTACCTGTAGTAAATACAGTTGCTCCTTCCTACGATACAGGCATCCACAAGGTCGTCATCATCGCAAAGCTCTCGCGTTTCGATACTCTGAAGAAGGCAATGAACGACATAGGTGTAACCGGTATCACAATGATCCAGTGCATGGGCTGCGGCGTCCAGAAGGGTGCCGGAGAGAAATACAGAGGCGTCGAGGTCGACACTACGCTCTTACCTAAGGTCAAGGTCGAAGTTGTCGTATCCACGATCCCTGTTGACAAAGTCATCGCAGCTGCCAAGAAGGCGCTCTACACAGGCCACATCGGCGACGGCAAGATCTTCGTTTACAACGTTGACCGCGTCGTAAAGATCAGGACAGGTGAAGAGAATTTCGCAGCGCTTGCCGATGTAGAATAAAGCCAGAAGGACAAAAATCCTACAACCCCCTAGGGCCCCCGGAGTGAAGAACTTCGGGGGTTCTGCTTTGCTTGCGGAAAAATGTGAAAAGATCAGGAAGGCGAATACTCCGACAAGAGTTTTTTCAGCACTTCATAACGCGCTTTTTTCTCGGCCTTGGAAAAATGGACCTCGCGCGACTGCGGATACTGATCATCATATACAAGAGTCGCCGCCTCTTCGCCGAACTGCTCGGACGTAAGATCAAAACGCGCGGACCCGATGACGTTGTAGCAGTGAAAAGTTCCGCCCTCACGGGGAATGCCGTAGACTTCTCCGCCGAAAAGATCCTGAACGATGAACGCGGTAATGGAGCACTGCCCCCAGGTGGGATTTCCGGAAGTCCAGCGGTCCTGAAGACGCGGCGCGCAGGTCTCTTTGCGCCAGAGGCCGTCAGAAAGAGCGTCATACAAAGCCAGAGGCGAGGTGAGCCACGAGGGCGCGCCCGGCAAAGGCTTTACTGAGCTGCATGTTTCACTGCCGTAGAAGTTATATTTCATCATCATACGGATCGTTTCCCGAAAGCATCGTTCTGTCGCGGCCCTGCTTCTCGAAATCAGTGCCGCCTTCGTCATCATATTCCTCAGCCTCAGGCTTGGCAGTCATGAAGTCATATCTCTGTTTCTCGCCGTAGTTCCAGCCGGAATCCAAAGGTACAAAGTCAAACGTGGTCTCGTAAGCTTCCATGGAATAAGTCGTGTCAAAATACGCCTGAACGTTCTGCTCCTTGTCCAGTTCGTGAGAGCCCGTCTGTGCAAGATCTTCAAGCTGGTTTTTCTCGTGGCCTATGAGGATCTTCGGTGCGAGCTTTGTCATGAAGACGAAGCAGAGGATACCCAAGACCAAACTGACAAAAGCTTCCAGCGGCTCTTCGAACGGATAGTTCATGAAATAAAGTTGCGCGGACAGATATTTGGATTCCGGCGCCGTTAAGTACTTTATCAACGGAAGAACGAAAAGCACCGCTAAGGGCACGGTGTACAGCAGTGCGCGCAGACCGACGTTCCAGACCGCAGCCCTGATCTTCGCGCGCCTCTTTGTCGTTTCGATCGTCTCCCAGCCCTTCGAATAGGGGAATTGTCCTGAAACCTTGCCGGTCTGGCCGTTTACGATGTACTGGTATCTCAGGCCTTTATATTCAAGTGTCAGGAACCAGATCGGAAGAAGAGCGTATTTGACGTTCTGATTGGTATATCTCGTCGTGCTGTGGTGAGCTACCGGAACGAAATCATCGTAGCCGAAAGTGACCTTGCGGCACATTTCGAGAGCATACTTGTCGAGCCTCTTGTAGATCTTGTCCGTCATATCCAAAGGCTGCTCATCGTATTTCTCGGCGAAAAAGCCCTGCAGATACTCGGCCCTGAACGGAACGAGCTCAGAGAAATCAAAAGGCTCGGCAGCCGCCATGAGCCTGTCGGGAAGCTTGACCTCGCCGTCAAAAGGCACGTCCTTGAGCCTGAATCTCACCTTGCCGAAAATACGCTGGGTGTAGTTATTGGCACTTGGCCCGGTTGCCGGAGCGGCCTCATCTGCCGTTCTTCCCTTGTATGCCAGTCCGGAGGCGTTTACTTCAACCTCCGAGCTTATGATCCACGTCGGAACGTAAAGTCCGGTCATCCTGGAAAGAACTTCGTCGTTAATGTAGTTTTTGGGAAGATGCGGGATCTCGGCGCAATGCTCTTTGAAGATGCTTATAGCCTTTTCTTTGCTGAACGCAAAGGGAATGATGTAATCCGGCTTGAACTCACGCGTGAGCCTTCTCGTGACAAGCGCGGGCGAACCGCAGAAAGCACAGAATGTCGCAGCCGTATTTTCATCGGTTACGATCTGTGCGCC
>JAILIB010000109.1 GCA_024695505.1 Saccharofermentans sp.
GCGCAAACGATACTTGCAAGGCCCTTGCGCCTTTCGTCTTCCGCCGTGTCCACTTCGATCTCTATCCCTTCTTTATACCTCGTGTAAGACGACGCGCCGGAAACGATCTTTCCGTCTTTCAGTATCACAACTCCCCTGCCAAGTTCAATGTAACGTTCTTTTGTCTCAAAGGCAGAAACAAAATCAGACGTTACCGGATTTTGTAAACACAGATCGTAAATTTCAGAGTCGATCGATCTAAGCTGATATCCGGAAGGAACCACTGAAACGATCTTCTCTAAGTGTTCCCTGTCAAAGCCGGTATCCTTCTTGATAGCAAATCTTGTCCTCTTAATCGAATCCGGATAACACTCTTCGATAAGTTTCGCCCAAGTTTCATTTTTCGGGGTCATGATGACAAATCCGTCGGGTTTGCCTTCCGTGATCAGTTCTTTGTCAGGCTCACCCGCCAGGAACGCAAACACTCCGACAAAAGCCATTGCAGACTTAGGGTCGTCTTCATCAGTGACGAAAATCTTGCCCATAACTTTCTGAAGGCACGAATAAACGAGGGTCTCCTCCCAGCCTTCAAAAAGAGCTTTTACCTTGGAAGTGTCATTTAGCTCGAAGATCATATGCCAATCTTTTTCAGGAAGCTTTCGATGTATCCGGTGTACTTCTCAAAACCCGCAACGGTGCGGCATCTCGCGTGACCCGCTCCTTCAACCATGATGAGCTCAGTGTAGGCGCCGTTCTTTTTGGCTTTTTCATAAAGCTTTTCGCTGTGATACGGCTTGATAAAAGTATCTCCTGCTCCATGGATGAACAGGACCGGGCACTTCCCTTCCATATCCCTAAAAGCATTGGATTCCTTGCAGTCTATACCGTAAAAGAACTTGCCGCCGATCCATACGAAAGGCGCTAGGAACTGAAGATGCACATTGGAATAGCAGTTTCTGATGACTTCGTAAGTGCCCATGTTAGGACAATCTGCCACGATGAAATCGATCTTTGGATTATACTTGGTCGCGATCAGAGCTGACGAGCTGCCCATCGATTCGCCCTGGATACCTAAGACTCTGACGTCATCAAATCTCTTATGCGTATCCTCAATGACCTGCATAAGGTCCCTGGACTCTATGTCACCCAAAGAGCAGTTCGCGGGTGCGTTGTCGCCGTGTCCCCTCGAATCGTAGATAACACAAGAAAAGCCCAGTTTTATATAACAATTTACATACTTGACCGAACCGTAACGGCAGGAAGTGTGGCCGTGGGCGATTATCACGTACTTGCCCGTGCCTTTGGTCAGATCCGAGCTGACCAAAGAGGCATTCAGCACATACCCGTCCTCACATGTGATCTGGTAATCCGACTTATCGTAAGAATCAAAACCGAGCCAGAGTCCGCGCTCTTTCATCAGCTCTTTTTCTCTCTCGGTACCAATAGTCTTGGGCCTCGTAAGTGCCTTGGCGTTACGCCATGAAAACACGACAAGCCCGATGAGCAAGACCGCAATAACTGAAATTGCTATGATCCAAGGCATGCCGACTCCTCCTTAAGGACCATTATACCTTACGGTAATCCAGCCTGAGCAGGGCTTTTCCGTTCGGGAGGTCTTCTTGTTCGGTCAGGATCTTCTCAAACCCTGCTGCTTTCATGCATTCCGTCATCGCGCAATCTTCCATCTGATGGTGAACTTCGTCAAGCCCGTCAAATGCATGCAGATAAGGCGAATCAGAAACCCAGGCATTCTCATCGGTGTTGATCTGGATGACTGCAGAAACATAGTCGGGATCGATCTTCTTCACTGCTTCTCTGAATGCATCGTAACCGATGTATTCGACCAGAAGGTTTGCTATTACGAGTTCTGCCCTGGGAAGTTTTTCTGCTTCATTTATCAGATCCAGCTTGAGGCATCTTAGCACTTTTTCCTTATCTTTGTGCCTCAGATATGTCTGTTTAAGATAATCTTCGTTTATGTCTATGCCGTAAACGGTCTGATACTTGGCCGTATCGATGTGTTCCAGACCGTTGCCGCCTGCCACGCCCAGGACCATCGCAGTCTTCACGTTATACGCGTCAAACTGCTTTGCCATGAACCGGTTGAGAGATTGCAGCTGCCCCACGGAGTCCAGGCTCATGTGGTTCTCATAATCAGATAATTTGATGTCATTCCACGGATTGCTCATGCCGAATATTATAACAAACGCGGCAGCACGTTCACGGCCCTTTTCCCGCCAAATTGACAAGGTCCCACCGCTTTAATATAATTTACTTCGCAAACGGGGTTGTGGCGGAATGGCAGACGCAGCAGACTCAAAATCTGCCGACCATAAATCGTGTGGGTTCAAGTCCCACCAGCCCCACCAAAATCGTTGAAACTGCCCTCAAAGGTTGCCTTTGGGGGTGTTTTAATTGTTAAGGTTAAGCTTCAGTTTCATTTTTCGCTCCAGCCTGCTGCTTCTTGACCTTCTGCCAGGCACTTTGGAACTTGAACGTGGCGACAAGTGAGAAAACCGCAAGCGCAACGACAATATAGCCGCCTGGCTTGCCGTTCTGGATATAGACCAGCACCACGTTCAATATCGAATATGCCGCCAGAACGATCGCCGCAACTCTGCTCTGGAGAAGCTGGATGCAAAGGCAGGCCGCGATGATGATCACAGCATCCAAGATCGTGTTGATAGTTTTGTAATAGACGTAATTCAGGATCACACCGGCAATTGCGATGGCGTAACCGCAGAAAGCGCATCCGTTGATGGTCGCGCGGGTCTTCTTCATTTCGTTTGACTTAAAGAACTCATTTCTGGTCATAGTCCTTCTCCTTTCAGATGCGTTATGCGGCCTCGTCTGCTTCGTATTCCTGTCCCTTCGCCAAGACTCCCGCCTTGTCGAGGAAATTGTAGATGTGTTCCTTGTAAGCCTCTTCTCCGGCTACCTTTCTGGATTCCGCGTGCTTTGCGCCAGGTACTAGCCAAAACTCGCAGTATGCGGTCTTTCTTGCCTCTTCGTACATGTCTTTGCTGTTTTCAACGTCGATCCAGTCATCGTCGGCACCGTGGACAAAAAGGATCGGAGTGTCCTTACCTCTCAATGCGTCGATCGCGCTGACCTTGGAAGTGTCAATGTTGTAAAGAAGCTTGAACCCGATGTCCGCGCAGGTGCCGAACGGATAAAGATACATGTCGTTATACATGTCGTGGACCATGTACTTGAGGCTCTCAAAGCCGCAGTCTGCAACGATGAAATCAAAGTCGTCGTTGTATTTCAGGACATTGAGCGATGCGGACGTTCCCATGGATTCGCCGTGAAGGCCCAGAATGAAGACGTCGTAGCGGGAATAGGTGTCTTCGATAAGATAATCAAGGTCTTCTGCCTCATATCCGCCCATCGAGCAGATCGTCTTGGCATTCTCGCCGTGGTCCCTTAAGTCATAGATGATGCAGGTAAAGCCGAGCTTGATGTACGCGCCTGCGAACTTGGCGCCTGCGTACTTGTTGGACTTGTGGCCGTGAGAGATTATCACGTACTTGCCGGTTCCTTCCGTATCCTTGGTAGAGACTTTGGTACAGTGAAGCTCATAACCGTCAAGGCCTTTGACGATGTAGTCTTCCTTGTCAAAGGAATCGAAATCGCCCCAGCATCCGATCTCCTTCAGATAATCTATCTCCTTCTGATAAGAGACGCGCTTCGGATGAGTTATCGATGTGGACGTTCCGACCGCAGCGCCGATCAGGTTGAGCACGATGAAGACTGCCAATGAGATCAGGACGATCTTAATGACCTTTTTCTTTGAAGCTTTCTTTCCCTGCTTTGACATGCTCACCCCTCAAACATTCAAAAGAAAATCTTTTGCAGTATCCTTATACTCTTCAGTCTCGTCATAGACGGCGTGCCCGAAGCCCTCAAAGACCTTGAGCTTACAATCCATCTTCTTTGCCATTTCAATAGAAGGCTCTGCACCCAATACCGCATCATCACTTCCGCACATGACAAGAACCGGGCATTTGATCTGA
>JAILIB010000164.1 GCA_024695505.1 Saccharofermentans sp.
TATCGCTTTGGATTATGTATAAACGGAGGTCGCGGTATGTATCTTCTTTGCTACGGCAGATCGGAAAATGCCAAAATAACGGGTCAGAGGCTGATAGATGCCATCGGAGGCCGGTGGATCGACGGCGATGATTTTCTGAGCGGTGCAAGTGTCGTTCCTGACATGACGGGCGATGCCGCGATCGTTATGCTGATCCCTCTTGAGGCGGCCGTAAGGATATCGCAGGAAATGATCCCCGAGTCCATGAAAAGGCTCCCTGTGATCTGCGTGTCCTCCGAAGGCCTTTATGCCGCGGTGATCAGACGGGGAGGAGCTGCTGAAGCCGCTTCCTGCCTTGATGTATTTGAAGAGATAAAGAAGACATTGGGGAGCAAGTGCTTCACTGAATTCGGAAGCAGTGCCGACGTCGGAGGAAATCTGGCGGAAGTGGCCGCAAGGTGCGGTATGGCCGTCAGCGACAAACACCTTCTGTCAGTGGTTGACGAAAGGCTTAAGAAAGGCCTGCCTGCAAAGGTCTTCACCGATCTTAAGGTGTCATACGGAGATCCGGTACTCGACCCGATGGTCTATGACCTCAGGAAGTATCCTTCGGATATGAAGGAGGATTTCATAAAGCAGTACTACCGTTCGCGCCTCGATGCCCAAAAGGAAGACTACGTTCCGGACGTCTTCATTACATGTTCAAAGCTCGAAGGCATTACTGATTCGGGTGTTTTGGGACTTGCTCCGAAGATACTCTCCATCGGTATCGAACAGCGCACGAGAACGGATCCCGAGTACGCCGCAAAGGGCATCAGGGAATCCCTTGAAAAGCATATGCTGGAGCCCGTTTCAGTCGGTACCGTTGCGGTCCCTTATACGACCAGGGAAAATGACATGGTCAAGAGAGTGGCGGAAGAACTGGGCGCTAAAATCGTTTCCTACGACAGTAATGAACTGTCGGCCGCAAGACCGCCTCTGACGATGACGTTTGCTCCCGAGAAGATAAACGACAAGGCTACGGCGGCCTGCTATCTCGCAAGCGGCGGGGGAGACGTGATCGTCAGGAGGAGCACAGCGGTGTCCGGCCTCGTTTTCTCCGTGGCTGTAAAAAAGGGAGCGATCCTGCTGTCATGATCTTGCGTCATGCGCCGTGTTTTGCACTGAAATTTCCCCTTTAAATGTTATAATTAGTAATTGGTAAGTTAGTTATTTTTGCAATCTTCATTACGGAATACCGGAGGGATGAATCATGCATATCAAGTTTAAGAGAAGACCGCGTTCAATAGTGGCAGTTACCATCGTTCTGGCGATGATCCTGACTCTTTTAACAGCCTGCAATATTGACTATCAGGCATTGAGCGAAGGTTTGAACGATCTGGGCAACGCCATGGATCCGGCCTATAACCAGACGCCCGCCACGCCTGACTCAGAGGAAACGACTACCTCAGAGACCACTGCTTCGCAGACCTCTGATGAAACAACAGGCACGACTTCGGAGTCCACGTCAGAAACGAGCAGTTCTGAGACTTCAGAGCCGGCTGAGACCTCTGAGAGCGGAACGGAGACTTCTGAAACAACGGCCGGTGACCCTGCCGCGATCCCTACTCCCACTTCTACTCCCACACCCACTCCTACGCCTCATCCGACTAATGAGAGGGTCGATTTCTCATATCTCAGAACAATCAACTTAAGCGAGAATTTCACCGTTAATACCGAAGAGTTCTCAGAGAATGTCGGAACTGAAGATGACAAGCCTCTGGCTGTCTTCTCCGGAAAGAGGATGGTAGTAAGCAAGGCCGGAAGCGAGAACGTTTCCGAAGCCATGAACCTTATCTTCGACAGCTTCTATCAGGAAGCGGCGGGCCTGTACTCAAGGTATGCCGGCGAGGCTAAAGCGTCTTACGGGCTTTCAGGCGTCGTTGATAATGTCTACAACGTCGAAGTCAATTTCGACTACTCATACAACAAGAGGATCCTTTCAGTCATAATGAGCTACAAGGTCACTGCCGGCAAAACCGTTCTCGCAAGTTCCGAGGAGTTTGCAAGCTTTGACATGCTCACCGGCCAGTACGTAACACTCGCATCGGTCGCATCCGATTGGGAAGGACTCCAGAACGCTCTCAGGACAAAACTTGCCAAGAATGAGCCTGTTGCCAGGGCGTCCGCAATAACGGATCTTTGTGTTATGGCACAGCAGCCCGGCGCACAGACGGCAACGATCGAGATCTACGGAATGTATGGCGGAAAGAGGATCCATACGACCGGCGACATGAATGAGTATGCCCAGTATCTGAACCGCTACGGCAAGATAATCTACGGGATCAGCGAAAACAACGACGCCGCTCAGTAACGGGTGGCAGGTCTCATGAAGGCGGGAAAGCTCACAGCATTATTGTTGTCGCTTGTAATGGCAGCCGGCGCCGCCGGTTGCTCTTACAATACTGTCGAGACTACTATTGATCAGGAATCCGCTCCGACTTCTGCAAGTGCCGCGGTTCCTGAAACTACCGCCGCTGCATCAGAGTCTGTACCGGCCGAATCCGGGACCGGTTCCTATGCTGAAAAGCCGGCCGGGGAAGTCAAGGACAGTGAAGGCGGAAAGCTTGTCATCTGGAGTTATAACGACGATCTCAAGGAGCTTTTGGAAGCGTATTCTCCCGTAAAGAATTATGAGTACGTCGTGATCTCGCCGAACGAGTACAAGTACCGCCTTGATCAGGCTCTCGAATCCGGGGAAGCTCCCGACATGTTCGTTTGCGATTATGACAACGTAAGGGCTTATGCCGAATCTGACAAGACGATCTCGATCAACAGCGCAGGGATACCCAACAAATCCTGTTCCGACATGTACGATTACACCCTGAGGCTGGCCAGCGACAGCAGCGGCAACATAAAGGGACTTGCATGGGCGTTATCTCCTTCGGCGGTATTTTATCAGAAGAGCCTTGCACAGCAGTATCTGGGGTCTTCAGAGCCCGATCAGACCGCGAAACACTTTTCGAACTGGGCGTCCTTCCTTGCAGCGGCCCGCAAGGTGAGCAAGGATTCCGAAGGCGGCGTCAAGATAATCGCCGGGACGGATGAGATCTTCAAGTGCTATCTGGGACAAAGGGGCACTCCGTGGAAGATCGAAGGAAAGCTCAACGTTGATTCGGTTGCCGAAGGGTATCTGGGTATTGCGAAGACCATAAGCAGCGAAAAGCTGACTTCAGGCTTCGCGAGCGGATCGGATAAGTGGAAGGCGGGCATGAAGAACAAGACCGTGCTTTCATATTGGGGACCGCTTTCTCTTGTAAGATCTGAGGATTTTTCTCTTGACCCGGAGAGGACCGCTAAAGTCAATCCTACTTCAGGCGACTGGGGGATAGTTGCGGCGCCGGCGTCTTTTTCTGCCGGAGGAGACTGGTTAATGATGTCCTCTTCCTGCGACATGAGAAAATCCTGCGCGGACATAATCACGGCGATCTGCTGCGATCAGGGAAATCTCAGGGACATGCTTGCCGGCGGGAAATGTGATTTCGTCAATTCCAGGACTGTCATAAATGCCGCGGCTTCGGACGAACGTTACGAATATGCCTGGCTCGGCGGCCAGAATCCGTATAAGGTGCTCGGACCCGCGGCGGAAAAGACGGACGTCAGTCCTGTCGGGACAGACGATCCCGAGATCAACAAAGTCTTTTTTAAGATCGTTAACGCCTATTCAGAAGGCGGTCTAAAGACGGTCTCAGACGCAAAAGCAACGTTCAGGGAGCTTTTGATCGAGAAGAAGATTGTTAAGGAATAATTAATACCTTTTTGTATCAGAATGGGATAAAATTATTGTACTTTCCGACAAATTAAACCAATGAAACACGGAGGCAGCCAAAATGAAATTTGGACACTTTGATGACGCGGCACGTGAATACGTGATCGAAACGCCAAAAACACCTTATCCCTGGATCAACTATCTGGGTAATCAGGGTTTCTTCTCCCTGATCTCCAACACAGCCGGCGGTTACAGTTTCTACATGGACGCAAGGCTCAGGAGGATCACCCGTTACCGTTACAACAACGTTCCTCTGGATATGGGCGGCAGGTATTTCTATATCAATGACAACGGTACCGTCTGGAACCCCGGCTGGTCTCCGGTAAAGACCGAACTCGACGCTTATGAGTGCCGTCACGGCATGGGTTATACCATCATTACGGGTAAGAAGAACGGCCTTAAGGCTGAGGTCACTTTCTTTGTTCCCCAGGACTATGACGGAGAGGTCCAGCAGGTAGTTCTTACCAACGAAAGCCAGGAAGCAAAGGAATTCGCGCTTTTCTCAATGGCTGAATGGTGCCTCTGGGACGCACAGGACGACTGCACGAACTTCCAGAGAAACTTCTCTACAGGCCGTGTCGAGATCCTCGGCTCAACGATCTATCACCTTACTGAATACAGGGACAGACGTAATCACTACGCTTTCTATACAGTTAACGATACCATCGACGGTTATGATACCGACCGTGACGCTTTCCTCGGAAGCATCTACAACGGCTGGGACAACCCTGAGACCGTCAAGGCAGGCAAGGCTTCCAACTCTTTCGCAGACGGCTGGTCTCCGATCGCTTCACATTATAAGAAGATCACTTTGGCTCCGGGCGAGTCCAAGACACTCATCTACATCCTCGGTTATGCTGAGAATCCCCAGGACAAGAAGTTCGCGGCTACTAAGCCCGAAGGCCTGCTCACGAGAGAGGCCTGGGTCCTCAACAGGGAAAAGGCAGATGCAATGATCGAGAAGTACAACACTCCCGAAAAGGTTGCCGCAGGACTTGCCGAGCTCCGCGCAACATGGGACAGCCTCCTTTCGATCTACAAGGTCGACACTCCTGATGACAAGGTCAACCGCATGGTCAACATCTGGAACCAGTATCAGTGCATGGTCACCTTCAACCTTTCACGTTCAGCTTCCTACTTCGAGTCCGGAATCGGCCGCGGCATGGGCTTCAGAGATTCTAACCAGGATATCCTCGGATTTGTTCACCAGATTCCTGACCGTGCAAGGGCAAGACTCATCGACATCGCTTCAACACAGCTTTCTGACGGCGGATGCTATCACCAGTACCAGCCTCTCACGAAGAAGGGCAACGCCGACATCGGCGGCGACTTCTCGGATGACCCGCTCTGGATGATCCTTTCCGTTGCTGCATACATCAAGGAAACGGGCGACTGGGGAATCCTCGACGCAAACGTTCCTTTCGACGACGATCCGGAAGGCAAGCACACGATGCTCGATCACCTCAACGTATCCTTCTATCACATCGTCAACAACTTGGGACCTCACGGACTGCCTCTCGCAATGCGTGCTGACTGGAACGACTGCATCAACCTTTCATGCTTCTCCGACACACCGGGTGAATCCTTCCAGACGTACACGAACCCCAAGTTCAAGGCAGAGGGCGGTTACTCCAAGATCGCAGAGTCCGTATTCGTAGCAGCTCTCTTCACATACACAGGTCCTGCTTACGTCGGCATCCTCGAGCACCTTGGAAAGACCGAGGAGGCTGCTAAGGCTCAGGCTGAGATCGACAAGATGAAGAAGAACACCATGGAATCCGCATTCGACGGCGAGTGGTTCCTCAGAGCTTACGATGCAAACGGCGAGAAGATGGGTTCTCATGAGTGCGAAGAGGGTAAGATCTTCATCGAGCCCCAGGGCTTCGCTGTTATGTCCGAGATCGGTAAGGATGTCGGAGCTGACATCAAGACGCTCGATTCCATCGACAAGTATCTCAACTGCGAGTTCGGTCTCGTTCTCAACAACCCCGCTTTCACCAAGTACTACATCCAGTACGGCGAGATCTCCACATATCCGGGCGGATACAAGGAGAACGCAGGTATCTTCACGCACAACAACGCATGGATCATCTGCGCTGAGGCTTATGCGGGAAGAGGCGAGAAGGCTTTCGAGTACTACTCAAAGATCGCTCCTGCTTTCACCGAAGAGACATCCGACATCCACAAGACTGAACCTTACGTCTATGGTCAGATGATCGGCGGTAAGGACGCCAAGAACTTCGGTCAGGGCAAGAACTCCTGGCTCACCGGTACGGCTGCATGGAACATGGTCGCTATCTCCCAGTACATTCTGGGCGTCAAGCCTGAATTCGACGGACTTTCCATCGATCCTTCCATTCCTGCCGCATGGGACGGCTTCAAGGCTGAGCGTAAGTTCAGAGGCGACATTTATGAGATCGAGGTCAAGAACCCCGCTCACGTAAACAAGGGCGTCAAGTCCCTGACTGTCGACGGCACGGCTGTTGACGGAAAGGTCATTCCTGTCGCTGGCGACGGCAAGACTCACAAGGTCGAGGTCGTTCTCGGCTGAGAAGCAAATATCCGTTAACGGGTATTTTAATCAAAAAACAGCTTAAATCCCCCGCGTTCACTTTTGAGCGCGGGGATTCCTTGCTAAAATCAACGACTAAATCATTACCCCGTATGGAGGTCTTTTTTATGGGATACAGAAGTGAGAGAGCCAGACAGGAAAAGTGCACTGCAGCTCAGATGCTGAGGAACAAGTTCCGTGAAGCAGGCGTCGGCGGCGGAGTTTCCGCGCAGTATGTCAGATTCGGTACCGCTCCGGTCGTTATCGGTGTCAGCGGACTTAAGTTTGACAGCATGCTCATCAGCGTGATCGCCGAGGACAACGAGGTCTTTGCCAAGCTGTCTGAGTGCGCTTCCGAAGGATACAGCGTCCTGTTCGTAAACGGTGACGGCAAGGTCAGTCCTTTTATCGAGAAGGACGGCACCGTAACTCCTGCAGATTTCTCTGAAAGTATTCTGGATACCGTCAGATCGGCGGTAACCGCTTCTGAAGAATGGGGCGGAAAGCTCGACGAAAACGGAGAGCTCATCTGTGATCCCGAAACACCTTCTCCCGGACCTCACTATTACACGAATATGCTCATCGGCAACCGCATCGGTTTTGACCGTCCTCTGCAGTCAACTCCGAAGAGCGCCATCGACAGGATGGGCGGCGGCTCTTTCAGATCCCATGCTGACAAGCAGGTCCTCGCTACGAGATGGGATTATCTTCCTGACGAAAACGGCTTCCCGGCTAACAGACAGTTCTACCTGACCGAAAACGGAAAGCAGATCTTCTGGTCCGGCGCAGCGAAGGCTGACGGCCTTAAGAAGGTCAGAACGATCCATTCCCAGAACAGGACCATCATCAGCTACGAGCTCGATAGCGGACTTGAGATCAAGCGTACGATCTTCATTGTTCCCCAGCATGACGGCATGCCTCTGGCAGCTGAGGCCCAGATGATCGACATCGTCAACAAGGGCGGCTGTGACAGGAACCTGAGGATCGTTTATACCGGCATGTTCGGTACTGCAGAGACCCATGCGCTCTCAGAGGACGTTATCTTCACGACCGTTGTTACACAGTCTGAGGTATTCTTCAACGAGAATGACGAGATCAGGGCGATCTCCTTCAACCCCAACGCAAAGTACAGAAAGGGCGACATCAGGTTCAACGAGCTCGTTGTTCACACTGATGACGGTAATGTTTTCCCTGACCAGTATGCCGCAAGATACGGTGATTTCATCGGAGCAGGCTCTTTAGAGCATCCTGAGTTCATCGATCCGCTCGCATGCAGGCCTTCAAGAAAGGGCCCCGGCTTCTTTGCACTGTCCGCTCCTTTCACAGTCAAGGCAGGCGGCTCGGTCCGCGCCGACAACCTTACATGCATGTCTTCTGACGCGGTAAACGAAGGATTCATTCCCGACGTTACCCCTGTCGCCGAGATGGAAGCCGTATGCGCATACATCTCCTGTGCCGCAAACCTCCCGAAGGACCTCGAGGACGTCATCGGATTTACGAAGAAATATGCGGAATACATGCAGATCAGCCACAAGAATGCTGATTTCGAGGCTTACGTAAACAACAACCTTCCGTTCCAGGTCTTCTACCAGACCTTCGTTTCCAGATCTCTCGACTGGACGCAGAAGGGCTACCGTGAGATCGGTTTCCGTGAGATCCAGGACATCTACGCTTCCATGTACTATTTCGCAGGAATGGGCATGGAGGACTTCGTAAAGAAGATGCTCGCAGGCTGGATCGAAAACGTTTACGAGGAAGGCTTCACCAACCACAACTTCTACTGGATCGGAAAAGAACCCGGCTGGTGGTCTGACGACGGACTCTGGCTCCTGCAGGCTGTCGACCGTTATCTTGGCCTCACAGGCGATTTCAAATTCCTCGACGAGGAGTTCGTCATGGCAGGAACAAAGGAGAAGCCTACAGACGAGGGCGTCAAGAGACCTCTCAAGGACACTCTCAAGGCCATCCTCATGTACAGCGGAAAGATCTCGCTCGGCAGACACGGCATCCCACTCATCGACCGTGCCGACTGGAACGACTGCCTGAGAGTCGATCCGGATTCCATCTCGGGAAAAGACAAGATCGCTCAGTATAAGGAGCAGCTCGCAGCAAGCGGCAAGGCTTACGGCGAGGTGCCTTACGATTCAGAATATTCCGAATCCGTAATGAACGGATTCCTGCTCAAGGTCGCAACAGACTGTGCCGCGACCATGTTTGAGAAGACCGGCGATACGGCTTTCGCTTCTGACATGAAGGCTCTCTCCGCTACTCTCGAATCAAGGCTCAGGGACAACTGCTGGAAGAACGACTTCTACTGCAGAGTCCTCTTCAACCGTTCGAACAAGCCGAACCTCAAGTATCTTGGCGCTGCAGGCGACGGCCTTGCGGTAGAGGACGGACATCCCGGTTCATACTTCCTCAACTCCTTCTCATGGTCACTCCTTGCTGAAGTTGCAACCGAGGAACAGATATCAACGATGCTCGATTCCCTCGACAAGTACCTGAAGTCGCCTTACGGATTCAGACTCTGCTCGACAGTCGATTATCCGCAGATCGCTCCGAAGATCGACGTTGCACTCTACTATCCGGGCGACCGTGAGAACGGCGGCGTCTTCAAGCACGCCAACATGATGGCATGCTCCGCGATGCTCAAGGCTGCAAAGACCGTTAAGAACAAGGAACTTGCAGGACGTCTCACCGATACCGCTTACTGGATCATCGACATGATCTGCCCGTTCAGGACATTGGAGGCTCCTTTTACGATCTGCGGCAACCCGAGATGGTGCA
Source organism: Saccharofermentans sp. (assembly GCA_024695505.1). Classification (GTDB taxonomy): domain Bacteria; phylum Bacillota; class Clostridia; order Saccharofermentanales; family Saccharofermentanaceae; genus Saccharofermentans. Next base: position 9,126 of record JAILIB010000164.1, read on the forward strand.
CACAGTACAACAACAGCGAGTCAGGCGAGAACATCGGACCTACGCTTTCCGGTACTTCCACATGGCTCCTGCTCTCACTCTTCCAGTGCTTCGGCGTTGAGTTCACCGCTGAAGGCCTGAGGGTGGAACCTCTCCTCAGGAAGGACGACACCGCACTCGACGTTAAGGTCACGATCGCAGGAACCGGATACAACATCCACATAAGCAAGCCCGAGGGCTTCTGCCGTACCTTGGAAGGCGTAAAGGTCACAATGGACGGTCAGGATATGGACGGCACGCTCCTGCCTGTAGCAAAGGACGGCAAGATCCACGAGGTCACCGTCAGTTTCTGATATCGGAGGTTATGTAAATGCCTTTTTCCAGCGTTTTCCTGTCTGAGATCGTAAAGACTTACGACCTTGAGATCGTCTACGATTCCGGAGACATCAACGAGCGGCGCATCTGCGTTGCCGACGTAACGCGTCCGGGACTTCAGCTGGCCGGCTATTACGACCACTTCGGCCCTGACAGAATCCAGGTGATAGGCAACATGGAACACGCATTCCTGGATCACCTGACTCCGGAAGAACGTCTGTCATCCGTGTCGGCTCTTTTCGAAAAGAACATCCCGGCTCTCGTTGTCACCCGTGACCACAAGGTCCACAAAGAGATCCTTGAAGCCGCTAAGCAGTACTGCACTCCGGTATTGCGCACTTCGCAGGCGACTTCGGATTTCTCGTCCGAGCTCGTGAAATACCTCAAGCTCGAACTTGCTCCGAGAGTCTCCATGCACGGAGTTCTTGTCGAGGTCAACGGTGAAGGTATCCTGATCCTGGGCGAATCCGGCGTAGGTAAATCCGAGACCGCGCTCGAGATTGTTAAGAGAGGCCACAGGCTTATAGCCGACGACCAGATCGAGATCCGCAAGGTCTCAGAGACTACGCTTTTGGGACGCGCTCCCGACGTCATCAAGCACCTCATCGAGATAAGAGGCATCGGCATCCTTGACGTTAAGGAACTTTACGGTGTTTCCGCGGTCAAGCCGCAGGAGAACATCGACTTCGTCATCAATCTCGAACTTTGGGATGAGAAAAAGGTATATGACAGGCTGGGCTTAAACGATGAGACGACCGAGATCCTCGGAATAAAGGTTCCTTCGGTAACGATCCCCGTCGGACCCGGACGTAACCTCGCGATAATCGTCGAGGCTGCCGCGATCAACTACAGAGTCAAGAAGATGGGCTATAACGCTGCATTGGATCTTGTCTCGAGAGTGTTCCCGGGGAAGTCTGATGTCTGAGATCTCTATACTTGAGAACGTCCGCCTGGCGCCTTACTCCACTTTCAGAACGGGCGGGCCGGCAAGGTTTTTCACGGAGCCTTCCGGAGAGGATGAACTTATTGAGGCTTTCCGCTTTGCTGAAGAGAAGGCCCTTGAGGTATTTATCCTCGGAAACGGTTCCAACTGCCTTATCTCCGACAAGGGCTTTGACGGTCTGGTAATAAGGATCGGAAAGTTAATGGGCGGAATTTCCTCTGAGACCGGAGATGACGGGCTGACTTACGTTACGGCCGGAGCAGGATGTCTGCTTTCAAGATTCGGAAACTATTGTGCCGACCTTGGTCTGGAAGGCGCCGAATTTGCCTGCGGGATCCCCGGCACGGTCGGAGGAGCGGTCTTCATGAACGCGGGTGCGTACGGCCGTGAGATAAAGGATATTGCCGTCAGCGTAAGGTATCTTGAGAATAATGAGATTAAAGAAATAAAGGCTTCCGAATGCGGATTCGGATACAGGACGAGCATATTTGCGGAGAAATCAGGAAAAGGAGAGACGCCCGTGATCCTTTCCATGAAGGCGGCTCTGCCCAAAGGAGATAAGGACAAGATCCTCGCTTACTGCACGGAATTGAAGCAGAAGAGGACTTCCAGCCAGCCTTTGGACGTTCCGAGCGCAGGGTCCACTTTCAAGAGGCCTGAAGGCTATTTCGCCGCCAGACTGATAGAGGATTCGGGACTTAAAGGCTTTGCCCTTGATGATTCGGGCGCACAGGTCTCTCCGAAACATTCGGGGTTCATCGTCAACAACAACGGGACCGCAACGGCCGCAGACATTCTGAAACTGATCGATTTCGTTGCTGATAAGGTTTATAAGGATACCGGAGTCAGACTTGAACGCGAGGTAAGACTCGTCGGCGGATTCGGAGGTGAAGGGTAATGGAACTTATCATACTTACCGGAATGAGCGGAGCGGGAAAGAGTGCCGCCGTAAGATATCTTGAGGATCTCGGCTTTTTCTGCATGGACAACGTACCGCCGTACGTGCTCCCTGATCTCGTAAACAGTTTTTACAAGGGAAGGAGCGGTGAGGGGTTCGGCGCGAACAAGCTGGCCTTTGTCGTAGACGTCCGTTCCCAGGAATACCTTGACGGTTTTTCCGATGCCATGGCCCAGATCGACGGGATGGGCATTCCTAATAAGATCGTATTTTTCGAAGCGGCTGATCATGTGCTCATCCAGCGCTATCAGGAAACCAGGCGCAAGCACCCCCTCGCAAAAAACATGTCGCTGACTTCAGCCATAGCGGCTGAACGCGCCAAGCTTCAGAATGTACGCAGCATGGCTACGAACATCGTTGATACGTCCATGATGAGCGAGAACAAACTCCGTGCCACATTAGGCGAGATAATCGAAGCTGAAGAAGAAAACGGCATGGTCATCTTTGTGGAGTCCTTCGGCTTCAAATACGGAATGCCGGTCGATTGCGACTATTGCTTTGACGCAAGATTCCTGCCGAATCCTTACTATGTTCCTGAACTTCGCAACCACACCGGTGAAGAGGAGGCAGTTTCAAGTTACCTCGAGGGCTTCAAGGAGACGTCACAGTTCATCGACAAGATCTCGGACCTGATGCTCTTTACTATTCCTTTATATATTCATGAAGGAAAGGGAAGCCTTCATATCGGTTTCGGCTGCACGGGCGGAAGGCACAGATCAGTCTATTGCGCCGCAAAGATCGCTTCCATACTGAATGGAGCAGGATACAAATGCGTCCTGCATCACAGGGATATCGACAAGGAATCCGCCCGCTACGGAAAGACGGAGAGCAACTGATGGAAGGGGAGAGTTTTTCTTCATCTGTCGGCGCGGAAGTCTGCCAGCTGAAAGCGAAAAGCCCGTCCAGACGGTATTTTCTGGCGGGGCTCCTTTGTTCGCAGGCCCCGGCTGACCAAAAGGACATGCCCCGTAAGATCCGACTTCATACCGACAATCCCGGAAGGCTTGAAAGCTTTTTTGAAGAAGAAGGCTATAAGACGTCATTTGAAAACCAGACTCTCTCATTGTCGCGCAAGGATCCGGACGGTAATACGACTCTTTTGGAGGACATGACCCTTGCCTTACTGTCCGGAACAATGCCGGAAGAAGCTTCAGACGATGACGGAACCCACAGATTTGAAAGGTATTTCATGAGAGGGATCTTCCTCGGATGCGGCTACATATCAGATCCCGTAAAGACCTACAGGGCTGAGTTCCACGTTGCCAATGCATCTTGCGCGATCCTCACGGTCCAGGTCCTTCATGTGCTCGGGATAAACGCGTCCCTGACATCAAGGGACAATTACGCACAGATCTATTTCAAGGCCGGTGACAGCGTTTCGGACTTCCTGGGTTACATAGGCGCGGTCAAAGCCGTTCTCGAGTTTGAGAACGTCCGTGCTGCAAAGGAAGTTAACGGTCAGGTCTCAAGGACCTTCAACTGCGACGTCGGCAATTCGAAAAGACAGTCGGATGCGGGTGCGGCCAGAAACGAGCAGATAGAAAAACTCATGAAGTCCGATCTTGCAAAGTGCCTTACGCCGGAACTCCGGGCAGCCGCGACAGCCAATCTTGAGAACCCCGGACTGTCCATTGCGGAACTCGGGGCCCTGATGGACCCGCCGATAAGCAAATCAGGCATGAACCACCGTCTTTCAAAGCTTTTGGAGCTTGCGGAAAGCCTGTAAAAAGGCCCTGTTATAACCTCAAAAACTCCTTAAATTTGAGATATATTTTGATGCGTGTTAAAATATGCGTTATCTTTTTGAGGCGGCGGGGGCCGTTTAATACAGAAGAGGAACGTATATGAACCGTGGGGATCAGTACATCGAGCCCGATAACAGCTATTACAAGCCGTCAAGGGACCCTAACGAGACGACCATGATGATGGTCGTTACGCTTACGGTGCTGTTCGTAATACTCACATCAGTTCTGGCAGCAGTCTATTTCCGTAAGGCGACCTCAACAGAAACCCTTGCCCCCATAGGCTCAGGCAGTTCAGTCTACATCTCGGTCGCGTCCCCGACTCCTTCCCCGATCCCGCCTCTTTCTCCCAATCAGAATCCCGTACTTTATCCCGGTCTTGCAACAGTAAAGATCGACCCTGAAGCAAAGGTCGTTGACTCCGCTCTTCCTTCCAAGCGCCATATCTCGGAACAGGTTTTCGTAAACAAGAAGATCGTGGATGAGAAGACCGGATATATCAGGAATAACCCGGTCTATTTCAAGGACCCCGTTGATTACGGAGCGATCCCGGGAATCTTTACTTTCCGCGGCAACAACTTCCGTAATTGCGCTTCTTTCGGCTATTCGAGCGTCGTCATAGGAAATCTGAACCAGAAATGGGAGTACAACAAGCTCGGAAAGAGGCTTGCATCGACCCAGAGCTTTGAATGGCAGGGCGTCAGGTGGACCGGCCAGCCGCTGGTTGCCGAGTGGCCCGATTCTATGAGAACGGTCATGAACATGTACAACAGCGCCAAGATGCAGGCTGCCCTCGCAGAGGTCATAATCGCTTCACTTGACGGTAAGATCTATTTCCTTAACCTGTCCACGGGAGAACCGACAAGACAGCCCATCGACGTGGGAGCTTCCATCAAGGGTACTCCCGCACTCGACCCGAGAGGCTATCCGCTGCTCTACGTCGGCCAGACGGACAACAACGGCGGCAATACCTTCGGTATGTATATCTTCTCCCTCATCGACGGATCCCTCCTCTGGTCCTATGACGGTTCCGAGGACGGAGCATACAGGAGCAACTGGTCAGCTTTCGATTCATCACCCATCGTAAGCGGTGAAACTGATACACTCATCTGGCCCTGTGAGAACGGAATGATCTACACGTTTGACCTTCATACGTCTTACGTGCCCGGTTCCGTTACCATATCGGTCGCACCTGAAGTTACGAACTACAAGTACATCTTCACGGACAACACCACATCCCACATGGGCGTTGAGAGTTCGATCGCATGCTACGGAAATTACGGATATTTCGTTGACAACACCAAGAACCTCTGCTGCCTCGACCTCAACACGCTCAAGATGGTATGGACGGTAGTCCTTGGTGATGACTCGGACATCACTCCTGTGATCGACGAGCAGGACGGCATTCCTTACGTGTACGTCGGCACGGAGGTCGATAACCAGGGCGGAACCGGCAAATACAGCGGTGCCGCGTACATCTACAAGATAAACGGACTTACTGGAAAAATAGAATGGCAGTCTTCAGAACCCTGCTACACCTTTAACGGCGAGACATCTGAGACCGACCAGAGCGGCGGATGCCTTGGCAACCCGATCGTCGGAAAGAAGACCATCTCAAATCTTGTCATTTTCTCTTTTAGTATGACAAATGATCTTGCAGCGGGTAATAAACTTATTGCTTATGACAAGACCCTGGGTACCAAGGTTTGGGAATATAATATGAACATCTATTCGTACAGCTCGCCGGTGGATTTCTACGATTCGGACGGAAACGCCTACATCGTTATCTGCGACTCGATCGGGCAGGTGCATCTCGTAAACGCGCAGACTGGTGAGCGCATCAAGTATATTCAGACCTCGAAGAACCTCGGAACTCCCGAGAAGACCTCTTCCGGCATCAATATCGAAGCCTCGCCGATCGTCTACAACGGATACCTGATCGTCGGAACGACCACGGGAAGCATCTTCGGAATAGTGATCGAATAAAAGGTAAAAGGCATAGTGATGGAATTTGACGTGACGTATGACAACATCTCCGTCCTTGAAGTCGGCATTACGGCTTTTGGAAACGAGGGCTATGCGGTCAAGTATGACTTCGTCAAAAAGGTGATCCAGTGGCGCGACAGCTACATGTGGAACAACAACTTTACCCGTTCACTGAACGAATCCGATTTCAAGACTATAAAAGAGGAATTGCCGAAGAGCGGAATGCTCGAGTGGATGAAGGGATACAACAGCGGACTTGCCGCTGAATTCGGTGATCAGACCCCGGTTGCCGGAGAATGGAAGATCACCGTTGAGTTTGAAAACGGAACCAAGATCACAGCCGGAGCAGAGCAGCATTTTCCCAAGAAATGGAAGCTTCTCAAGTCCCTCATCGAGAGGACGACGGGCTGCAGTTTTGTCCTCAGATAAGGCGTCTTTGTCCTTGCGGCACTCCATGCGGTAAGGTAAAATCTATCTCACGAAATCTATATTTCCGGAGGTACCGGTATGAGCGATAAGAGAGCAGATTACCTGTCATGGGACGAGTATTTCATGGGCGTTGCATCACTTGCTTCCAAGAGGTCAAAGGACCCCAATACGCAGGTCGGCGCATGCATCGTTGATGCAAAGAATTACATTATCTCGGTCGGATACAACGGCATGCCTCTCGGATGCTCCGATGACGAATTCCCCTGGGACAGGAGCGGCGGTACCCTCGATTCCAAGTATGCTTATGTTACCCATGCCGAACTGAACGCCGTCCTGAACAGCAAGACGGCAGATCTCGAAGGCGATACCGTATATACGACTCTCTTCCCGTGCAATGAATGCACCAAGGCACTTATCCAGAAGAAGGTCGGAAGGGTAGTTTACCTGGACGACAAGTATCATGACACGGAGACCGCGCAGGCAGCCAGGCGCATGCTTGACGCTGCCGGAGTAAAGTACGAGAAATACGAGCCCTCCGGCCGCGACATTAATCTCAAACTCTGAGGTCAGCCTTTTTATGAAACCCGACTCTATTACCCGCAAGGCATCCGTTCTGATCGTTGCAATCCTTCTTATATGCTTGTTTCCCGTCAGCGCATTTGCCGCGCCTTCAGGAAAGGCGAAGAGCAACTGCTGGGGCAATGGCGGCCAGCTGACGATCGATCTTTCCGGCTGCAGCGGGTATAAGACCATCACCGTCACGGCGGAGTTTTCCGGCAAACTGAAGAAGGCTTCCGGATGGGGCTTTGATTCATACAAGATAAGCGGCAACAGGGTAATCGCGACGGTTTCTTCCTCGGGTCCCAACAAATGGGCTTTCAACGGAAACGTCGGCATCCAGGTCGACGGAAGCGGCATTAAATCCGCAAAGCTCGTTTCAGTTAAGGGAGACGGCGAGGACGGCAACGTTTCCGGCGGAAATCAGGAAAGCAGCGCTGCGGAAAACAACGGCGGACCGACCAAAGCTCCTGCGAGAAACGTAAAAGGCGAGAAGGGCGACGACTGGCTCACCACCAAGGGATCCAAGATAGTCGATAAGAACGGCACCGAAGTCTGGCTGACCGGCTGCAACTGGTTTGGCTACAATACCGGAACAAACCTTTTCGACGGCGTCTGGAACTGCAATCTTAAGGAGTCGCTGGAAGCTATAGCCGATCACGGTTTTAACCTTCTCCGAGTCCCGATGTCTTCAGAACTCCTGCTTCAGTGGAAGAAGGGCCAGTATCCCAAGGCCAATTACAACAACGCATATAATGAAGAGCTTAACAAGATGAACTCTCTGGAGATCTTCGATTACGTTTTATCCCTTTGCGAGCAGAACGGAATGAAGGTCATGATCGACATACACACGGTAAAGACTGATGCGGCCGGACATAACCATCCTGTCTGGTACAGGGACAACATCACGGAAGCAGACTATATCGAGTCCCTCAGATGGCTCGCTGCCAGATATAAGGACAATGACACCATCGTTGCCTATGACCTCAAGAACGAGCCTCACGGCAAACCGCCGGAGACACCCCGTGCGATCTGGAACGATTCAAACGATCCGAACAACTGGAAAAAGATCGCCGAGAAGGCAGGCAAGGCGGTACTGGGCGAGAATCCCAATGTCCTGATCGTTATCGAGGGAATCGAGATCTATCCTAAGGATATCAAGGCCAACAACTTCACATCGGAGAACAAAGAAGACTACCGCATCACCTGGTGGGGCGGAAACCTCATGGGTGTTAAGGACTATCCGGTCGATCTCGGTTCCGAAGCGTTCAATAAGCAGATCGTCTATTCACCTCACGATTACGGCCCGACTGTCTATAAGCAGCCCTGGTTTGAGAAGGAATTCACATATGAATCCCTCAAAAAGGATGCCTGGACTCCGTTCTGGCTTTACATTGCCGATGAGGACATTGCTCCGATACTGATCGGTGAATGGGGCGGCTTCATGGAAGGCGACACCCTCAAGTGGATGAACTGCCTGAGACAGCTTATCGATGAGAAGAAGCTCAGCCACACTTTCTGGTGCTTTAATGCAAACTCTGGTGACACGGGCGGTCTGGTCAAAGACGACTTCAAGACCTGGGACGAGGAAAAGTACGGTCTGGTCAAGAAGGTCCTCTGGCAGAATGATTCAGGAAAGTTCGTAGGATTGGACCACAAGGTCCCCTTAGGTGCAAACGGGATCTCGCTCACTGATTTTTCGGGAAAGATCGTAAGGGCTGAATCCGCCCCTTCTGAGACTGAAAAGCAGACCGAGAGCGTTACGGCAGTGACTGAGGATGAAACGGCCGTTCAGACTCAAACTCCCGAAACTTCGGCGGCTCCTGACGAAAAGGTTAAACTGCCTTCTTCGAACGTGCGAAGGGTCGTTTTGGCGGTTATAATAATAACTGTCAGTATCGGGGTATGCATTCTAGCAGTTTATGCAGGAATCAGGGCGGCAGCTTCGAAGACTGCTGATGACGGGGAGGACTCCCATGCCGGTGATGATGCCGGGAACGGGGAGAACGGCTGATGATAAGCTTTAGTATTATAGAAAACAGTTTTCTTGAAAAGTTTCTCTGGATCGGGATACCGACGGCTTTGGTTGCCCTGATAGTCGCATTAACCGTATGGCGTGCTCTGGAAAAACGCAAGGCTAAGCGCGAAGAAGCGTGGGCTGCCGAGAGACGCAAGCTTGAAGTTGTTGACGGCGTTGAAGAACGTACGGACGAAGACGGAAGTAAGATGCGTGAGGCCGAAAGAGCCAGAAGGGCAGCTGAAAAGTTTGCCAGGGAGGCGTCAAAGACCAACAACACCCTTATAGGCGGAAAGAGCGAGGCCGAAAAGGATGAGAGCAAGGCAAAAGACGTCTTCGGTCAACTGGGCATTTCTTCCCAAAAAGCGGCTAAGATGGACTTCGACCGCGACCAGCTTGTAATTAACGGTTATCTTCAGAAATCCAACACGGCTCCGATAAGGCCGGTCTATTCAAATACTCTCGAAGCAAGGCGCGCACAGAAGGCTGAGCTTGATTCTGATTCCGTCGGCGAGGAGGCGAACACTCCCGCGCTGGTAACCGATTCCGCAGCTCCCGCGAAGATCAAGCCGACGAATCTTAAGCGCCCGACTTCTGCAAAAGTCGGTAAAGGATCGGTAGCTGATTATATCAGGAGAAGGGCGACCGACGAGGGAGAGGATGAGACTCCAATGATGAGCAGCGTAATGCGCCCTGAGATCGGAACCGAAGTCGAAAACGCGGTTGTTGAGCGTCCTGCCGAGGTTCAGGCGGAAAAGCCCGACATTATGAAGACCGGCGAAGAGGCGATCCTGCCGGCCGCCGAGAAGCCGGTTGAGGGATTCGCTGATGCAGAGCGTGAGCCGGTCAGGCACAAGAGACCTTCATCGAGTGTGAAACGCAAGAGAGTCGAGGCTCCAACACGTCCCGGAAGCGGAGATATAACCCCTCCGCCTGATTCGATCACGGGACAGGGCGTCAGGGATATATAGATTGATATCTAAATGACTTTCAGACTTAAAATCCGCAAATGCAGTAATACACGGCGTTTGCGGATTTGTCAAATATACTACATATTTGTCTTTTCTCTTGTATTTTCTTGTAGGGATTGTATAATTTAGGTGTTAACAATTTGTTAACGCTTCGTTGAATACATACCCGGGGAGGGGAATAATGACGTCAGGCAATAAGTTGAGCAGGATTATTGCAGTCTTATTATGCGCGGTATTAACTATTGGTGTTGTGTTGTTTATTACTCCGGCAACCACGGTCAGCGCCGCCGCTGGACATTGGGAGAATGCTTATAATGCAGGCAATCCGGACGAACAGATCATACAGATAGGTCTTTACGGTTACACCAAGAACGCAAAATTAACTATAACGATTGACATTACCAAGAACGAATTCGATATTGCGAAGGTTTCCGGCTGCGACAAAAAACTTGTCAGTAAAAGTAGTGGCGAGATTAAGATAAAGAATTTTGAATTCACTAAAAATGTCACTATTAAAATTACAATCAGCGGAACTAATGTTAATGCCACAAAAGTACGTGGAGCGAGTGTCTCAGTGAAGAATCCTTCTCCAACAACAAAGGCCACGACCAAATCCACAACCCAATCCTCAACAAAGTCAACGACCAAGTCGACAACAAAGTCCACGACAAAATCCACAACGAAGTCAACGACCAAGTCTACGACCAAGTCAACAACAAAGTCTACGACATCATCTTCAACTTCGAAGGCAACAAATGCCACTTCGGCTAAAAAGAATTCTTCTGCAAAGAAGTCTTCATCAGACAAGAAAGCAGCGTCGAAGTCTAAACCCAACAAGAAGTCAAAGGTAAAGTTTTTTGCACGTTCAACAACTGCTGCCACCGAGACAGACAATAGCGGCAGTTTCATTCCGGTTGCGGCTGTAGATAACGGCGAAGGAACAACTACTACACTCGATCCTTCCGATCTCGAACCGACACCTGTAGAGGCAGCTCTTTCTCATCCTGAAACGGGAAAGAATACAAAGTCGTTTGCATGGCTGTGGATCGTACTTGCGCTGACGGCTGCAGGTCTGTCATACCTCAGGGTAAGAAGCCTTATGAATCAGGGCAAAACCGGCAAGGATCTTGTGCTTGACTTTATTCCCGGCGTTGGCGACCTCGTTTACGCATATGCCGGAACGAGCAAGAATAATGCTCCGATCGCATCAGATGCCCAGCACGGATACAGCTATAATCCTGCGGCAGGAAAGAAAGAGATCAAGATGCTCGAAGAGGAAACTGAAAAAGCGGAAAAGGCTGCATTTAAGCCTGCACACGCTCCTATTAAGAGACCTAAGGAACTTTCCGTTAACCATGCAGCAGTAGCAGCTGCTGCGGCTGCCGGAACGACTGAGGAAACTGCTGAAAAGGCAGAAAACCCGTTCAAGCTTGAGCCGAGGCCCAAGGCAGCTTCGCCCTTCAAGCCTGTAGAGGGTCTTGAGCGTGCTGAAAAAGTAGATCCGAACAAGGTATTTAAGACCGAAGTCTCACATACGACTGATGAGATCATGACGTCAGCCTTCAAGCCGACTGCGGGCTCTCATCCTAATGAGAAGATCGTGACGTCTGCTTTCAAACCTTCTGCCGGAACACATCCGTCAGACAAGATCGTAACTTCGGCAGTTAAATCCACATCGAAATTTACGCCTCAGGGCAAGGTTGCCGCTCCGTCAAATGCTACTAGCGAAGCTGCAAAACAGGCCAGGGAGAGAGCTGAAGCAGCAAGGGAACAGCAGGCTATGCGTGCTGCAATGAGGACCGGAAGGTCAGTTGCCGAGATCAAGGGCGAGGCACCGAAGAAAGTTCAGCAGGTCCCATACAAGCGTTCAGCATTCTCAAGTAATCCTGCGGCACCGTCTGCATCTGCCATTGCCAAAGCAGAAACGAAGAGTGCTCCGGAAATATCCGCAGTACATGCCAAGGGTTCCGGCAACTCCAATCAGCTTGGAAATATGATCGCAGGAAAATCACACAATAACAGCGGCAGAGCACCGGTCTGGGCAGCTCCCGGCACGGCATGCATCAACCCTTTCAAGCAGACTTCAGAGGCTCAGGAAGAGACAGTAAACGAAGCCGAGAACCAGGCGTCAAAGACAGAAGCTCCTGCCCGTCAGAGTTATGCAGATCAGGCCACGAGCCATAAATCAGCTTACTTCTCCAGATCTTCAGCATCCAAGGAAGCTCAGGCTGAAGAACCTGAACTCACTCCCGGAGCTTACGGCATAGTCCGTCCTGCAGCAAACGTAGAAGGACAGCATGTCCGTGACACGCGCTACAAGCAGGCGAAGGGTCAGGTTTTGGAAGGCCAGAGACCGGCGATCATGGATCCGAGCACCCAGGTAGCTCCTACTGCAGTTCAGCCCGTTCTCGGGTTCAAACCCATTAACCCGCAGTAACCTGAAATACTACAGCCATACGGCTTGGAAAGAGAATGGATATAGCGGCGGTTCCGTTTACCGGAGCCGCCGTTCTATTTTTCTCAAAGGATATTCGGCAGCGGTTTCATAGTGTATTATTAAATACAGAGACCATCGTCGGAGGTCATTTTGTCATGAACAAAAACATCGCGATAATCACAGGCGCTTCTTCCGGTATCGGGAAGGCTTTTCTTGAAGAGGTAGTCAAGGAACGCGGCGCTTATGGTTGTGTTCCTTTCGAGGAGATCTGGGCAGTTGCCAGACGCGAGGACAAGATCGTTGAGACAAAGGCCCTGCTTGGAGACGACCGCATCGTCCCGATAAAAGCGGATCTTGCGTCTCCTGAAGACCTGTCGGTGCTTGCAGACAGACTGGCCGCCGAAAAACCCGTCGTAGGTCTTCTTATCAACTGCGCCGGGACCGGAATGAAGGGTGCCGTTGAAGATCTTCCCGCAAAGACCATAGAGGACACGGTAGATGTAAACTGCACGAGCCTTGCGAAGCTGACCCGTATCTGCCTGCCGTACATGATCTCCAAAACACCGATCTGGACCGAGGACAACAGTCCCAGGATAATCAATATAGCTTCATCAGCGGGTTTCCTTCCGCAGCCGGGCTTTGCGGCCTATGCCGCCAGCAAGGCGTTCGTGATCTCTTTTTCCAGGGCGCTTTACTACGAACTGATCGATTACAACATCGTAGTTACAACGGTCTGTCCGGGTCCCGTAAATACAGACTTCCAACGTAAGGCCACTGGCGGGGTGCAGACTGAATTTACCGGCATCAGGCAATATGTCGTTGCGGATCCGGTAAAGCTTGCCAAAGCCTCTATCAAGGCTTCAAGAAGCGGAAGACAGATCCTTGTTTACGGCTTCTCTCAAAAGGCGCTTCACGTTGCTTCAAAGATCATCCCGACTTCCTGGATCATGTTTGCCGAGAAGGTCTTCATGCCTGTAGAGAAGGCATCTGCAGCCGTTGAAGAAGAGGGAAGTGTTCCTTATGTTCCCGAAGAAAGAAGGGAACTTGAGAGCGGAGCCAGCGTTGAAGGCATTCCGGCAGTTAAGCCCGAAACAGAAGACACGGCTGTTTCCGAGGAAGAGGAATTAAAGGCAGTTTCAGTTTCTGAACCGGAAGAAGAAACGGTGAAGGAACCGGAAAAGGATAAGACGCAGGGTCAGTCAGGTGACAAGACTGACGAAACGGCGTGATAACATTTTGGAGGCTTCTATATGAGTGCTAAGAACAAAGTTGAACCGACGTTTGCGAGTATTTACAGGGCTGTTGAGCAGAAAGCCGCAAAAACGAGATTCCTTAAGGATACCGCGACGCAGATCACTCTCAAGGGCAATCTCGACAATCAGCCGTTTTACGTAAAAGTTGAAGACGGCCAGGCGGAGATCGCTCCTTACGAATACATCAATGCGCCGTTCTACATCGATGCTGACGCTGATGCACTGACCGCTGTCCTCAATGGCGTCATGACTTTTGCATCGGCCGTAGCGCAGGGTTTTATCACCGTAAACGGCGATGCGGGACAGGCATATCTTTTCATAGTCACGCTCTTTTGAAAACAAAAAGACAATAACAAACGCCTTTCATGTGAGTTATAATCAGAGAGTATGGCTATCTGTTTAAACGGCATCTTTAAAGACAATATGGTGTTCCAATGGGGAGCTGAATTGCGTGTATTCGGCAACTCTGACAAGGCATGCACCGTCCGTTGCGAGCTGTTTAAGGAAGAATTTGAAGAACCCGTCTCCGTGGCTGAATCCGTGACTGAGGAAGACGGAAGTTTCCTGGTCTGTGTCAACCCGATAGAAGAACCTGACGGACCTTTTGAGATAAGGGTATCTGCGGAAGGCGAAGACCCCGTCATCCTGAAGAACACATATGCCGGTGAAGTCTGGCTTGCCGCCGGCGAGGCCAACATGTCATACCCGCTGGCAAGGACCGCATATGCCAAATATCTGATCCCCAAGATCGGCAAGACCGATATAAGATACTACAAAGTGCCTCAGGCAGGCTTTCTTGATGAGGCTTTGATCGCTGCCGAGGACGAATCCCGATGGGTGGAGGTCGATTCGGAGACCGCCGGCGAAATGAGCGGCGTTGCATTCTATTTTGCCCGTTCCATCGAATCGCGTATCGATGCCAAGATCGGCATTATCCAGTGTACTTTTGATGATTCGACGATCGACTGCTGGCAAAGCGTTGAGAGCCTGATGACCACCCCTGAAGGCAGGAATTATATCAGGGAATTTGACGAACGCACCTCTGAACTTACACCTGAAGAGTTTGATGATCTCCAGGCAAAATTCGACAAACGTGAGAAAGACTATAAGGAACACTTGGATTGTCTTCTCAGCGAAAATCCTAACCTTACTTATCTTGATACGGATGCCCTTTTGGGCCCTGAACCCTGGCCGCCGCCGGTAGGCCCGAGGGCCATAAGACGTCCCGGTTCATTCTTTGAGTCCATGATCTTAAGGGTCGCTCCCTATACGTTAAGGGGCGTGATCTTCTATCAGGGCGAGTCCGACACTGACGGACATCAGACTGAATACGGACATGCTTTTGAGTCCCTTATCAGTGAATGGCGCGAAGTCTTCTTTGACGACGAGCTGCCGTTCCTTTTCTGCCAGCTTCCTATGTATATTTCCAAAGAACGTAAATACATGGGCTATGACGACATGTCCTGGCCGCTCATCCGTGAGCAGCAGCAGATAGTCGCGATAGACATAAGGAACGCATTTATGGCGGTCACGGTGGACTGCGGCGAGTTCAATAACCCTCATCCGTCCGACAAGAAGACGCCCGGTGACAGGCTTGCGCTTCTTGCGCAGAAGTTCGTTTACGGATTTGAAAACATCGAAGCGGTCGCTCCGTATATCATTGATGCAAGGCGAGGTGAAGGCGTTGAGATCACGTTCGGCGGAGACTACATGCTCCTCAACCTTGCCACCGGATTCGGACCTGAGGATTCCGGCTTCGAAGTGGCAGGTGAAGACGGGGAATTCTTCCCTGCGGAGGCAACGGTCGATTTTGACGGAAAGACAGTCCTTCTGTCCTGCCCGATGGTCGAATACCCTTCAAAGGTCCGCTATGCATTCTTCTCTTACGGTCCTACCCCGCTCCATGCTCAAAACGGCCTTACCGCAACTCCTTTCCAGGTCCGCATCGACAAGGATCTGGGCGGTGCCTGATTTCCGGAGATCAATATGAATATAGCCTTTTTTACGCGCCCCAAGCAGGATGTAATCTTCGTCTATTCCGATTCTACAGTCAGGCAGACTCTTGAAAAGATGCATGCGACGGGCTTTACTGCAGTTCCCGTGCTTGACAGGGACGGCCATTATGTCGCGACGATAAGCGAGGGCGATCTTTTGTGGTTTATAGTTAAGGGTGAAGGCGGCGAGCCTCATACCTTGGCTATCGAGAACCTTGAGCAGTTCCGTCTGACAGATCTGCTTGACCAGACGAAGAAGAACCCGCCGGTCACCATCAGCGCATCGATCGAAAACCTCATCATCCGGGCAATGGAAACGAATTTCGTTCCGATCACCGATGACCGCGGGATGTTCATAGGCATAGTTACGAGACGATCGATAATCAAACACTTTTACGAGAAGAACATCTTTCCGCAGGAGTAAAAGAGAACAAACAAAAACGCCGCAGCCGGTAAAGCCGCGGCGTTTTTTCTGCCTGTAAGACTCAGTTTATTTGGCGATCTTGACCGTTGAAAGGTCAACGACGTACATAGGCCAGGTCTTGTAGCCTTCGATGCGGTTGCTTACGATCGTGATGGCCGTGGGGTCCTGAATGTAGACGTTGTTGTTGTCCTTTACCATGCAGCCCAGGATCTCGTGATAGTATTCAACCTTCTTTGCTTCATCCTTTTCAGCGGGGATGAGCTTGAGAAGCTCGTCAACCCTGGAATTGGAATAGTTGAAGAAGTTCTTGGAACTGTCTGAAGCATAACGCTGGAGCACGTCGTAAGGTGCGAAAGCGCTGTCGACACAGATGACGGTCGTGTCGTAATTTCTCTTGTCGTGAACCTGGTCGAGCCATGTAGCCCAATCGACCTGGTTGATCTTGAGAGTTACGCCGATCTTCTTGAGCTCTGCAGCAATCTCAACTGCCGCGTTGACGTGAGGAAGGTAAGATGAGCAGACGGTTACCGTTGTCTCGAAACCTGTGGGGAAACCTGCCTCTTCAAGAAGCTTCTGAGCCTTCTCAACGTCATAAGTATATGTGCCGTCGAGGGACTTGTCGTAGTACTTGCCCATGGCGGGGCTCATTGCTGTGGTGAGCTCAACGCCGTTGCCGTCTGTGGAAACGGAGATGACGTCCTTCCTGTTGATGGCATAGTTGAAGGCCTCGCGAACCTTGGGATTGTCAAAAGGCGCGACCTTGTTGTTGAGAATGAAGATCTGAGGCATGTTGGAAACGTTTGAGTCCACCTTGAACTTCGTCTGGTCGATCTGCTTTGCACGGTCGGAAGTGAAGTGAGGGAAGATGTCGATGCTTCCGTTGGTAAGTTCGACCATTCCTGCATCGATGTCAGCGCAGATCTTGAAGACTGCCTTGTCGATGGAGGCTTTTGTTCCCCAGTAGCCGTCAAACTTTGAGATGGTTACGTTCTGACCGGGATTATATGAATCGAACTTGAAAGGGCCTGTTCCGATGGGCTTTGTCTGGCATTCCTCATAACCGGAAGGGATGATGCCGACCGTGAAGTAGCTCAAAAGCTCGCTGCTCTTTTCCTTGAGCTTGACGACGACCTTTGAAGCGTCATCGCTGCTGACGGAGACTGCGGAAACTACCTTAAGCGCGTCAACGGGTGCTTTTTCCTGGCCGGGAAGAAGACCTGCGGCGCGGGAGAGCGAGAAGACGACGTCTTCAGGCGTCATTTCCTTACCGTTATGGAACTTTACGCCCTTGCGGATCGTGAAGACATATTCATCCATCGAGTCGGAAAGCTCATAACCTGTTGCGAGACAGGGATTGAGAACTCCGTCAGAATCGAATTTATAGAGTCCTTCATATATGTTGAAGATTATCTCACGGTCACCGGCAGCGTTTACCGTATGAGGGTCCAAAACGCTGGGTTCCTGTGTGATGCCGACTGTTACGACGCTGCCTGCACTGGCGTTCTTGGAACAGCTGCAGACAATGCCTGTTAAGACAAGTGCCGAAAGCAATAATGCAAAGGCCTTGCAGGAAAACTTGTTCATGTAATAATCCCCCCTGAACTTGATTTATATAATTATAAAGGCACGTTTGATACTATCAAAAAGGCAACGCACACAAAAAAAATCGGGCGAAAACGTTTTATATATTTATGTTTACTAAAAATTCAAATTTATAGAGTCAAAAAAATAAAACTTTTCAGTTTTGAGGGAGTATAATGAAACATGTTATTTATGAGCCGTTATTTAACACGGCCGAAATCAGGGAGAACATATTATGAAGAGATGTCCGGTATGCGGTGTAATGATGGGTGACAACGTTGCCCGTTGCTCAATGTGCAAATACGACTTTCAGAAGGCTTCTCAGGGTGACGTAAATTCTGCGGCTGCTGATGCCAAGAAGGTTCTTGAGCAGAAAGAGCAGGAAAAGATCGCCCGCGCCGAGGCCAAGAGAAGCGAAGAAGAAAAGCGCATAGTAGAAGCTATGGAAAAGCTCGAGCGCGATTATGCCACGATGCAGGACAAGTTCAATTCCGAAAAGCTTAAGCTTGATTCCGAGTTCTCGGCATTCCAGAAGAAGAAGCTCGATGAGAAGATCGCTCTCGAACAGACAGTCGATACGATCCGCAACGAAGTAGGCGAGGCACGCGAGAAGCGCGATGCAATGCGCAAGGAAGCGGATTCCATCGTCAAAGAGGCTAAGGAAAAGACCAAGAAAGAGCACGATGAGATGATCGCTGCCGCCCAGGCTGAGCAGAAGCGCATCCTCGAGGAAGCTCAGCGCCAGACTGAAGAACTCGCCATCCAGGTTGAAAAAGAATACAAAGAAGCTATGGCCAAGCGTAATGAGCTGGTCAAGCAGGCTGAAGAGATCCAGGCGATGATGGACAACGCCGATAAGATCAAGGCCGAGAAAGAGAAAGAACTCAAGGCTATCGAAGCGAACATCGACAAGCTCAACGCAGATTTCGAAAAAGAGAAGGTTAGGATCGCCGAGGAGTCCAAGAAGGTCTCCATGGAGCAGGCTTCCGAAGCCCTCAAGATAAAGGATCAGGCTGAAGCTGAGCGCGACAAGGCAAAAGCTGAGACAGAGAAGCTCATCGTAGCTGCTAATGCTGAACGTGAGCGCATCATCGCAGAGCTCGAGGAGCGCAACAAGCAGGCTCAGAGCGAACTCGACGGATTGACGGATCAGGCCAGAAAGGTCATGGCTGAAGCTGAGGAAGCTGCAGCAAAGCGTGACGAGATGAATGAGCAGGCCGCTGCAGCAAGGGAAGAGCTCCAGCAGCAGGTTGAGAGCGTTAAGGCTGACCTGGCCGCTAAGGAAAAAGAACTCGATCAGAGGATCAAAGCGACAAATGCTGATCTCGAGGTCGTAGAAGCCAAGAAGAATAATGCCGAAGAGCTCACAAACCAGTATCAGGCTGAGCAGAAGAAGCTCGAAGGCGAGATCGCAGGTTTGAAGAGCGATCTTGACGAGGCTAACCGTATCATCGCTGATTCCAAGAAGGCAACAGTGCTCGCTGAGGCTGCTGCTCAGGAGATCGTTCTCAATGCTGAGAAGCAGGCCGTATTCCTCAAGGAGTGCGCTTTGAGCGAGAGCGAGAAGGGCTCCATGATGAAGCAGATCGAAGAATTGGAAAATCAGATTAAGGAGAAAGAAATGGAGAAGGCTGAACTTGAGAAGAAGCTTGCAGCTCTCGACGAGTCCGTAGCAATGCTTGAGAAGAGAGTCAAGGAAGGTGGTTCCGGAGCATCGGATGGTCCTAAGGAATACAGCGTCGAGCTGGTTGGACACAACAGCATGTCAGAAGTCGACGTCAAAGCTCTTAACGAACTTCTCAAGAAGAAGGCTTCTGAAGGATGGAAGCTTGTTTCCACGATCGACGATGACGGAGGAAAGCTCCTTTCTTCCCTCGGAGGCGCTGAGACCGCTTCACTTTCAGGCGGATCCTTCAACACCAAGGAAGACCGTCTCATCCTTATCTTCGAGAGACCTGCTCAGGATACGAGAAGAGTCAGATAAGATCTTTCAGAACAGTTTGAACGGTGAGAGGCTGCGGTTCGCAGCCTCTTTTTTTCGCCCGTCAGCCATTAAAATCAAGTGCACAAAAAAAGTTGGAAATATGTTTGCCGTTTTGTGGAATTAGACTATCAAATATTTTATAATAGGAAAGTTATTGAAAATTTGAACCCAAGGAGGAATGACTGATGGAGATTTATTCCGCAGACAAAATTCGCAATATCGCGCTGTTCGGACACGTCGGGTCCGGAAAGACGACACTCGCAGAGGCTATTCTCTATTACACCAAAGCGATCAATCGTCAGGGCAAGATCGTTGACGGCAACACGACACTGGACTATGATCCCGAAGAGATCAAGCGTCAGATGTCAGTCAGCCTTTCCGTAGCCTGCTGCGAGTACAAAGGCAGCAAGATCAACATCATCGACACTCCAGGTGACTTCGATTTCCTGGGTGAGGAGATGAGCGGAATAAGGATCGCCGATTCAGGCGTCATCATGATCTCCGCAAAGGGCGGCACGTCCGTCGGTTCCGAGAAAGCTATCAGGCTCTTGAACGGCAAGAAGGTTCCTTTCCTGTTCTTCATGAACAGAATGGACGAGCCTAATGCCGACTTCGAAGCAGTAGCTGCACGTATGATGGAGCGTTACGGTTCTTCAGTCATCCCGCTTTCATTCCCTATCATGAAGGACGGACAGATGACGGGCATCGTCGACGTTATGAACCGCAAGGCTTTCAGCGTTGACAAGGCTACAGGAAAGTTCATTGAGTATCCGCTTCCCGAAGAGTACAACGAGAGAGTTGACGAGCTTCAGAATAAGGTCAACGAAGTCGTCGCAGAGGCTGACGATGCGCTCATGGAGAAGTTCTTTGCAGGTGAGCCTTTCACAGAGGACGAATTCCGTCACGGCGTACATGCCGGTTTCCGTGAAGGTAAGCTCCACCCGATCTACTGCGGTTCCGCATACATGAACTGGGGCATCGACTTCCTGCTCAACTGCATTTCGAAGGATACACCTCCGGCAGGCAAGAAGCCCGCTCTTGAAGCTACTCTTCCTGACGGCAGCACACAGATGGTCGGATGCTCCATCGACGATCCGCTCGCAGCATTCATCTTCAAGACCATCACCGACCCGTTCGTCGGAAAGATCAGCATCTTCAAGGTCAACGCAGGAACACTGCGCGCAAACTCCACAGTCTATAACGCTACAAAGGGCAAGGACGAAAGGATCGGCGGATTGTTCTATCTGCGCGGCAAGGAGCAGATCGCAACCGATAAGGTTACCGCAGGTGACATCGGTGCAGCTGCCAAACTCGCAAACTCAGATACCAACGATACGCTCTGCGACAAGGCTCGCATTCTCGAGATGCCTAAGATCAAGTTCCCTACACCCGTTCTTTCAAAGAGCATCGTTCCCGATAAGAAGGGTGAGGAAGACAAGATCATCACAGGTCTTACAAAACTCGCAGACGAAGACCGCTGCTTCAAGGTTGAGACCAACCCTGAGACAAAGCAAATGGTCCTCTCCGGTTTGGGCGACATGCAGCTCAAGGTCCTCATCAGCAAGCTCAAGAGCGTTTACAACGTAAACTGCACACTCGATGCACCCAGAGTTCCTTATCGTGAAGCCATCCGCAAGAAGGTCAAGGTCCAGGGTAAGCACAAGAAGCAGTCCGGCGGTCACGGTCAGTACGGTGACGTTTGGGTAGAGTTCGAACCCAACTACGATTCCGAAGAACTCGTATTCGAAGAGAAGGTCTTCGGCGGCGCTGTTCCGAAGAATTACTTCCCGGCAGTCGAAAAGGGTCTCCAGGATTCCGTAAAGAAGGGTGTCCTCGCAGGCTATCCCGTAGTTAACCTCAAGGCCACTTTGGTCGACGGTTCTTACCATCCGGTAGACTCTTCCGAAATGGCATTCAAGATCGCTGCAAACCTCGCTTTCAAGGCAGGCATGACAGCTGCAAGCCCGGTTCTCCTTGAACCCATCAGCAAGGTTGAGGTACATATCCCCGAGGATAAGCAGGGCGACATCATGGGCGACATGAACAAGCGCCGCGGAAGGATAATGGGCATCGATGCCGATGAGTTCGGTTCCGTAGTCAACGCAGAAGTTCCTACCGCTGAGATGCTCGAGTATGCTACAGACCTCAAGTCAATGACTCAGGGCCGCGGTTGGTTCGCCATGGAGCACGTACGCTATGAACCCGCACCTGACGAAATCGCTCAGAAGGTCATAGCTGAGGCTAAAGTCGAGGAAGAATCGTAATCGTAATATTGCTTTACTCGCTAAGGTCCTCGGCGCTGCAGCGCCTGCGGAAATCGCTCG
>JAILIB010000167.1 GCA_024695505.1 Saccharofermentans sp.
GATCGTTACCCCTTATGTCGTTGAAAGTCTTATCGGCGAGCCCAAGCTTTCTTCACTCGAACTTACGAACAGGGAAGACGGCAGCAAAAAGACGATCGATGTCGACGGACTTTTCGTTGCGATCGGTCAGGAACCCAAGACTGCTGATTTCAAGGATCTGGTAACGCTCTCAGGCGGCTACATCGAGGCCGGCGAAGACTGCCATACCAACGTCAAAGGCATCTTCGCGGCAGGCGACGGCAGGACCAAGAAGGTCAGGCAGCTCACTACCGCTTGTGCAGACGGCGCAGTCGCAGCTCTTGCTGCAGTCGATTTTATTAAACTGGGTTAGGAGATGTTTTATTGTCAGAATATCTGAAGCTTATCAGAGTTAAGCATTACATAAAAAATTTGCTTATATTTGCAGCACTGTTATTCAGTGGTCAGTTGATGTTGCTTAATAAACTGAGAGACTGCCTGATTGGTTTTTTTGTTTTTTGTCTCATTTCGTCAGTTGTTTACATTGTTAATGATATAAAAGATAAGGATAAGGATCGCCTTCATCCGCAGAAGTGCAACAGGCCTATTGCAAGCAATAAAATATCTGTAAAGAATGCACTTATTACAGCCATTATCTGTCTGATTCTTGCATCTGTGTTGTTTTGCTTGATTTTTAATGTTTGGGCACTATTCTTTCTTTTTACATATGTAGTAATCAATATTCTTTACAGTTTCGGACTCAAAAATATCCCTTTGCTTGATGTGTCAATCCTTGTTGCCGGATTCCTTTTAAGGGTGGTTTATGGTGCGATTATTACAGATATTAAAGTTTCAGGTTGGTTGTATTTGACTGTGATTTCAATATCTTTCTTTTTAGCTTTCGGTAAACGCCGTAATGAACTTAAGCAAATGGGGAACACCGGAACTCGAGAGGCACTTAAAGGATATGGGATTGGTTTTCTTGAAAGATGCATGTATATGTGCCTTACCATGGCGAATACGTATTATGCATTGTGGACTATGAGCAATGTAAATAACGAAAAGAAGGTTATGACCGTTCCGATCGTTATGTTGATCTCATTAAAATATTGTTTGGATATTGAAAAGGAAACGTCTGACGGGGATCCGACAGAGGTTTTGTTTCAAGATAAGATTCTGATATTGTTGTGTCTTCTGTATGCTGTCCTTATTTTTGGTATTTTATATCTGGATAACATAAGAGGATGGATTGGCCTTTAATCAAACAGGATATTTGTTTATTGCGAATTCAACTAAACTGATTATTCCGGGAACATTGATTGCCAGCATAACAATGCAGGTTATTGCTGTAAATACAGGAATAATTAAATTTGTTTTGAGTTTGTTCTCAATGACTTTTACGAGATTAAAGTTCAACACAAGGAATGACCATCCGAAATATAACGCATAAAGAATCAGGCCGTTTTCGTTTGTCCCCCAACCGGCAATTGCCAAGATGACTATTGAGAAACAGAGCCAACCAAACGCAATTCTGGAGATCATTGATTTCCGGGTTGCGATGAAACCTAAGATTGCCAACACGAATATGACTAAACCTATATAATTTAAAGTTGTGGCCTCAGCTAATTGCCAGCTGCTGTGCCCGTCTTCGAGTTGCTTTTCCAGAGCTGCAGGTGCGAAATAATAACTGCTTACAAAGTTGAAATATTGAAGGAAGCGCGCACTCAATCTGAGTTTTTCATCTGAGTACTGTGAAAGCATTTTTAGATTTTTAATTGAATTCCATAAGATGTGAAACCTGTCTGACAATAACAGCAGGATTAAAAAGTCAAAGCCATAGAACAACATATTTATCAGCCATTCTTTATACGTTTTAAATCTATTCTCTTTCGGTTTCAATATGAAAGGAACAAGAACACTGCTGGTAAGTAGTGTTCCGCTGGAAGCAAATGATGAAATCGCAGCGTTATTATCGCCTTTGTTCATGAGATAAACCGTCAGGACCAACCAAAAGAAAGCGATTACATATTGGTCTATCATTATTGAAAATAATATGTAGGTGTAAGTGAATGAAGAAAGAATGATAAAGCAGATCCGTTGGCGCTTGTTTAATTCAAGCGCTTTTGCGAGTAACAATTGAGAAAAAAACAGTAAAACAAGTTGAAAAAACGCAATGAACAAAGCACCGGGGATACCGGGTATTATTTTCCCTAATAAGCTGGGTATTCCCATTAAAGGTGCCGCAAAGACTGCAAAAAGAGGTTGGCGCAGATCGTTCTCAATATGATCAATAATGATAAAGGCATTTGTTTTAAGCAACTTCGGAGAGTCGCTCGTATAAATTATATCCACCAGATATTTTGTACCATAAAATGCCTGACTCTTCAAAAAACAAAAAGCTATAAAAATGCAAAACAAAAGATAAATGCAAGCGTATATTACCCACTCCCACTTTTTTATATCAAAATCCTGGATTGCTTCATTTAATACGGTTCCGAGTTTATCCCAGAATAAAACGTTAACAACATAGACAAACGGGATGGCAAGAAACATAAAGACCAATTTCTGTATGGCAGGGTTTCCATGCAAGAAAATCACAAATCGCTTTAAATCGGCCCATGCGACGAAACATATACTGGCAGCGTTTATTAGAGCAAAGATCTTTACTTTAGTGGATATGTGAGATTGGTAAGTAACAAATGACGGACAGATAAAGGAAAAGAGAAAGATCATGATGGCCGCGGGTACAAAAGAATAATAAGAATCCACGGGCCAAAGGTTATGTGTTGCCAAACCGGTATTTAACAGTAAAAAGAATATTGCTGAGACCGGAATAAACCAGTTACTTCGAAAATTCGACAGTAAATCGCAGAAATTTAGATTTTTAAAACTTCTAATTAAATACCTGGTCATTCAATTTATCAGTTAACCTATTTAACGATACATACAATCCAATGTGAATTTTATTATACACCATGTATGTTATTATTTAGCGCTGTAACCTTGTTTACCTGCGTTATGCGGTGTATCATACATAGGCTTTTATTATTATTTGTTCTTTGGAGGACATTATGGCAAAGAATGTATTCGACACGCTTGAAGAAAGAGGATATTTCTCACAGGCTACACATAGAAACGAGATCTACGATCTCCTCAGTAAGCCGGGCGTATCGTTTTATATAGGCTTCGACCCGACTGCTGATTCACTTCACGTAGGTCACTTCGTCCAGATGATGGTAATGAGCCACATGCAGAAGGCAGGCCACAGACCCATCGCTCTCATGGGCGGCGGTACGGGTATGATCGGCGATCCTTCCGGCCGTACAGACATGCGTCAGATGATGACCGTTGAGACGATCGACCACAACGTTGAGTGCTTCAAGAAGCAGATGGGCAAGGTCATCGATTTCTCTGACGGCAAGGCTCTTATCGTAAACAATGCCGACTGGCTCAGAGACCTCAACTACATCGAGTTCTTAAGAGATATCGGACCTCATTTCTCGGTAAACAAGATGCTTACTGCCGAGTGCTACAAGCAGCGTCTTGAGAAGGGTCTGTCTTTCATCGAGTTTAACTACATGCTCATGCAGGCATACGATTTCTACTATCTCCACAAGAAGTATGGCGTTAAGCTCGAGTTCGGCGGAGACGACCAGTGGTCAAACATCCTTGCAGGAATGGAGCTCATCCGCCGTAAGGATCAGGAAGATGCATACGGTCTTACATTCACGCTTCTCACGAACAGCGAGGGCAAGAAGATGGGAAAGACCGCAAAGGGTGCCGTATGGCTCGATGCGAACAAGACTTCCGTCTATGACTTCTATCAGTACTGGAGAAACGTTGATGACGCTGACGTCATCAAGTGCATGAAACTCCTTACGTTCCTCGAGATGGACGAGATCAACGAGTATGCAAAGCTTACCGACGCAGCTATCAACGAGGCAAAGAAGAGACTTGCTTACGAAGTTACCAAGATCATCCACGGCCAGGAGCAGGCTGACATCGCTAAGAAGACAGCTGAGGACATCTTCGAGAATGCAGGCAGATCGGAAGACATGAAGACAACCGAGATCACCAAAGAGGAACTCGGCGCAGGCATGCAGATCGCTGACGCGCTCGTCAAGGCAGGACTCATGAAGTCCAAGGGCGAGGCTAGGAGAATGATCCAGCAGAAGGGCGTCTACCTTAACGACAAGGTAGTGGAGGATCAGTTCTATGCTCTCGCTGAATCTGATTTCGATGACAACGGCGAGGCCATCGTCCGCAAGGGCAAGAAGGTCTACCACAGGCTTAAGGTCAACGGATAAAGGCATTTTAAGCATATTTTATGAGAACAGTCCTGATTAACGGACTGTTCCTTTTTGCCCCGTTTACAAACATATGTTCGGCGTGCTACAATGACCTCACTTTGGTAAAGGAGGTCAGGCAATATGGACGGCTACATCCGGAGATTCAGTTACGACGGCACTCTTGAAGGATTCCTCTGTACGGCTCTCAGGATATTGAGGGTCAGGACAATGCCTGACGAGATCTGCCCGGATTATCTTGCCGGGATACATGAAGAGGGATATACGGCGGTAAGGACCAATGCCGCCGAGGCGGAATACCTCTATTCGCTCATAGGCCGCCGTGGGAGCGCTGAACTGCAGCAGATGGTATCGGATTTCTTCCTGACCTGTGTTCCGGATAAGGAGAAGCTTTTGTTCGAGATGATATACCGTGCCTTGCGGGACGGGGGTTCGGTTGCTGAAGATTACAGCAGTGACGTGATGCGGCGGGTTCACATGGCAATAAGGGATCTCTACCGCGAGGCGCAGGCAGTCCTTCCGTACATAGAGTTTTTCAGGGGCGAGGAGGCATCGTGCGCGGTGATCGATCCGCATAATCTTGTGCTGCCCCTGATAAGGAAGCCGGTGCTGAAGAGAGATGACCTGGATGACCTGATCGTCTTTGACAGACGGCACTGCCTGATGCTGGGGAGGAAGGGGGCCAGTGACATGCTCACCGACATAAGGCAGATATCGCTTAAGATGCCTGATACCGGAAGTGAAGCGTATGACATATTATGGCCTGCAGTGAAGGAGGCGAAGTTTGACCTCAGGTTTGCCGGATCTTCCGCGGCGGTCAAGGGGAGACGGCACGACTATGAGCCTTTATGGAGCATGGCGCAGTAAATAAGAACGGACCTCCCGCAATGCGGAAGGTCCGGAAACGAAACTCAACATCCCTAAGGAAGAAAAATTACTTTTTGTTATCGTCGTTTCTGATCGCTTTTCTCATGATCTTGCCGTTGAAGGTCTTAGGAAGCTCATCAACGAACTCGACGATACGGGGATACTTGTAAGGAGCAGTCTTCTCCTTGACGTAGTGCTGGATCTCTTTCTTGAGTTCTTCAGTGCCCTCGGTTCCCTTGACGAGCGTGATGGTAGCCTTTACGACGATGCCTCTGACGCCCTGCGGGTCAGGCGCACCGGTAACTGCACACTCGAGGACATAAGGAAGCTCCATGATGACGTTCTCGATCTCGAAGGGTCCGATTCGGTAGCCGGAAGACTTAATGACATCGTCCGTACGTCCGACATAGGAGATGTAGCCGTCCTCATCCATCCAAGCGGTATCGCCTGTGTGATACCAGCCGTCGTGCCAAGCATCTGAAGTGAGCTCAGGTGCGAGGTAGTACTGGAGGAACAGCCCCTTCGGATGGTAGTTCTGCGTGTTGATGCAGATCTCGCCTGTCTCACCGGGTTTGCATACGTTGCCGTCGGGATCGAGGATCTTAACGTCGTAGAGCGGGTTGGGCTTGCCCATGGATCCGAGCTTGATCTTTGAACCTACGAGGTTTGCGATGACGAGAGTTGTCTCTGTCTGGCCGAAACCTTCCATGAGCCTGATGCCCGTTGCTTCCATGAACTTGTTGAAGACCTCGGGGTTCAGAGCCTCACCTGCCGTAACGGCATACTTGAGGGAAGAAAGATCGTACTTGGAAAGGTCTTCCTTGATGAAGAACCTGAACATTGTCGGAGGTGCGCAGAATGTAGTGATGTTGTATTTCTTGAACATCGGGAGGATCTCTTCAGCCTTGAAGCGGTCGAAGTCGAATGTGAAGACAGGTGCTTCACAGAGCCACTGACCGTAGAGCTTGCCCCAGAGAGCCTTACCCCAGCCTGTATCGGAGATGGAGAAGTGCAGGCCGTTCGGGTCTACGTTCTGCCAGTACTTTGCAGTGGGGATGTGGCCGATAGCATACATGTAGGAATGCAGAGCCATCTTGGGGTAGCCTGATGTTCCCGAAGTGAAAAACATGACCATCGGATCGTAGCCGCATGCATAATCAGCAGGGCGCTCGAAGACGTCAGAGCAGTCCTTGAACTCTTCATTGAAGTCATGCCATCCGGGTCTTGAACCGTTGCAGAGGATGAGCGTCTCAACACCGCAAGCCTTTGCTGCCTTCTCGGCCTCATCGGCTGCGTCATCGTCAGCGGTGCAGAAGACTGCCTTAACGCCTGCGGCGTTGAAGCGGTATTCGTAGTCGTGGTCACGGAGAAGGTGGGTAGCGGGGATCGCGATCGCACCGAGCTTTTCGAGACCCATCATGGCGAACCAGAACTGATAGTGTCTCTTGAGTACGAGAACGACCTTGTCGCCCTTGCCGATACCCAGAGATTTGAAGTAGTTCGCGGTCATGTTGGAATACTTCTTGATGTCTGCGAATGTGAATCTCTTTTCTGTTACGCAGTCTTTTGCGACCCAGAGCATGGCGAGCTTGTTGGGGTTCTTGTCGGCGATGACGTCGACGCAGTCGAATGCGAAGTTGAACTTCTTGCATGCGGGAACGTTTACGTCGACATCGACCATCGTGCCGTTCTCGTCAAGGATGCCGTTGAGATAACGAGCATAGACCGGATCCTCGAGGTTAGCAGCGTCAACGTTGGTGACGTTATCGGTGCGGAGCTCTTCGGAATTATAAGGCGTTGTGTAATTCTCGCCCTTGCCCCATGCCTCAGGGTTGAGGATGATCGCATAGAAGACGCAGTCCTCGCCGCCAAGTGCGAACTCGCCGTGAGGCTGGGTGGAGTCGAAGTAGATGGAGTCGCCTTCGTGAAGGACCTCGGAGGAATCGCCGATGATTACCTTGAGGGTACCCTTAACGACGATGTTCATTTCCTGATAGTTGTGTGAAACGAGGTGATACGGAGGGTTAAGAGCTTCCTCGGAATAAGGTACTACGACGCGGAAGGGCTCGCAGAGCTTATTCTTGAAACGTGATGCAAGACGCTGGTACTTGTAGCCTGTACGTCTTGTGATCGGGCTTCCCTGCCCGTTTCTTGTTACGGCATATTCCTTAAGGGAAGGGGATGAACCTTCCATGATATCGGAAATCTCAACGCCGGCGAGGTTAGCGAATTTGTAAATGAACGTAAAGTTGAAATCCTGAGTGCCTGCTTCAAACTTGAGATATTCCTCAGTCGAAATATCAAGCTTGGAAGCAATTTCTTCAGGCGTAAGACCCATGTCGAGCCTGAGGCCGTGAACTCTGTCTGCAACTTCCTGTAGTTTGAACTCTACATTGTTGTTCTGTGTTGACATGCATTTTCTCCTTTTCTGCCAATCTTGTTTGCCTCGTCGGGGCAAAAAAAAGCGCCCCAACATCCTTCCTGGACATTGAGACGAATAATAATCCGCGGTACCACTCAATTTGCAAGCCTTGCGGCTGCCACTTTCGAAGTCTAACAACTCCTTTACATTAACGCAGCATAACGGGCACTGTCTACTAGGGAAAACC
>JAILIB010000183.1 GCA_024695505.1 Saccharofermentans sp.
AATTG
Source organism: Saccharofermentans sp. (assembly GCA_024695505.1). GTDB lineage: Bacteria > Bacillota > Clostridia > Saccharofermentanales > Saccharofermentanaceae > Saccharofermentans. Next base: position 6 of record JAILIB010000183.1, read on the forward strand.
CAGATGGCTCAAAGAAGGTTATACTTGCAAAAAGAACTCTTCTTTGGAGGAATAACATGGATCAGCAGAAGATCGGCGAATTTTTGAAGGAACTCAGGAAAGAAAAGGGCATTACCCAGGAGCAGCTTGCAGACAAGCTCTTCGTCTCAAGACGCACGGTCTCCAGATGGGAGACCGGCAGCAACATGCCTGATCTTGACGTGCTCGTTGAACTCGCCGACCTGTATGAAGTAGATCTGAGAGACATCTTTAACGGTCAAAGGAGAGATCAAAACATGGATAAAGAATTAAAGGATACTGTAATAAAGGTAGCGGAATACAGCAATGACGAGAAGGCCAAGATGCTTAAACACTTCCACATCTTGTTCATAGCGGCACTTGTTTTCCTGACGGCAGGGATCATCGTGCTCTACATAGATTTCCTGCCACCCTTCTTATCAAGCTTCCTCACCGGCATCTGCATCGGAATAGGTTACGGCATGTCGATCGTCGGAGTCATAATGACGAGTAAATACGGCAGAAAGATACGCGACTTCAAGATGAAGCTCATCGGAAAGGAATCAGAAAGCTGACTGGTTTATGAAATGCCCCTCCGAAGTTTGTTACTTCAGAGGGGCACATTAGTTTTTATTTCCTTGCTCCGTCCTTACCTACGCGGTATTTGCCGATCTTCCTGTTCTTCGCCATTACGCCGCTCTTCTTATAGAAGTAATAGGTCTTGGTTCCTATCTTGTGCCAGCCTGTATACCTCGGACCGCCCGAACTCAGATAATACTTCTTTTTCCCGAGCTTGAGCCATCCTTTTTTCATGGCTCCGTTTTTCTTTTTGAAGTAGTAGTACTTGCCCTTTATCTTTTTCCAGCCGTAAACTCTCGCACCGTTCTTGCCGACGTAGTACTTAACGCCGTTGGTAGTGATGAATTTGGATTTCTGCTTTTTATTGTTCTTGTAGTAATACCACTTGCCGTTTTCCTTCTTCCATCCGTTCTTGTAGGAAGCAAGCTTGACGTCGTTCATCTTCTTGATGACAGAACTGCTCGGGAGCTTGTCGTGCTGGCAATAGTAAAGGAACGTGAAGATCTCTTCCTGAAAGAGGCTCATCGCGTGCGCGCCCTTCTCATAAGTCTTGGTCACAAAAGGCGTCTGGAAACTTGCCATGTAGAGCTGCATGCACGCGTAGATCCCGCCATCGTTTTCAACCTTGCTCGCAGACATGAAAAGGTGCCTGTTCGAACTGTTCGAGAAAACGAGATCTTCTTTTTTCCTGATCCATCCCCTGCCGTCTCCTGTGTATGTCAGGTATGAAGGACTGATACCTCCGACGTTGTGGATCTCATCCTTATAAAGTATTCCCGCATAAAGGGAAGCGCAGCCGCCCATGGAATAACCGGTGACCGTAAATTCGGTCTTGGGATTGGCCTTACTTGATATGCTGCCGTCGCGGATCATATCCATCAGGTATTCCATCTTGGTCTTTCCATTGATCTTCTTGTCCATGAAATAACCGAAATAGTCACCTGTGCCGTATTTTTCAAGGATCGGGATAACGAACACATAGGGCTTCAGCTCCTTGGTTGCCATCCATTTGCTTGCGTATTTGCAGAAGCTCTTCTCAAAGGGACCAACTCCGTTGATGCCGCTGAAAAGCACTACGACATCGTACTTGCCCGAAGTATTGGGCTCGACAAGATAGTAGTCCAGAGTCTGGCCGCTGCCTAAGGATCTGCTCTTCCTGACCATGGAAGTATAAGTGCGGGCAGACGCGGCATAAACGTCCTCTTCGCCCAGGTCAAGGCACGGGGCGATCACGGCTGTAAAGATAACAACGGTCATCAGAAATACTGCGAGCCGTTTAAAAATGTTGGTGCCCATAATCTGCTCTCCCTTAAATAAATGTGTGTATTATACTATCCATTCCATTGGTCCGCATTCAATTTCAAGGCATATCCGCCTGAAATGTCAGTAAATCTTTATGTTACGGCTATGAGATTTATACAAATACACGTTTTATTATTCATGCAAATCTATGTTTTCAACTTCCCTTATCCGTGATATCCTATTATGGTTTGTTGGAGTACAAACCGGGGAGGGTGAACAGTATGACTCTGACTAACATTTTTAATAATCTTTCCAAAAAGAAGAAGATCATTGTCTGTGCAAGTGCGTTCGCCATCGTGGCAGCCGCAGTTGTCGGTATTGTTATTGCTCGCTCGGGATATATCGCGACCACAATGCGTCTGCTCAAGATCGAGGGTACGGTCAATCTTGAGGACTCGAAGGGCGGGAGCAAGCCTGTAGTCGACAACATCAGGTTCCAGTCAGGAGATGCTTTGAGCACCGGTTCTGACGGACTCGCTTCCGTTGGTCTGGACAATTCAAAGATAATCACGCTCCAGAACGACAGCCGTGCCGAATTCTCAAAGAGGAATAAGCAGCTCGAGCTCAAGCTCACCAAGGGCTCGGTGTTCTTTAACGTCACCGAGAAGCTCAAATCAGACGAAAGGTTCGAGATAAAGACGGCCACCATGACCGCAGGTATCCGCGGAACTTCAGGCATGGTCTACTATGACGCGCTCGACGGCGGAAGAGAAGCACTTCTCATCACCGACGGAAGGGTTGAAGTTTTCGCAACGAATCCTGAAACGGGCGAGACCAAGACCGCCATGGTCGAATCCGGCCAGGCCATAAAAGTCTACCTGTTCTTCGACAGGGAAGTAGACAGTGTCGCATTCCAGATCTCCAATGTAACACTGGACAACCTTCCTAAGGCCGCGGCAACGAGGATCGCGGAAAACGATGCTCTTACGAGAAGAGTCTGTGATGCCAACGACTGGGACCAGACCAAACTGAAGAGGCAGGGTGCCGTAGAACCGAAGACCAGTGAGACTTCGGCTCCTACTACTACGACAACGGCTGCCGCTCCTACGGAATCGACCATGGTACCGGCAGCGACTGAGACGTCAAAACCGGCTGAAACATCTTCTTCCGGTACTACGTCCGGAACAACGGCGACTTCTGAGACACCGTCGGATACGTTACCGTCTCCGACGCCTACTGCAAAGCCCAAGGCTACTCCGACGAAAAAGCCGACTCCCAAACCGACAAAGAAGCCGACTCCTAAGCCGACTGCAACATCCACTGTAGAAACAACGACCGAATCTTCGGAAACCAGCCCTACAACCACCAAAGCGCCGCCGGCACTTCCGTCACTTCCTTCCGGATATAAGAAGTATTACGTGAGCAGGGATTTAAAGACGCAGGAAGTAGATAAATACATTGCTTACAGCAAATACTCAAACGGTGATCTCTGTTTCGCGGGCTATGACGGCAGCAAATGGATAAGGCTGTTCAGAAGCGCCAAGAAGGAGTCTGACGGAGATCAGTATGAAGAATTTATCGGTTTCAAATCAGGAAAGCTCTATTTCCGCCGTTCCGGCAATAAGATCTTCCCTGAGGTTGAAGCCGGTAAGACTGCCGGAGTGAATACCCCGCCGTCAGGTTGTCCTTCCATTCCAAGCGGATACTGCTATTACATGGGTAAAACAAGTTCCGTAAAACCGTACGGAACCACTTCTTCGGCGCAGGACAAGATCTTCATCTGTGTGAAATTCGTCAATAGTTCAGGTTCTGCTGCCAGCTTTATGGGATATGACAATGATGCCCAAAAATGGAAGACTTTAAAGCGTACCGTAAAAGTTAAGAGCGGTAACGTAACTGAGAGCTTTGTTTGGGATGACGAAGATCAGGATATGTACTTCAAGCGAAGCGCAGATGATCTTCTGTTAAGCAAAGAAAAATAACCCGTAAAAATGTACCTGCCCCGGATGAACAGTCCGGGGCAGTGTTTTAAATAACCTTTTCGCAAATGATGGTATCCATGCAGTGGAAATGCGGGATACCATTACTGTTGTCTTCAAAAATGGTCTCGTCGATCCTGTGGAACTTCCAGTCGGGGAAATACGAGAACAGCTCGCCGGACTTCCACATCTTCTCTTCCATGTCCCAGTCCGGCGGAAGTTCGAGAAACGGCTTTTCCACGAAAACGTTGAAGAACACGATGCCGTTCTTCTTAGTGATCCGTCCGATCTTTTCGAAGAAAGCAGCCTTGTTCTCATCAAAGAGATACTGGACCGTTCCCGATGAGTATATGATGTCAAACTTTTCATCGGTCTCAAAAGTATTTATGTCATCAACATAGGCTTTTATCTCAACGCCCTTTTCCTCAGCGAGGCGCTTTGTCTTCCTGATGCCGTTTTCCGTCAGGTCGAAGGCAGTCACTTCGTAACCTTTTGCAGCCATATAAACGGCGTCTTTGCCTTCACCGCATCCGATGTCGAGCACCTTTTTGCCTTCAGCCGGAGGGCAGAGCTTCATGAGCTCGCCGCAGAATCCCGCAGGCTCGGTTCCCCAATAGTAACCGTCACCTTCATACCATTTTTCGTAGTTCGTTCTGATATTGCTCATTCTTCCCTTAAGATCCTTACCGCTTCATCGTAGTCATTCTTTTTTACAAGGATCCGCGAGACGGAAACGGCATTATTCTCTCCATACCTTCCCACGCCTGCGCCTCTGCCGATATCGGCCGCATGAGGCACCTGACGGTCTATTTCGTACTTGATACCGTTTTCCGCGAGTTTGGCCGTCTTCTTTCTGAAGGCCTCATCTTCTTTTCCGCAGTATATCTCTTTCTTTGATCCGAACATGTTTCCATCCCTTTCATTTCATGGTTTCCCAAAGTTTTTCAAGTTCCTGTGCCTTCAGATATTTTATCGTAAACCCTATCGAATCCATACAGGTCTTTCCGAGCGAATCGTGAAGCATCAGGCTTTCACTGATGTTGATGAATCTGAGGTTCCTTACGTCATTATCGGGCGCGGAATCGAATCTTTCCGCTATCTCCTTTGCCTTTTTGAGGTACTCTGAAGCCTTCTTCTTTGTGCCTGTCTTAAGCTCTATGTAAGCGAGCGCGCTAAGGAAAAAACAATCGTATTTGTCGAGAACATTCGGCTTGTCATCCACCCTGAAAGCGGCATTTTCATTGAGGCCCGCTTCGATGAGGGATCTTGCCTGTTCATATTCTTTCGTTCCGAAATAGCATAAGAGCTTTCCTGTGATCAGGTTAAGCTTGTCACCGAGCTGCTTTACCAAAGCGCGTGACAGATACTCATCGGCCTGTTTGTAATCCTTGGACTGCGCAAGGATCTGACCTATCCTGATGTCGAACGCCCCACCGGCGTTATGTGCCTTATATATCTCGAGCGCCTTGGCGGTGTCGCCCATGGTCTGGCTGATTATCGCCAATTGTGCGTAGATGACCGTCTCGTCGATGGAAGGATCGGTGTTCTGCGAAATGAGCGTCAGCGCCTGCTCGAACAATGCCCTGGACTGGGATAAGTATTTCGTGTTTTTCGGTTCTATTCCATACACTCCGTAGAGCAGTGCGCATTCAAAAACGACCGCGAAGTTATGCGGGTATTTCTTAAGTGCTTTCTCTGCCTCCGACGGTCCTTCGGGATCCATCGTGTATGTCATCCTGCGAAGGCGCGAAGCGAGCATTTCAACCCTGTTGTCACGCGCTTCAAACCCTATCAGCACGTCGAGCGAGGTATCGAAAAAATCAGCCATCTCAAGTATGAGAGAAAGCTCGGGCGTTGACATCCCGTTCTCCCACTTGTGCACCGCGCCTACCGTTACGCCGAAAACTTCAGCGAGCTGTTCCTGGGTAAGTCCCCTTTCCTTTCTGAAAGCCCTTATGTTGGAAGCAAGATCGTTATTCATGAGATCTCTCCTTTTTGCAGAGGATAAATACTGCAACCGCAGCAACGCCGAGCGAGACGATAAGTATCAATACCAATCTGACATTTGAAGTATCTGAGGCAAGCGTAAACCTTGAACCCGGAAGAGAGGTCTTTATCCCGTCATCCGCCTTTTCGGCTTTCTTTCTGTCATATTTAAGATAAGCAAGCGGAAAGTCTTCAGTGTAATATCTTTGACCATCGTCAGTGCAGGTGTATACGATCATGCACTTATCCCCGTAAACGTCTATTATCCTGATGTTTTTGACAGGGAGCCCTTCGGTCGGGGCTGAATTTCCGTCGATCATCTGCGTAAGTCCTGCCACCCTGCCGCCGTGAAGCCAGGGGCCGTTGTCGTCGTATGGCATCGAATAGCCTGTTGTGACATAACAGCCGTCCCTTAATTTCGCAGAAATATTTATGCCCGTGATCCGCTCAACGGGGATCAGCTCTCCGCCTTTGCCGCCTGACGGAGCCTGCACTCTTTTTAAATAGAACATGCTGAACAAGGCCGTTCCTGACACGATCAGCGCGATTACGAGAACTATCGTCCAAATGATCTTTTTCATGACAGATCCTCCCGTCTCCTTATTTCCATAACACAATTTTATAAGATGACACGTCAAAAATGAATACACTGCCAATACAGTCAGGATATTTTCTTTTATACCGTCAGTATAGTTTGGTTAAGAGGAAATCCGTTCCGGACGCATGTTATAATGGTTATGTCTGCGGACACATGAGGTTAAGGGATCTGAGAAAACGGAGGTGCCTATTTATGTATGATTCATCCAACAACCCGACGATCATAATCGACCGCACCGGCCCCGGAATAGCCGAAGCAAACAGCAAGATCGGCGATATGAAAAGTGACATCAGCGATCTTGAGATCAAGGTTCAGGCATTGTACAGGGTAATGGTCGAACAGGGCGTTGATCCCAAGCTTTTCGATGCGAAGATCGAAGAGATAATGAAGGAAAGAGCAGGAAGAAGACCCATTCCCAAGGAATCAAAACCCTGTCCGAAATGCGGAAGGACCGTCAGTAAGAACGGCGGCGCTCCTTTGCTCGGCAAATGCATGTACTGCGGCACAAACGTACCTTTCTATCCTTCTTTCAAAGAGGAAGAAGAGCCCGCTGCCGAAGGCGGACAGCCGCAGACATAAACCCCGCGATGGTCCTATATTTCAGTGCCACCGGCAATACCAGGTTCATAGCAGAGGAACTGGCTTCTAAACTGGATGACGAATCCCTCGATCTCCTGAACAGGATCAGGCAGAAGGACTATTCCCCCATAATGTCGGAAAAGCCCTTTGTCATTTGCGTTCCCGTATATGTATGCGAAATGCCTTCGTTTATCAATGAACTGATCCGCAACACCCCTTTTGAAGGAAACAGAGACATCTATTTCGTATTTACGAGCGGCGGATATTCAGGCATCAGCAGTTTTCTCGCAAAGTGCAAGGTCAGGAAAAAAGGCTTGAACTACATGGGTTCGGCCGATTTCAAGATGCCCCGCAATTACATTGCAAATGACACTTATCCAGAGCTTTCCGCAGAAGAGATCAACCGGAGGATCGAGGTTTCCTATAAGCTGATCCCCGAGATCGCGGATCTCATCTCAAGCGGTCAAAAACTCGTCAAGCGTTCCAAGCACGTCTGGCTTTTTGAGCTGATAATAACTCTTCCATTCACTCCCGTATGGACCAGGATCAGGCAGGGAGTAAAGAAATTCAGGGCAACAGACAAATGCATCGGATGCAGAAAGTGCGCCCGTCTCTGCCCTTTGAACGTCATCCGTCCCGATGAAAACGGAAGGCCCGTATGGGACGCGAAGATGTGCGCTCACTGCATGTCATGCATACAGAACTGTCCGGTTGAAGCAATCGAATACGGCGACATTACGCCGTCTAAGAAGAGATATACCTTTGACAGGTACGATTTCAGAAAAAAGAGCGCTAAAACTCATCCCGAAGGACTGAATAATACATCCTTCCTTCAAAAACGCCCTCACTCATCTTAAAGTAGTCTCTCAGGGTGCCCTCATAGGTAAGACCGCATTTCTCGATCACGCGCTTTGACTTCGGGTTTTCCGTCCTGCAGCAGATCTGGACCTTGTGAAGGTTGATCTGCTCAAAACCATAGCGGATCACGGCTTTGCAGGCTTCGGTCGCATAGCCTTTTCCCTGAAAAGCTGTGCCTATGCAGTATTCGATCTCCGCAAATTCATTACCGGTATCAACAAGGAAATACGCTATCTGCCCGATGCATTCGCCGGATGCTTTTTCGACTATCGCCCACCTGAAATACCAGGGCTTTTCATACTTTCTGATATAACTGTCCAAAAGCTTTGAAACGCGCGCTTTCGTCTTGTAAACGGGTTCGCCGTAATTGAGCTGAACGTCCGGATCAGACGCCCAGTTGCGGTGTACGGAATCCACGTCAGAAGGCTTGAACCTCCTGAGCAGCAGACGTTCTGTGTTTATCTCATTTGTAGTCGAAATATTAAGCATTCTCTATAGCGGTTTAAAAGTTAACTTACTTCAGTCATCAGTATAGTCTTCGGGAGCATCATCAACGTCATCATCGTCTTCCGGATCTATGTAGCCTACATAGTAAGGATTGTCTTCATCATCGATATCATTGCCGTCAGCATCAAAGACCCATTGATAGAGATCGGCTCCTGCCATGGCCTCTACCGTTGTGATAAAGAACATCTTTCCTTCATTGGTAAGGCCGATCTGCATATTGTCATTGAGATACTTTTCGCTGAATGTTTCTTCAACAGCCTTCAACTGTGCATCCATTTTCTGTCCGTCTTTAAGAACGACCTTGTAATTACTGACCTTGACGATCTCCATATTGTTATACCAGTTCTGGAGGGCGTTCATGGCTTCCTGTCTGATACTGCTTACGCCTGCGATCTGGGCAATGCGTGCGTTATCAACCTTTTCGCCGGTCTTGACGTCGATGTTGTAGACCTTATATTCGTTCATATCGGTTTCTTCATACGATATGAAGAGCAGGCTGAGGACGTTTTCCTTAGAAAGATAGGCAACATATGCAGTCCCGAAATAATGATCCGCTTCTTCTTTTTCAAGATCTTTCTTATACTTTTCGACAGCTGAAGCGATCTCTTTGTTGACCGTGTCTGCATAAGAAGACTTGATCTGGAGCTGCGGTGTGTGGAATTCGAGCTCGTCTTCGTCCGGTTCATCATCACCGTCTTCGGGATCAGGTTCATAGGTTATCTTGAGCTTATAGACCGTGTCCTTAACGTATTCGGAAGCAGGATTATTTACGGATGAGGTTGCGGAAGGTTCCGTTTCTTCAGTTATATCTTCCGTTCGCACCGTTTGGACCGAACCGGTCGGAGCCGGTTCTTCCTTGCCGCTGCAGGCAGTAAACGACATGACTATCGTCATTGAAAGGATTACTGCTAAGATCTTTTTCATAGTTTTCACCTCGCGCTGATTACATGAATTATAAACCATTTTCAGCGGTTATGTGTTTAGGCACGAAGCATAGAAAAACGGACGGGACCGATCACCGGTTCCGTCCGTCTGTTTATCTGTCTTTGCGTTGGTACGAGGTCAGTTCATTAATCTTCGTCATCATCAGGAAGGAAATCATCATCTTCCTCATCATCTTCGTCATCGTCGTCCTCGTCATCAGGGTATCTTTCGCCTACCCAGTACTGATTGTCTTCGTCGTCCATGTCTTCGCCGTCAGCATCATAGACGAAGTCGAACTCAGCTGCACCGCCGCCGTTATAGATGTTTGAGACAAAGAACAGTTTGCCTTCGCTTGTCAGACCGATCTGCATCTTATCGTTGAGGTACTTTTCGCTGAAACGTTTTTCGACTTCCTTGTCATCGGAATCCTTCTTCTCGCCGGCTTCCTTGACCACCTTATAGTCCTTGATCTTGTACCATTCCTTCTTGTTATAGAAAGCTTGGAGAGCGTCCATGGCAGCCTTTCTGATGTTGCTTACGCCTGCGATCTGTGCGATACGTGCATTGTCAACCTTCTCGCCTGTCTTTGTATCGATGTTGTAGACCTTGAATTCGTTCTGTTCATATTCTTCGTATGATATGACTACCAGGCTCAGGATGCCTTCCTTTGTAAGGTAAGC
>JAILIB010000004.1 GCA_024695505.1 Saccharofermentans sp.
CCTTGAGGGTATCTCAATGTATCTGACCAATGACCAGCTTAAAGCTCTTATAGCTGCGCTCCGCCAAAAGTATCTTTATGTGCATGTCCTGCTTGATGTTTACACACAGTTTGGAGCCAGAGCATCTGAAAAGAAGAATCCGATAAATGATGTGGGCGTTACCAAGGTTTACGGTGTGGATGATATTGATGCCATATGTGAAGGCACTGGCGTGATGAAGATAGCCGAGCATTCTTTTACTCCGAAGCACCTTATCGATGAACTGAAGCCTGTGGAAAGAGATTTTTTCAAGATGCTGTTTACGGGGAAGACGTACGGAAGGATCTACAGACTCTTTGAACTGAAAAGCATTTAATCTATTACATTTGCGCAAAACTCCACCATTGGTTGGGTAGCCCGAAAAAGCTCTTTTCATGGCAACTCAACCATGGGTTCGTGGTAAAATATCCGTGGCTGATTTATTGTCCGTGGTGAAAGGAGGATTCCCTCAAAAATGGATCAGGTCAAGATCGGAAAGTTCATAGCAGAATGCAGAAAAGCGAAAGGATTGACTCAGGCTGCCCTCGCGGAAAAGCTCGGTATTACGGACAGAGCTGTTTCCAAATGGGAGAACGGAAAGAGCTTTCCCGATGCTTCCATCATGCTCGAACTCTGCAAACTGCTTGAAATTGACGTAAATGAACTCCTGACCGGGGAACATGTCACCATGGAAAACTATAAGAATAAGGCAGAGGCAAATCTTTTGGAGATGAGCGCAAAGGTTGAGCAGAAAGATAAACTCCTGCTCAAAGTGGAAAAGATCATGATCGCCGCCGCGATCCCTTTCTATGCCGCAATGATAATTATAGGTGCCTATGTCTGCAAAGGCGGTAATATTCCGCTCGGAATCGCCTTGATCGTCATGGCAGTTGCTCTAGTAGCCGTTTTTGCCTGTATCGGTCTTCGTATCGAACACGATGCCGGTTACTATGAGTGCCCGAATTGCGGTGAGCGCTATGTGCCGACAATGAAGGCTGTAGTCATGGCACCACACATGGGCACTTCCAGAAAAATGGTATGCCCTCACTGCGGTCAGAAGGGATATCACAAGAAGGTTCTTTCCAAGACAAAAGGAGGCAACTGATGGATTACGGAACAGTATCAACCCGGACCTTTGTTTTGCTGGGCATCGGTGCAGCGTTATTCCTCATCGTACCGGTAGTGATTTCCATCATATGGAAGAAAAAGAAGAAGGAACCGTACACTACGGTCCTTATCGGTGCGGCAACGTTTATTGTTTTTGTAGTTGTAGAGAAGATCATTCAGGGCTTTTTCATATCGGATGCCAACGCTTTAGGAACTTTCATCAATGCAAGGCCAATCCTTTGGGCCTTTACGGTAGGATTCTTCCCCGGCATTTTTGAAGAGACGGGACGTCTGGTCGCTTTTAAGACGCTCCTTAAGAAGAGAAAGCAAAGAGAAACTTCGATCTCATACGGTTTGGGCCACGGTGGCGTTGCAGAAGTATCGGTCATCATGACATATTCCATGATCACTTACATTATCTATGCGGTAATGATCAATTCCGGCGAGATCGCTACTATCGTTGATCAGGTCAAAGAACTTGCGCCAAGCCAGCTTTCCCAGGTCGAGAGCGTGATCAAGCAGCTGACTGAATTCTCAGGTCTTTCGCTTCTTACAATGATGATCGAAAGAGTATTCGCGGTAATGTTCCATGTCGGAGCTTCCATCCTCGTTTTCTATGCATGCAAGGATAAGAAAAAGTTCTGGCTCTATCCGCTTGCGGTCGTTCTTCACGGTCTGATCGACATGTTTGGAGGACTTATGCTGGCCGGAGTCATAAGCATACCGAACTGGGCATTTGAGGTGGTCTTTGCGATCGCAAGTTCGCTCATATTCTTTGGCGCATACTTCCTGCTTTACAGAAAGGATAAGACTGAACCCGTCCTCAAGGAGACCGTTCCGGCTGAAGGTACAGATATAGGAGATTAATCCTCTTTTACCCTTTTATACAGGCTGACGTGGCTGTCCAGATCCTTGAAGGCGTTCTTGTGGTAGAAACCGTAGGACGGCTTGTCGTTGTCGGTCTGTAGGAAGATGCCCGAAAGGCCGCGCTCGCGGACGTTGTCAGATATGACTGCCATGAAATGGCTGCCGATCCCCTGTCCCTGAAGGTCAGGCCTTACACAGAACTCCTCGATGTTGTAGTTAGTGCCTTCCCACCAGTGCCTGATCATGCCGACGGACATGGCGGCAAGCTCACCATTGATGAAAAGGCCGAAGTTAAGCGCATTGTAAGCGCCGGAGATCTCCTTAACGTATTCCATAAGCTGGTCCGGATCGCTCCAGTCGTCGTTCCAGGGTTCTCCTTTGAACGCACTCTTATAGAGCTCTGCCATCTCCTGAAGATGGGAGGCGTCCAGCTCCTCAAAGCGGACATCAAGTTTATCGATATCTATACGCATGGTTCAAAATGCGGCGCCCGTAACGGTGCCGTCCTCCTTGTGAATGATAAGCCTTCCCGTGCCCTTTGCGTTCTGGTGCGATCCGTTGATAAGCATCTCTTCGATGACCTGAACGCAAGAGCTCGCGGCTATCCTTACCTTGTTGATGTATCCTGACAGCATCGAAACGCCGCCGACAAGGTTCTTGTCGACCTGCTCCGCAGCGAAATCTCCGTGCATGTCATTGGAATGGAGCAATGTAAGCTTCTTCAGGTTTTTCATTCAGTTATTCCTTTCGTTTCCGGTTTTCTTTATTTAGTGAGATCCTTTATCACTTCGCCCGCGATGACAAGGCCTGCCGATGAAGGCGCGAACGCAATGGATCCAGGAATGTTGCGGCCGCCTTCGGTCAAGACCGCCGATGACATTACCGGTTCTTCCTTTGAATAAACGACTTTAAGAGAACGTATTCCCCTCTTTTTGCATTCACGTCTCATAACCTTGGCGAGCGGACAGACCGACGTCTTATAGAGGTCTGCAACTTCAAACGCAGAGGCATCGAGTTTATTTCCCGCACCCATCGATGAGATTACGGGGACGCCCGCCTTCTTTGCGTTTTCGATTATGGTGAGCTTGCCCGTCACGGTATCGATCGCATCAACAACGTAATCGTACTTTGTGAAATCGAACTGCTCCGCCGTGTCAGGCATGTAGAAAGTCTTGTAGGTTGTCACCTTACAGTCGGGGTTTATGTCGAGGATGCGCTCTTTGGCGGCATCGACTTTATCCATCCCCACCGTTTTCATGGTCGCGATGATCTGCCTGTTGATGTTGGAAAGAGCGACTTTGTCGTTGTCTATGAGGTCCAGTGCGCCTACTCCCGAGCGCGCAAGCGCCTCAACGACGTAGCCTCCGACGCCGCCGATGCCGAAAACGGCAACGCGTGAGCCGGCAAGCTTTTCCATCGCCTCATGTCCTAAAAGAAGTTCAGTCCTGGAAAACTGTTCAGGCATTGATCAGACCTTTCCCCTGCCCTTTGGCGGGCAGAACATAATAATAGTATCACAGTCTTCCTTTGTTCCGTCCAAACTTTGGCAAAGAAAAAGAGCTGCCTGCAATGCACAGACAGCTCTTTGGATTTCCGTTGATTATACCGATCAGGGAATGTATGTGAGGACGATCCTGGACATCTGACCCTTTGCGAATACGAACTGGTACTCTCTGGAACCGAGGTACTTCTGAGCCTTCTGCCTGTATCTCAGAGTATCTGTGTAGTTTCCGTTTGTACCGTCATCGTGAGTCTTGTCGGAAGCGTTCTTAGGCTCACCTGCGGCTGCGATAAGCTCTTCCATCGTCATCTGGTAAGGGAAGTCGAAAGCGATGTTTGCGCCGTTCTTGTAGTTCTTCTCGATGCTGTGCATGTAGACCTTGAAGATGATGCACTCGCTCATGGGCTTAGCTTCTGTTGAATCGTTCATGACATAGACCATAGGAGCCCAGAACTTGTCACACTCGATACCGATGCCGTTGAGGGACTGGGAATTCTTCTTCATCTCTCTGGAAGCGTTCTTGATGTCGCTTGCCTTGAAAGGAACGCCGTCATCGATCATTTCCTGAAGAGTCGTCTTTCCGAGCGTGTACTTCTTGCCGTTTACATAGAAGTGCATGTCATCAAAATCGAATTTTCCGGAGAATGCCGTAACGCCGCCGGCCTTGGACTCTGAAGACTCAGCTGTCTCTGAAGTTGCTTCGGTATCAGAAACATCGGGGATTCCGGCTTCTGTCGTCTCTTCAGTCGTAGCTTCGGTCGTAGTAGCCTCAGTTGTAGCCTCTGTTGTCGTTTCTTCTGTTGTTGTCGTGGTTGTCTCGTCGTCTTCACGTGTCTTCTTACCGGAATTGTTGCATGCCGCAAGGGACATGATCATGGAACCGGCCAGAAGGAGTGCTGCGATCTTCTTGCTTTTCATGATTTATTAACCTCTACCCTAATAATGTTTTTGCGGCAGTCACCGCAAACTACCTGATTATAGCATCGCGACTGAAAACGGGTAAATAGCATGTTACAACACTATACCAGCCCGTAAATCTAAATTTTTGTTGAATATAAGAAGAAACTCCAAACACAAAGATCAGGGATTGGGGTCTTCGTCCAAAGGCTTGAAAACGCCTCTCAGATCGGTCGAAAAGCCTTCCCTCTTCTCCCATTCCTCGAATTCGTCAAGCTGCTCTTTCTTGTTGATATGACTGGATTCAGACTGGTACGCGCCGCGCGGAACGTTGCTCTTTTTGTACTGTGCAAGTTCTTCGGGAGTAAGTCTTCT
>JAILIB010000019.1 GCA_024695505.1 Saccharofermentans sp.
TCCGAGAACGGAATATACGCCAAATCCGATGAGAAGAAGGATTCCGTTGTTGACGTGATGTCTGACGAACGGGCAGGTCTTATCGGGATTGATGAGGAGGCCGAGGAGCCAGAGTAATCCGAAATAAGCCAGGATCGAGAAAAGCTTTGCGTTAGATGTGAGCTGGCCGGTGTAAGGTTCGCTCATAGGTTTTTTGTCTGCCATAATAACACACCATCCTTTATGCGAGAATAAGGTTATAATAGCATAAAAACAGCTGCGGGAGAAAAGTTTTGATAAGGGTTGCCAGTTACAAAAAAGAGTCCGGTCAGACCTACGGTCTGGGTGCAACAGTCGTCATGGAATATCTTCTCCATGCAAGGGAGAAGGTCAGCGGAGTGATCCTTCATCCGCAGTTCAGATCGGAAGAGACGGTATCAAAGATAAAGTCCCTTTGCGGCAATGACATCCCGGTTTCGGTCGAGGAAAAACCCTTCAACATTCTCTCCAGAAAGGAAAACTGTTTTGTTATCTGCGTCATCGAAAAGAAGGATGAACGCATAAAGGAAGGCAACCACATGGTCCTCGTAAATCCGTCCAACGCAGGCAATATGGGGACGATCATGAGGAGCTGCCTGGGTTTTGGAGTCAGGGACCTGGCGATAGTCCCGCCGGCAGTCGATCATTTCGATCCCAAAGTAATCAGGGCTTCCATGGGTGCGGCCGCCAGCGTCAGGACCGAGGTCTTCAGTTCGTTTGAAGAATATGCCGCGAGGTTTCCCTCAAATCACCTTTATCCTTTCATGCTGGACGGGAGCACGAAACTGCATGAAACGGTCATTGAACAGCCGTTTTCACTGATCATGGGAAACGAAGCAACGGGGCTGCCTTCAGGGTTTTCCAAGATCGGACGCCCTATAAGGATCGACCATTCCGGCGCTATAGACAGTCTTAACATCACGATCGCTGCAAGTATCGGTCTATATGAAGCAACTAAAGGTATTGATAACGAATAACAATCGTGATAAAATCCATTGGTTAATTTAGGATACCCATTTAAAAGGAGAGATATAAATGCCTAATATCAAATCAGCAATCAAGCGTGTAAGCGTTTCCGAGAAGAAGGCTGCTGCAAACAAGAGCAAGAAGACGGCTATTCGTACGACAGTCAAGAAGGCTAAGGCTAACGTTGCTGCCGGCGAGAACGTCGAGGCTACGCTCAAGGCTACCCAGAAGGCAGTTGACCAGGCTGCTGCTAAGGGCCACATGAGCAAGAATGCTGCTTCAAGGACAAAGTCCAGACTTGCCAAGGCTGCAAAGGCTGACAAGTAATTTTGTTCAACTGATCCAGAAACAAAAAGGCTGTCTTATGACAGCCTTTTTTCATGAACGGGATCGGGGAAAGCGTCAGAGCATGACCGGCCTGGCGGTCCAGGCGTAAGCCATATCCCTGCCGTAAAGGTCATTAGCTATCGCGGATGCACGTATCTCAAGCTCAAAGACTTTCTTAAGATCAGCATTTGATGAGCAAAGTTCAAGCGCATCGGAGGGATTGCTGATGACGGGGAGCTTTGTGCATTTGCCGATTATCTTGAGACAGTAGCGCCCCTCACGGTTAAAGCCCAGAACTCTTATGTAAGGCGGGTGATTGAGTTTTACGAGATCATTGTCCTGGCCTGCTTCAAAAGAAGCCAGAGCCCTGAAGATACGTGTCTTCGTAAACCTCTTTGTATCAGCCTTTTTGGAGAATGCTTCAAGATCAAAGTTGTCTGACGGAAGGTCGCCCGGCCTGAGGTCGGAAACGAGATTTTTGAGATAGCCGTCCAAGTCATCGCCCATGTATGCAGAGCCTGAGACCTGACCTTGCGCACCTGCCAGATGGAGCAGCGCGCGGCGGATATATGCCGCGTAATCGGGAAAAGCGAATCCGCCTTCGGAATAGCATCCGAGCATTGCCGCAAGGGACTTGTCGGGCATTGTGCCTTTAAGTGCTTCAAACAGCTGTGCCTGGCTGTAAGCGGGAGCGCAGCACGCCATGGCCTTCCTTATTGAAGTCGCGCTCTTGAGCGACTGGTCACGGGGGATCATGATGACGTTTACCCTGTGCTGTTTGTCGATCTTCTTGAGAGCCGCCAGATATTCGAGCGCGAGGATGGAGTTAGGGCTGCTCAGGACTTCATCAAGATCACTGCTGATATCCTTAACGCATGCCTTTATCGCGCTTGCACGCGCGGCGGGATATGAATTGCCTTCGGAAAGCGAGTTTTTAAGATGCTCTTTGAATTCAGGCGAATTCTCGTCCGTCTGCTCAGCGAGCGATCTGAGAAGCTCGGGAGTGCCTGCATCATAGCCGAAAGCGATGTCGGTTATTACTCCGGTCGCGATAAGCGTTGCGATCCCGCCTAAAGCGAAACGGGCGGACGGTGCGCATGAATAAGTGAACGGGAGGCCCAAAACGACGTCTGCTCCGCAGCGTAGCGCCTGTTTTGTTCTGACGTCGGAAGGCAATACCGCGGGAAGTCCCCTTTGAACAAAGGATTCGGATATGACGGGCATGACTATCGCGCGTGGATCGTTTACGATCTCGCGGGCACGGGAGATAAGGTTCTCGTGGCCGTTATGGAACGGATTGAATTCCGCAACAATTCCTATTACCCGCACTAAAGTTACGCCTCTCTTCTGTTATAATTCACTTGTTAATTATATTTCATCAGGCAGGCAGGTTGCAATGAAGCGTCGCACGTTGAAGTTTATCGAGAAGGGAAGCGGGAACAAGGTCCCGTTCCTGGCACGCTTTACGCTTCAGCAGAAGATCATTGCCGCCCTTCTGCTGGTTGCCGTGATCGCAGGAATAACCGCATACCTTCTTTACGTCAGGACTTTCGGAAATGCGGCCCGCATTACTCTTACCGCACATGAGAACCCGGGTTATGAATGGGAGCAGATAGCTGCAGACAACAACATAATGAGCAACTATCTCTGGGGCCGTACGAAAAAACTCATGCTGAACAAGGACGGCGAAGACATCCTTATCCCGACTTACTATAAGATTGCCGGAAGGCTTGTCTCACAGCCGGCTGAAGGCTCGCAGATATATGACCTTTCTGATCAGGCGTGGCTTCTTGACTGTTATGTTTCTTCAGGAGACGCCGTTGCTGCCCGCAATCTTAAAAACAGGGTCGTAAGCAGATTCCATTCTGATTCCGGCATGTACCTGAGCTTTGCGGGAAGCAAGGTGACGGAAGAGCAGAAGAACGTCAAGACAACTGAAGACAATATCACCTGGCTTGAAGCGTATCTCCGCTATTACTGCGCTTACGGCACAAGCAGGGATTTTCAGGAGATAAAGAACCTTATCGGAGCGCTTTTTGACGAGAACGGGGCACTGAGGCCGGAACAGCTCGACGTTGCTCATTACGTCGATTCCCTTTATTACAGATTCAACGATCCCAAGGCGAAGGAACAGAACGGCAATTCGACTCTTGACGAGACCTACGGAGTCGGTGTCGGAGGCGATCAGGAGACTGAGGAAGAAAGTGCTGCGAACCTTAAGCAGGTTAAGGGCGTCAAGCTTTCCAACGTCCGTCTGCCGCTTATCTATGACCTCGAAAAGAACGGGCTTATTGCCGCTGGTGCGTATGACCGTGCTCTCAGACTGGTAAAGGAAGCAAAAGACGGTGCTGAGGTTCCTTTTTATGCCTATGCGTATGAAAAGACCGAAAACGGGATAAACTACATTTACTCGGGCTCCCGTGCCGGAACGGTAGATGTCGGCGAGTCGATCATCGTCATGGCCAACCTCGCCAGGATGAAGGAACTCGACAACGAATCGTATACAGCCCTCAAGAACCTCATATTGAACGAGAGAAGGATATACGGCAAGTATTACATCGTCACCGGAAATTACGGCGGAAACGAGGTCTACAGACAGTATGCCAACGCGTTGGAGATCGCATTTGACATGGACGACAGGGATCTTTACAGAGCCGTCTGCAACTGTGTCGGAGCGCGTGTCGCGACCAAGTCTTCAAGCCCCGCCATCTACATGATATTCAGGGAACAGGACAACAGATACGTCTTTTACGCATCTGACAATTTAGGCGTCCGCAAAGCCGTCTGACGAATTGAAATCGCCCCCTATTACGAGTATACTTTTACGCGTTATAAATAATATCCAAAGGAGACAATATATATGGCATTTATCGATGACATCATGGCCAGAGCAAAGGCCGACAAGAAGACCATCGTTCTTCCCGAGTCAATGGATAAGAGAACCTTTGAGGCTGCCGAGAAGATCCTTAAGTCCGACATGGCAAACCTCATCATCATCGGAACACCTGAGGAGATCGCTAAGAATTCCGAAGGTTACGATATCACCGGAGCTACTATCGTAGATCCTTTCAACGATCCCAACAAGCAGAAATACATCGACAAGTTCATCGAGCTCCGCGGCGTTGACACCATGGTAGCCGCAGCTAAGAAGAAGGCTGAAAAGAAGGGACTTTCCGAGGAAGAGACAGCTGCTGCCATCGCTGACGCACAGAAGAAGGGCATCACACCCGAGAAGGCTCAGGCTCAGATGGAATCCGACTACATGTACTATGCATGCCTCATGTGCAAGTGCGGTGATGCTGACGGTGCCGTTTCCGGCGCTTGCCACTCAACGGGCAACACGATCCGTCCCGCTCTCCAGCTCCTCAAGATGAAGCCCGGAATTTCTTCCGTTTCAGGCTTTTTCCTTATGGACGTTCCCAACTGCGACCTCGGTGAGCACGGTCTCTTCATTTTCGCTGACTGCGCAGTCAATACAGACGTTGATTCCAACAAGCTCGCTGAGATCGCCAAGCTCTCCGCAGAGTCTTTCGAGCAGTTCATCGGCGCTCCCGCCAAGGTCGCAATGCTCTCATATTCTTCTTACGGTTCTGCTAAGCACGACGACGTTACCAAGGTCGCTGAAGCAGTTAAGATCGCAAAAGAGAAGTATCCTGATCTCGTAGTTGACGGCGAGCTCCAGCTTGACGCAGCTCTCGTTGAGGAAGTCGGTCAGCTCAAGGCACCCGGTTCTCCGGTCGCAGGCCACGCAAACACACTCGTTTTCCCTTCTCTCGAAGCAGGAAACATCGGTTACAAGCTCGTTCAGAGACTTGCTAAGGCTCCCGCTTACGGACCTGTCCTCCAGGGCCTCGCACTTCCCGTCAACGATCTTTCCAGAGGCTGCAATGCTGATGACATCGTAGGAGCAGTCGCTATCACTGCAGTCCAGGCTCAGGCTGCTCAGGCATAAGGTAAAGGAGTAAAAGTCTAATGAAGATCTTAGTAATCAACTGCGGTAGTTCTTCCGCAAAGTTCCAGCTTTTCGACATCGATACAGGCGCAGTCCTCGCAAAGGGTAACGCTGAGCGTATCGGTATCGACGGCAAGCTCACATACAAGCCCGCAGGCAAGGATGAGTTCATTTCCACAGAACCTATGCCTGACCACAAGGTTGCTGTCCAGATGATCCTCGATGCTCTCGTTGACAAGGAACACGGCGTTATCGCTGATGTTTCAGAGATCGCTGCAGTAGGTCACAGAGTCCTCCACGGCGGTAAGTACTACAGCGCTTCCGTCATCGTTAACGACGACGTTAAGAGAGTCATCAGGGAGTGCTTCCCTCTGGGCCCTCTCCACAATCCCGCAAACCTTATCGGTATCGAGGCATGCGAGGACGTTCTTCCTGCAGGCACACCCCAGGTTGCTGTCTTCGACACGGCTTTCCATCAGACAATGCCGCCTAAGGCTTACACATATGCTCTTCCTTATGAGATCTCCGAGAAGTACGACATCCGCCGTTACGGTTTCCATGGTACTTCCCACCGTTATGTAAGCCACAGGGTCGCTGATTTCCTCGGCAAGAAGTATGAGGATCTCCGCATCATCACATGCCACCTCGGCAACGGTTCTTCCTTCGCAGCCGTTAAGGACGGCAAGTGCCAGGATACATCGATGGGTCTTACTCCTCTTGCAGGTATCTGCATGGGTACGAGAACGGGCGACATCGATCCCGCTATTGTTCCTTTCCTTATGAAGAACGAGAGATACACACCTGACGAGATGGACAACCTCCTCAACAAGCAGTCCGGCGTACAGGGTGTTTCCGGCGTTTCTTCCGACTTCAGGGATCTCGAGAAGGCTGCTAACGAGGGCAACGAGAGAGCAAGACTCGCTCTCGATATGTTCGCTTACCAGGGCAAGAAGATCATCGGTTCTTATGCAGCTGCAATGGGCGGCGTTGACGTGATCGTATTCACTGCAGGCATCGGCGAGAACACCGACCACATGAGAAAGGCAATGTGTGAAGGCCTTGAGTTCATGGGTGTTGAGTTCGACGCAGACGTCAATGCAGGTCTCCGCGGCAAGGAAGCTATCATCTCCAAGCCTTCTTCCAAGGTAACGGTATGCGTTATCCCCACAAACGAGGAGCTCGCTATCGCACAGGAGACAGAGGCTCTGGTTAGAAAGTAATCTCACTTTGCTCGCAAAGCAAGATCACTCAGTAAACGATCGATCAGGAAGGGCGTCCCGCAGGAGGCGCCCTTCCTTTGTTTTGCGCGGGAAGGGCAAGCCGTGATAAAATCTTACTTAAGGAATTAAGGGAAGAGGATAAGCAAATGTATGGACATCTGAGTAAGAATACCGGAAAGCTCATCGCGCTGTTCATGGTGATATGCGCCATGACGCTCTCGATGATGACCGGATGTGTCAGACGGCGTATTCCGGCAGGCACTACTGCGGTGACTGTCACGGAGACTTCCACTCCCGTGACTTCCAAGGACACCGGGAAACCTGAAGAAACGTCTGGGAAGACTTCATCTCAACCGACGGAAAGTACTGAACAGAAAGCTGCCATCGATGAGAACGGAACTTATGACAGCGCCAAAGACGTTGCATTGTATATCCATACTTACAATAAACTGCCGTCGAATTATATAACTAAGAAGGAAGCCAGATCGCTCGGCTGGAACGGCGGTTCCCTAGAGGAATACGTGCCCGGAAAATGCATAGGCGGCGACCGTTACGGCAATTACGAAGGCCTGTTGCCTGAGAAGAAGGGGAGAAGCTACACCGAATGCGACATCGATACGCTCGGCAAGTCTTCCAGGGGCGCGAAAAGAATAGTATTCTCCAATGACGGACTGATATATTACACCAAGGACCATTACAAGACTTTCACCCTGATGTACGGGGAGGGACAGAAATGACTGAATTTGTTATAGATCTGAAAGACGTATATTCACCTGACGATCTTCATG
>JAILIB010000037.1 GCA_024695505.1 Saccharofermentans sp.
CATCCATAGGGACTGCGCACGAACCGAAACGCCTGATGCCTACCTTGTCGCCCAAAGCCTTGCATACGGCCTGTCCCAGAACGATACCCACGTCCTCGACTGAATGATGAGCATCAACCTCAAGATCACCCTTGCACTTGATGTCCATGTTAATGCCTGAGTGCTTGGATAAAGCTGACAGCATGTGGTCGAAAAAGCCTATGCCCGTATCGATGTCATAGGTACCGTTTCCGTCAAGATCGACCTTAACGGTGATGTCGGTTTCCTTTGTCTTTCTAGCGATCTCAGCTGTTCTCGGCATTTGTGATCTCCTCCTTGACGGTCTTGATAAACTGTTCCATCTCTTCCATCGTTCCTATCGAGATGCGGAGACGGTCGTTTATTCCGGGCGTTTTGAAATACCTTACAAGTATACCCTTTGCTTTAAGATTTTTATATAACGTTTCAGCGTCAATACACTTTGGAGGCCTTGCGAAAATGAAGTTCGCGGACGAATCCGGCATGTCGAAGCCGATCGCCCTGAGCTCGCCGACCGTGTACTTTCTTGTCTTGAGCAGTTCTTCCCTGCACTTCTTGTGATAGTCGACATCCCTTATCGCTGCGGCTCCTATGGCCTGCGCAAGCCTGTCGACCGGGTATGAATTGAAAGAATCCCTTGCCCTCAGAAGTCCCTCGATCAGTTCTTCTGAAGCGATCGCGTAACCGATCCTCATGCCCGCAAGACTGTAGGACTTGGATGTGGTCCTGACAACGCAAAGGTTCGGATACTTCGGAAGCAGGCTTACCGCGGTCTCGTAGTTCTCCTCGAAATATGCATAAGCCTCGTCGATCAGTACGACAGAATCGGGATTTGCCTCGCAGATCTTTGCGATGTCTCCCAGGGAGATTGCTCTTGAAGTGGGCGCGTTCGGGTTTGCGATCGCGATGCCGCAGTTGGCGATTCCTTCATAATCCGAAGGCTCGAGCCTGAAGTCCTCACGGAGGGGGATCTTTTTCGGACGGATGTTGTAGAACTCCTCATAGACGGGATAGAAGCTGTATGAGAACTCCGGAGTAAGAACCGGAAGATCCGTGTCAGGCTCCTTCTCAAAGAATGTCTGAAAGCAAAGTGCCAATACCTCGTCAGAACCGTTTCCGACAAATACCTGTGAAGGCTTTACGCCTTCTACTTCAGCGACTGCTTCAACGATCGGCGTCGCGTTCGTGTCCGGATAGAGCCTTAAGGTCGCCGTGTCAAACTCAGTGATCGCCTTTTTTACGGCAGGCGATGGAGGGAAAGGGTTCTCATTCGTGTTCAGTTTAATGAACTTCTCCCCTGCCTTGGGCTGTTCGCCCGCGACGTAGGGAGTAGTCTCATTTATCGTTTTATTCCAAAATCTGCTCATGTTTCCTCGAATCTGGATCTGACGGCTGCAGCGTGACAGGTCAGACCCTCGCTGTCCGCGAAAGCGGCAACATCCTTATATACGTCAAGAAGCGCTTCGCGGCTGTAATTGATAACACTCATCTTCTTGTAGAAGTCGCCCGTGTTAAGAGGTGAGAAGAAGCGTGCCGTTCCTGATGTAGGAAGCGTGTGGTTCGGTCCTGCGAAGTAATCTCCGAGCGGCTCGGGTGTCCAGTTGCCCAGGAACATCGCGCCGCAGTTATTGATCTTCTCGGAGAACTTCTCGGCATCTCTTACGCATATCTCAAGGTGCTCGGGTGCGATTTCTTCTGAGAATCCGACAGCGGTATCAAGGCTGTCGCACACGATTATCGCGCAGTAGTCCTGAAGTGATCTCTCAAGGATCGCGTTTCTTTCTGCAGCGTCAGATCTTCTGTCGACTGCATCAAGAACCTTCTCCGCAAGTTCTCCCGAATCGGTCAGGACGATAGCCGAAGCCATCTTGTCGTGTTCTGCCTGAGAGAGCATGTCGGCCGCCACGAACTCGGGGTTGGCCGAATCGTCAGCTATTATGAGGATCTCCGAAGGACCTGCGAACATGTCGATGTCGACCTGTCCGTAAACCAGTCTCTTCGCGGTGTTTACATATATGTTTCCGGGGCCGCAGATCTTATCTACCCTGGGGATCGTCTCCGTGCCGTATGCCATTGCGGCGATCGCCTGGGATCCGCCCATTCTGTAGATCTCGGTCGCTCCCGCGATGGAAGCGGCTGCGAGGATGACAGGAGCGATGGTTCCGTCCTTTCTCGGCGGAGTCGCGAAAACTATTCTCTTAACGCCTGCGACTGAAGCAGGGATAACGTCCATAAGTACCGTTGACGGAAGAGGTGCGGTGCCGCCCGGGACATAGATGCCCGCGGTGGTAATGGGTCTTACCCTTACGCCTACCTGCGCGCCGTTTCCGTTGTCGGTCATGAAGCCCTGCTCTTTCTGATGCTCGTGGAATCTCCTGATATTGGCAGCGGCTTTCTCCATGACTTCAAGGAGCTTGGGATCGACTTCGGCTTTTGCCTTCGCTATCTCTTCATCGGTGACTCTGAGGTCCTTTGCCTCAAGCTTTACTCCGTCGAACTTCTCAGTGTAACCGAGAAGCGCGGCATCACCGTTCTCCCTGATGTTGTCGATTACCGCCTGAACGGTGTCGATGACGGGCTTTAAGTCCATCTTGCCCCTGATACCGAGCTTTTCGACCGTGCTCTTCAGGTTTTCTTTTGTGCCTTCCACGAGTTTGCAGCGCATGTTATGATTCTCCTTCTTCTAAAGCTTCACGG
The DNA here is from genome assembly GCA_024695505.1 of Saccharofermentans sp. Classification (GTDB taxonomy): domain Bacteria; phylum Bacillota; class Clostridia; order Saccharofermentanales; family Saccharofermentanaceae; genus Saccharofermentans. The sequence goes on from JAILIB010000037.1 coordinate 2,716, forward strand.
AGCTTGGAAATCATGGGCTTGATCTCGTCGGCCTTCATCTTCATCGACACGCGGTTGACCACGAGTCTTGCAGATATCTCAGCGACGGTCTCAAGCACATCAAGTCCGTTCTCGTAAAGCGTTCTTCCTGATTCGACAATATCGACGATCACCTCAGCGAGGCCCGTCAGCGGGGCAAGTTCCACGGATCCGTTGAGCTTGATTATCTCAACGCTCTCCTTCTTCACGCCCTCGAAATAGTTTCTTGTGATGTTTGGATACTTTGTTCCGACACGCTTGTTCGGGATCTCATCGAGCTTATCCTTCAATGAAGCGGGACCTGCAACGCACATGCGGCATTTGCCTACACCGAGATCCAATACCTCGTAAAGCTGTCTGCCTTCCTCAAGGAGAGTATCCTTTCCGACAACGCCGATGTCTGCAGCGCCGTATTCAACATAAGTGGGAACATCGGAAGGCTTTGCGAGGATAAAGCGAAGACCTGCGTCCTGGTCCTCTAAAATAAGCTTTCTCGACTTTTCCCTGGCTGCGGTTACGTCATAACCGGCCTTTTCCATCAGGTCGAGAGTCTGATCGGCGAGTCTGCCTTTTGATAAAGCTATGGTAAGCATCAGGCGTTACCTCCGTCCATGTACATGATCGTCTCGATACCTTTTGCCTTTGCGTAAGCGTCGAGTTCTTCTTCTGTCATTCCCGTAGTGTCCAGAGCGGCCGCGGTTCCTTCGGCTCTAAGTGCCTCTACCGTTACCATTGCGGCTTCGAAATCGCCTCCGACTATTACTTTTACTCCTGCGGCAGGCGTGAACTTGTCCTGTCTTGAAAGCGCGGTCATTGCAAGCGTCAGCGAGATGGAGAAACCGACCGCGGCCATATCCTTGCCGAAGGTCTTGGCAACGTCGTCGTATCTTCCGCCGGTGAAGATCGGGAAACCGACTTCATAGGTGTATCCCTTGAAGACCATGCCGGTGTAGTAATCGATGCTCTCGATGAGTCCAAGATCTACGGAAACATATTTCAGATAACCGTAGCGCTCCATGATGTCCAGGATCTCCTTGATGTTTGCAAGAGCTGCCTTCGCGCTCTCATCGGTAACTCTCGGGAGCATCTGGTCGATGATGTCGTACGTTCCGCCGGACTCGGTGATCATCTGGAGAGTGTCCCTGTCCTCACGGCTCAGGTCGAGCTTCTCGATGGTTACGGAATCCCTGTTCGCGATAGCTGCCTTGATCTTGGCGATGGTCTCATCGGAAAGACCGAGCTGCCTGGAAAGACCCTTGAAGAACTGTACCTGGCCGACGGATACCTGAAGATCCGTGATCCCCAATTCCAATGCGGACTTGATGGCGAGAGCCAGGACCTCTGCGTCAGACCTTGAGCCTGAAGCTCCCAGGAGCTCGATTCCGGCCTGGGTAAATCCGCTCTGCTTTCCGCCGCCGATCTGTCCTGCGCGGTACATATTCTCTATATAGAATAATCTTGTAGGCAGTGTCTCGTTTCTTCCTGCCGCATATCTTGCGACCGGGATCGTTCCGTCATATCTCGTGCAGAGAAGCCTGCCCTTGCCGTCGGAGAACTTGTAAAGCTCCTCCTCTGCGACAAACCTGCTGTATACGTCGAAATACTCGACTCCGGGAGTCTCGATCTCGTCATAGCCGTTCATGAGGAAAAGGTTCCTCAGACGGGCTTCCAGTTCTCTTTTAAATGCGCAAAAACCGGGTACCTGATCCGTAAATCCGTCCGGTGTGTAGAATTTATTGCCCATATGCCCTCCTGCTTTAGTTGACTAAAGGATTATATCGGCAACCCTTAAGGCTGTCAATACTTTTCTTTAGTAAGCTAAAGAAATTTTTCTGAACTATTTATGATATTTTTCTCCGTGAGCGATCCTGAACCCTCTGTAAAGCTGCTCAGCAAGGACCAGCCTCGTCATCAGGTGTGTCAGGGTGACGTTTCCGAAAGCGATCCGTCTGGAAGCCCTCTTCCTTACCTCGGGAGATATGCCGTTACTGCCTCCGATCGCTATTACGAGCGTTCCGCCGCCCTTTTCGATGTCAGCCGTGAGGTATTCCGAAAGTTTTTCGGAAGTGACGTTCTCGCCGCCCAAGTCCATTGCCCACAGGACGTCATTAGGCTTAACGCGCGACAGGATCGCCTCGCCCTCGCGCCTCAATGCCTCATCGACCGGGACCGAATCCGGAACTTCGCTTACCTCTATGAATTCAAGCGTGCAAAAACGCGATATGCGCTTCTGATACTCGGCTATCCCGTCCTTTAGCCACTTGTCCTTGATCTTTCCGGGAGAAACGACGTTGATCTTCAAAGCGTAAATCCTTCCGTAGGCTCAAATCTCCTTGCTATGCTGAGCTCGTAATCGACGTCCCTTACAAGTCCCCTGTCCGCAAGGTAATTGACAAAAGTCTCCGCTGCGATCTCCTCGGTATTGTTCTCGGGCGAAAGGTGTCCCAGGATGAACCTCTTCGTTCCGTTTTGTATGAAGAACTCCGCCGCAGCAGCGCTCTCCGCATTGCTTATGTGGCCGTGGCCTCCCGAAATGCGCTTCTTGAGAGGATACGGATATCTTGGGTTGTTTTCCAAAAGATACGGATCGTAGTTTGCTTCGAGCAAGATGACGTCACTGTTTTTGGCAAAGCCTTTCATGCCGTCGGTAACGCGGCCCAGGTCCGTCATGACCGAGATCGAATTGCCGTTCTCCGGATTGACTATCTTGTAGCAGACAGATCCCGGAACATCGTGCGGCGTGGGAAAGGCCCTGACCTCAGGACCTCCTTCGAGTTTAACGATATCGTTCTCGTCAATGGCGGTGACGGGCGAATAGAGCACGTCCAGAGGCGCAAGGGTTGCGCTCGTGCCGTAGATCGGCGTGTGGTATTTCTTGGAGAAGATCTTGACCCCGTTGATATGGTCCGTGTGCCTGTGCGTCAGGAAAACAGCGCTGACGTCTTCCGGATACACCCCGCTCTTAATAAGAGCCTGGGTGGTCATCTTACATGAAACGCCGCAATCGACAAGTATGTATGCCCCGTTTGATTTGATAAGTGTCGAATTGCCGTGACTGCTGGAATAAAGGGGAACTATCCTGTCGGGTCCCGTCATGCCTCGGTGTCCTCTTCACTGTATTCATCGATGTTCACGCGCTTTATCGTGGCGCCCAGTGCTGTGAGCTTCTGTACGATGTGCTCGTAGCCTCTGTCGATCCTGTTCGCGTGATTGATATACGAAGTGCCGTCAGCTGCCAAAGCGGCGCAAACCAATGCCGCGCCTGCTCTGAGGTCCGTCGCTTCAACGGTAGCTCCCATGAAACGGGTTATTCCGTTGACCCATGCGATACGCTCGTAAACGTTAATGTTCGCGCCCATCTTCGCAAGTTCGGGGACATACTGGAACCTGTTCTGCCAGACGTTCTCATGCATGCGGCTCTGGCCTTCGGCCGAGCACAAAAGGACTACCGTCTGCGGCTGCAGGTCTGTAGGGAATCCCGGATAAGGGGATGTCTTGACGCTTGTCGAATATATCTCGTCAGAAGGATCGTTCAGGTAAACTCTGATCGATTCGTCGCCTTCCTCGATCTGATATCCCATTTCCCTCATCTTTGCGGAGAGCGGCTCCATATGCGTAGGGATAAGGTTATGTATCGTAACGTCGCCCTTGGTTACGGCGGCTGCGATCATGTAGGTTCCCGCCTCTATCTGGTCGGGGATTATCGAATAAGTAAAGTTGCCCGGAAGGACCGGAACGCCCGTGATCTTGATTATGTCAGTACCTGCGCCCTTGATGCGCGCGCCCATCGAGTTGAGGAAGTTCGCGACGTCAACGATGTGAGGTTCCTTTGCGGCGTTGATTATCTCAGTCTTGCCTTCGGCCTTGCATGCCGCGAGCATCGCGTTGATCGTTGCTCCGACGCTGACGATGTCCAGATAGACCTTTGCGCCGTGAAGAGGTTCAGCCGTCAGGTTGACGATTCCGCTGCTGATCTCGGAAGGCCTTGCTCCCTTTGCACCCATAAGCTGAAACGCCTTAAGATGGAGGTCTATCGGTCTCTGTCCGAAATCACATCCGCCCGGAAGCCTGATGGATGCTTTCCCGCAGCGTGCGAGCAATGCTCCCATGAGATAGTAGGAAGCCCTTATCTTCGAAACGAGCGGACCTGATGCCTTGTAAGTGTTGATTGTCGTCGGATCGATCCTGAAAGTGTGGCTGTCGATCTCATCAACTACCGCGCCCAAAGACCTGCAAAGGTCAAACATGACCTTTACGTCTGAAATGTCCGGAACGTTTTCAAGAGTGCACGGACCATCGACCATGACCGATGCGGCTATTATCCCCAGTGCGGCATTCTTGCTTCCGCTTATATCTATGTCGCCCTTAAGAGGCGTTCCGCCTACGATCTCGTAAGCGTATGGTTTTGTCCTATTTACCGCGTTGTCTTCCACAAGACACTCCGTTTATTTCAAATGCTGAGGCTTCGAGTCGTCAAGGATCTTCTTGAGTGACGACTTGATCTCACCGCCTGATTTGCCTTTATCCTGCTCTGCTGCCGGTGCACCCTGTTCTTCACTGCCCGGCGAGACGCGACCCCTATTATACCTTTTTCCGTTGGTAATGGGGTGTATCGTCTTTCTGTCTATTACGTCTTTTTTGGTCTGCTGGACCGGCTTCTGGTCAGCGCTTATCTGAACGACAGGCTGCGTAAGGAGCTTTCTTGCTTCAGCCTTCGCAAGGAGCTGCTGTTCCTTTTCAGCCCTCTCTGCCTCGGCCTTCTCAGCCATGGCGCGCTCAAACTGCTCCTTCAGTATCTCTTCATCGCTCCTGCCTGAGACTTCAGGTGATGCTTCTTCAGCCATGGAAGGTTCAGTTTCAGCCGCTTCGATTGCTGCCTGAGTTTCGCTTTCTTCCGGAACAGTAGTCTGTTCTTCGATTATCTGTACCGGAGTCTTTATCATCTCGTCGATCGTGGTAACGGGCTCTTCAGCTTCGCTTTCCTGTACGTCTTCGGTGTCAGTTGTCTCTTCGGGTTCAAGTCCTGACGTCGGGCCGTCAAAGTCCTCGTAATCGTCAACGCTCAAGAGCTCTTCTTCGAGGCTCTGGAAACGTTCCTTTCCGAACGCCTTGAGAAGTTCCGTCAGTGCCTTGTCGCGTGCAGGAACATCTGTCTCGCTTATCTTTTCGTAGTCTTCGACCGTCTTATCAAGATCGGTATAGCCTAAAGACTTGGCTGCTTCACACTCCTGAAGGCCCAGGAAATATGCGGCGGCCCTGTAAAGAGGCTTCTCGCCGATAACGCCGGTCTGCGCGTCCTGGCAGACTCCGCCAAATACGGTCTTTGCCGTGGGAAGGCTCAAAGTGAAGGTTGCTCCCTTGCCGAAAACGGACGAAACGCTGATGACGCCGTCATGCATGTCAGCGATCTCTTTCGCTATGGCAAGGCCTATTCCTGAACCGCCGACTTCACGTGAACCTGAATTGTCGACTCTGTAGAACCTCTCAAAGAGATGATCTATATCCTTTGCAGGGATTCCCCTACCGTTGTCTTCAACCTGGACTGCGACTCTGTCGTCTATCTTAAGGATGCTGACATGTATCTGGTTCCTCGCTGTCTTTCCGTCGTAGTTGATGTACTTAACGGCATTTGTCAGGAGATTGATGATGCATCTGATTATCAGCTTATGGTTGCCGTAAAGGAGCGGCATCGGAGTATCGTCAGGCAAAGTGAATACGACTCCCCTGCTTCCGGGGTAGTCAGCCATGCCGGCATAAGCCTGCTCAACGCAGTCGCGGATATCAAAGATACCCATCCTGCTTGCATGTGAGCACTGGGACAAAACGAGGAAGTCGTTGACGATGTCCTGCATCCTTGTCGAATTGTCCTGTATCCTCTGAGACCAGGTAAGGAGATTGTCCCTCTCGGGCATCCTTCCCTTTCCGCAGGCGTTGATTATCGAGAATACCGAGTTGTTGATCGCTGTAAGAGGCGTCTTGAGCTCGTGTGAAACGTTGGCTGCAAGGTCTTTCTGTCTTCTCTCGTCATCCTTGATCTGGGTAATGTCGTCAACGATTATCAGGTTCAGGATATCATCCGAGAAGAATCTGTCCTGCTCATCGCCGTTCTTCCTTATAACCTTTATCTCATAGATCTTTCTGCCTACGCAGTAATTGACGCGGACGACGTTGATGCCGTTCTCGCAGCTTAATATGTAGTTTGATTTCAGCTGGTTGCCGTTATCGAAATCGGTCAGGAACGCATCTATGGTCTTAGGCAGTCCGCCCTTAAGGAAATCCTGGAACTTGAAGATGGTCTCGTTGGCAAAGATCGCGCCTGTCTTGTCGTAAACGGCAATGCCTATTCCGACGTTGTCCAAAACGGCCTTCTGGATCTGCTTTTCACGCTCAAGGCCGTCAATTCCAGCGGTCACCTTGCTCCTTAAAGAAGTGTTTCCGACAAAGTATCCGATAAGGCAGCCGAAAACGAGTACGATGAGTACTCCAATAAGGACAAGAAGCCAGTTCTCGCCCAATACCGATATGAATTCAGATGCGACTAACTGAATGCTCAAGTCAGATCATTCGGGAAGAAATACCCGAATCCTCTTCTGGTAAGGATATATTTGAAGTTTTTCTGGTCAGGCTCGATCTTCTGACGTGTCCTCTTGATCGTAACGTCAACAGTTCTTTCATCACCGAGGAAGTCGAACTTCCAGACCTGCTTGAGGAGCTCGGATCTGGGGCATACTCTGCCGCAGTTCTGTTCAAGATACTGAAGGAGCTGGAACTCCCTGTTTGTGAGGTCGCAGGATACATCATGCTTGAAAGCCTGCATCTGGTCGCCGTCGATGATGAGCTCGCCGCCGCAATATTCATGGCGGTTGCCGGCTTTGTCATGCTTCTGGCTGGTGATCTCGCTTCTTCTGATCATCGCACGGATCCTCTCTCTGAGGACCTGCGCGTCAAAAGGCTTGGAAATATAGTCGTCAGCGCCTGCACGGAGTGCTTCGACCTGATCCGGCGGGTCACTCTTGGCCGTAAGGAACAGGACGGGCGTTGTATAACCCTGCTTTCTGAAATCAGTAATGAACTGCATTCCGCTGTATACAGGCATCATCCAGTCGAGGATGATGACGTCAGGTGACTGTGTGGTAGCGATCTCGAAACCCTTTCTTCCGTCGGATGCGGCAAGCACCTCGAAAGAGAAAGCCCTGAGCATGTCAGTGGTTGAGTTAATTACCGCCGGATCATCGTCTACAATTAGAATCTTGGACATGTGTATACCTCATTTAAGAAAAAATCCATACTACAGAATCAATTTTACCAATAATAAAAATCTTGTAAATTGTAATATTACATTTTAATTTCAAAAATCATAAAAAAAGTCCTTCAGCGTTTAGCGCTAAAGGACTTGTATAATCCGGCAGCAATCTATCTTCCCGGGCCGTTGCCAGCCAAGTATTGTCGACACCGGTGAGCTTAACTTCTGTGTTCGGAATGGGAACAGGTGTGGCCTCACGGTAATAACCACCGGAATGGTTGAGAGTCTTATACCCT
>JAILIB010000087.1 GCA_024695505.1 Saccharofermentans sp.
GATGCGCTTATCATCAAGAGGATACATCCTCGCTGTGGCTATCGGGAAATCGTTGTCAGTGATGACGATGTATTTAGTGTCAGGCGTGTCATGCTCGTCAAATTCCTGTCGGAGCGAAATGCCGTGCTTCTTGGCCATAGCCTGTATGCGGACATAGTAAGCACCCGCCTGCTGCCAGGTATCAGTCGCATGTATTATGAAAAACGAAGACAGTTCGGAGATCGAAGCTATATCAGACTGAAAGATCTGAAAGCCGTTGATCTTTATGCTGTCCTCTTCCCTGCCGAATTCTTGAAGGCCGTATCCAGCGGGATAAGTATTTGCTTTTCCCGTGAAATGACGTCCATCCTTATCTGTGACGCTGACTATGGTTGAATCGAACTGATGAATGATCATATCTTTATGTTCTTATCGTTGGGAGTGGATCTCTGCGCTCAGTTCACGCTCAAGCAGATCCCTTGCGACGTCTTTGGCGGAAACACCCTGGTTTACTATCTTGTCTACGCCGAAAACAATGGGCATATCGATACCGTATTGCTCAGAAAGGCTCATAGCGGCCGGAAGAGCATTGATGCCTTCAACTACCATTCCAACCTGTTTGACGGCTTCCTCAACGGATAATCCCTGTCCCAAAAGATGTCCGCACCTGTTGTTGCGGCTGTGAACGCTGGTAGCGGTTACGATTAGATCGCCCATGCCGGTAAGACCGTAGATGGTCTCATGAGAGCAACCCATCTTCTCGCCCAGTCTCTTAATTTCACCGAGGCCTAAAGTGATAAGCGCAGCCTTGATGTTGTCACCATAGCCCAAGCCGTCAGAGATACCTGCAGCAAGAGCTATTATGTTCTTTAACGCGCCGCAGAGCTCGATCCCTCTTACGTCAGTATTGGTGAAAACACGAAGATAAGGGCTCGTAAAAGCTTTCTGTACCTTCTCGGCTATTGCTTTGTCAGCATGAGCAGCTACGATCGTAGTCGGCAGATCTTTGGCAACCTCTTCAGCGTGTGTCGGGCCTGAAAGGACAACGACAGAAGCACCGGGGATCTCGGATAAGATAACTTCGCTCAGAAACGCGTGAGAACCCGCCTCTATGCCCTTGGCAACGTCAACTATTATCTGACCTTCTGAAACGTAAGGAGCGACTGCCTTGGCCGTAGAACGGACAAAAGGAGACGGCACTGCAAACAACAGGATGTCCTTGTCATTGCATGCAAGTGAAATGTCCTTGGTAAAGACGATCTCATCAGGTATCACCATATAAGGGAGATTTACCTGTTTTCTGTCCCTGTTAAGCTGATCTATCTCTTCAGGAAGAGCTGACCAGACCGTAACGTTATGTCCGCACATGCAGAGCGAACGCGCGAGCGCCATGCCCCATGTGCCGGCTCCGATAATTCCAATACTGTATTTATTTTCCATTGTTATCGAATCACTTAACCGTAATCTTAAAGGAAACGATCCTGCTGACGCCCTTGTAATCCGCGTTGCCTGAAGCTGTAACACGGCATCTGACGGTATAAGTACCCTTCTTGAGCTTTTGTTTGACGGTTACGACACCATTCCTGGCGTTAACCTTGAAATATTTCTTGTATCTGGACTTGGAAACGCTCAGGAGCTTATATGTAAGCCTGCCCTGCGGGTTCCTGATTGTCATGACCTTTGCTCTGGAGATCTTTTGAGACTTCTTCTTGAGCTTCTTTGCCTTGAGCTTGGCGTTCCTGCCTTTGACGGTCAGTGTATTGTTAAGAGGATCCTTATCCTTAAACGAAGCCGTTATCTCAACTAAAGAGGCAGGCATTACGAACGTGGCGGTCTTCTCGTCCACGATAGTAAGCTCTATCTCTCCCCTGTTGATGATCCACTGGTCAAATACCTTGCCGTCGGCTTCATCATAAGCTTTCAAAGTGACGATGGTACCCGCACATGCTTTGCTGACATCAGATGTTCCGCCATATATAAGGATCGGGTAATTTGATATATAAGAAACCTGCACGCCCGTGCATCCGAAAAAGATACCCGAAGACGATCTGTACAGATTCTCGTCAAGAACTGCGCTCTTGAGCTTGGGACAATCCGAAAAAGCGTAATTTCCGATCTTTGTAACAGTTCCGGCTATATTGACCGATTCAAGATTGCTGCATCCTTC
>JAILIB010000070.1 GCA_024695505.1 Saccharofermentans sp.
GCTGCAAAGAAGGCTGCTGCTCCCGCTAAGAAGGCTGCTGCAAAGAAGCCCGCTGCAAAGAAGGCTGCTGCTCCTGCAAAGAAGGCTGCTGCAAAGAAGCCCGCTGCAAAGAAGGCTGCTGCAAAGAAGCCCGCTGCAAAGAAGGCTGCTGCTCCTAAGAAGGTAGAGATCTTCTTCCAGATCGATGGTCAGGAAATCTCCAACGCAGCAATCGCTAAGAAGCTTCCCAAGGCTGCTAAGATCTGGGTCAACGCAGCTGAGAAGAAGGCTTACGATGAGAGCGGAAAGGGTGTAGACCTCTTCTAATCTTACGATCAATTCTTGGTCAGATACTCCCGGTAGATCACCGGGAGTTTTTTATGTTTGATTTTTTCTCCGATAATGTATATCTTTTGTTCATGCCTTTATTAACTGTACAGAACATTTCAAAGAATTATGGTGAGCGCCGCGTGCTGAACGACGTTTCTTTCCGCGTGAACAAAGGCGACAGGATCGCTTTTATCGGAGACAACGGAGCAGGCAAATCAACGCTTTTCAAGATAATAAGAGGGTCTGTCGCACAAGATGATGGTGAGATATTTCTTCACGGAAATACGATCGCGGGTTATCTTTCTCAAAGGATAGAAGAACAGGATCTTTCATCCGCAACTTTAAAACCGTCGGTCCTTGTCGAAATTGAAATGCGTCTTTCTTCACTTGAGAAAGAGATATCGGATCTTTCGGCTTCAGATCCCGATCCTGACGAATTGAATTCAAAGATAAACGAATATTCGAATGCTCGTTCCGAATATGAAGCAGCCGGCGGATACGATTACGAATACAGACTCGCAGACGCTTTCAGAGGACTGGGTCTCGGCGAGACCGTCAACAGCGCGAGAACTGATTTTTCTTCTCTTTCGGGAGGCGAAAAGATGCGCGTCTGCCTGGCGCGCCTTATCGTCGAACATCCTGACATACTTATGCTCGATGAGCCTACGAACCATCTGGACATTGAAGCCATCGAATGGCTTGAAGGATTTTTATCTTCATATGGCGGTGCCGTCTTCGTCATTACGCATGACAGACATTTTATTGATGCGGTTGCAACGAGAGTTATCGAACTCGACGGCGGACGTATTACCGAATACAAAGGAAACTATTCCGATTACGTTATACAAAAAGAAGAATTTCTCAAAACGCAGGCTGCGGTGATCGAAAACCTTGAAGCGGAACTTTCGCACCAGCTTGACGTCAAGCAGACGATGCTTTCGCACAGGAACATATCAGGATATCATCAGAGGGAAAAGGTCGTAGACAAGCTTTCGGACATCCTCGAAAGAGAACGAGCAAAGCTTCCCGCGCAGTATGCGAAGATGAGTTTTGCGGCGATACCCGCCGAGCGTTCCGGAAGATCTGACAAGATACTTCTCCAGGTGACCGGCGTTTCGAAGAGATTTGACGATTGTGACCATGACCTTTTCTCTGATATCTCATTCGAACTCAAAGCTGATGAAAAGATGTTTCTTTGCGGACCGAACGGATGCGGAAAGACAACGCTCCTTCAGATGCTCGCAGGAAAGGCATACGGTACTGAAGGCAAGGTCATGATCGCTTCAGGAACTTCGTGCGGTTACATGGGCCAGTTCGTTCCTTTCGAAGATGAGGAACTGACGTGCTTTGATGAGCTTGTCGAAAGAAGCGAAGGAATAAAGACGACTGAAGCAAGGTCGCTCCTGGCCAGATTCGGTTTCAGGGGAGATGACGCTTTCAAGCAGATAAAGGATCTTTCAGGCGGTGAAAGATCAAGGCTTTACCTTTGCTGTCTCCTGAGAGAAAGCCCTGACATACTTTTCCTGGATGAGCCTACGAATCACCTGGACATCAATTCACGTGAGATACTGGAAGACGCCGTCAAGGAATATGACGGTGCGGTCATATGCGTATCGCATGACAGATTCTTCATCGAAAAGTGCGCTGACGACATATTGGGATTTGCTGACGGAACGGCGTCTGAATTTGATAAATACGAGTATTACCGCAAGTCGGTCAGAAAACCGGTTAAGCAGGAAGAGATACAAAAAGAAGTAACTGACAAGCCTTCCAAGAAAAGGAACGAAGACAGAAAAGCATCCGCGAAACGCCGTCAGAGGCTTTCCGACATCGAGAAGGAGACCAAGTCTCTTGAAGAGGAACAGAAGCAGATAGAATCACGTTTCGGCATTGACGCGGGTGAAGAAGAATACAAGAGATATGCGGAGATCAGCGCCAAACTGAACTGTCTTTACGAGGAGTATTTTGAGCTCGGTGAAGAATGATATCTAATATTATTCTTTAAGAAGACATGATAATGTTGTAAAATTTTATATATCATTATCGAGCGAGGTACTTCATATGGGCATGACGATTACGCAGAAGATCCTGGCGGATCATGCCGGGGTACCTGAAGTCAAGGCGGGAGATCTTATTGAAGCAAAGCTTGATTATGTTCTCGGAAACGACGTAACGACGCCTCCCGCGATAAAGATATTCAAACAGCTCGGGACTGACAAGGTCTTCGATAAAGACAGGGTCTGCCTGATCCAGGATCACTTCACTCCCAACAAGGACATTAAATCCGCTGAGCTCTGCAAGACTATGAGATGCTTTGCAAGAGAACAGGAGATTACGCATTTTTACGAGCTCGGCCGCCGTGAGATGGGAATCGAGCATGTCATCCTTCCTGACAACGGCATCGTTTTGCCGGGGGACATGGTGATCGGAGCGGATTCGCACACTTGCACTTACGGTGCACTCGGCGCATTTTCCACAGGCGTAGGTTCCACGGACCTTGCATGCGCAATGGCAAAGGGCGTTACGTGGTTCCGCGTACCGGAAGCGATAAAGGTCATTCTTAAGGGCTCCTTCCAAAAGTTTGTGACGGGGAAGGATCTCATACTTCACATCATCGGCATGATCGGCGTTGACGGTGCGCTCTACAAGTCTTTGGAATTTGAAGGCGAAGGATTGAAGAGCATTTCCATGGAAGGAAGGCTTACGATCTGCAACATGGCGATCGAATGCGGAGCAAAGAACGCCATTTTCCCGTTTGACGAATATACTTTGAGATACATCGCCAAGACTAATCCGAAGAGGTTTTCTGCAAGCGATTACAAGATATACACTGCTGATGAAGATGCGGAATATGTTCAGACGATCGAGATCGATCTTTCTGATATCCCTCTCACGGTCGCGCTCCCGAGCATTCCTTCAAATACCAGGAAAGCCGCTGACTGTACGGATCTCAAGATAGACCAGGTCGTTATCGGTTCCTGTACGAACGGCCGCCTTGAGGACATCGGCGCGGCTGCTGAGATCCTGAAGGGACTGAAGGTCCATAAAGACGTCAGATGCATAATAATCCCGGGTTCGCAGAAGATATACAGATATGCGATGGAAGCAGGATGGCTCAGGATCTTTGACGATGCCGGATGCGTAATATCGACTCCGACCTGCGGACCCTGCCTCGGCGGCCACATGGGCGTGCTCGCAAAAGGCGAGAGATGTGTTTCCACGACCAACAGGAACTTCGTCGGACGCATGGGCGACACCGGTTCTGAAGTTATCCTGAGCGGTGTTCCCGTCGCTGCGGCTTCCGCCGTTCTCGGACGAGTAGGAACGCCTGACGAGCTCTGACGGAGGTAGTTTATGATAGTTACCGGAAAAGCATTCAAGTACGGAGACAACGTTGATACCGACGTCATCATTCCCGCCAGGTATCTTAATTCAGCGGATCCCGAACATCTGAAGCAGCACTGCATGGAAGACATTGACCCTTCTTTTGCAGGAAAGGTGAGCCAGGGAGACATAATGGTCGCAGGAAAGAATTTCGGATGCGGATCTTCAAGAGAGCACGCACCGGTAGCGATCAAGGCGAGCGGGATATCTCTCGTTATTGCAGAAAGCTTTGCGAGGATCTTCTTCCGCAACTGCATCAATGTCGGTCTTGCGATCCTTGAGTGTCCTGAAGCTGCCGAAGCGATCTCTGAAGGCGACGTCATTAAAGCTGATTTTGATACGGGGATAATCGAGAACGTAACCAAAAACGAAAAATACCGGTCAAAGCCGTTCCCTGACTTCATCAACGGGATCATCGCAAGCGGCGGGCTGGTCCAGTATACGAAGGAACGGGCAGGCAATTAACGGGAAAGGGGGATCTGATGTCAAGATCTTACAACATAGTATCGATACCCGGCGACGGCATAGGTCCGGAGACGAACGGCGCTGCCGTCAAAGTGCTTGAAGCAGTTTCAAAAAAGTACGGATTCGATCCGAGGATAACTGAATACAAGGCTGGCGGATGCGCAATTGATGCATACGGCGTACCGCTTCCGGGCGAGACGCTCGAGGCTGCACTGGAGTCAGACGCAGTCCTTTTAGGCGCCGTCGGAGGCCCGAGATGGGACATGATCGAAGCTGAAAGAAGGCCGGAACAGGCCATTTTAGGGCTTCGCCAGGGCATGCACCTTTACGCGAACTTAAGACCCGCGACCCTTATGAAGGAACTCGGCAACGTCTCTCCATTAAAGGATCCAGGAAACATCGATCTTCTCATAGTCAGGGAACTGACAGGAGGCATCTATTTCGGCAAGCAGGGTTCATATAAGAGCACTGAAAAGCTTTTCGACGGAACTCGCAAGGGAACTGTTGCTTTCGATACAGAGAGCTATTCCGAAGCCGAGATCGAAAGGATCATCAGAAGAGGCTTTGAGTTTGCGATGAAGCGGAATAAAAAGCTGACGCTGGTAGATAAAGCAAATGTCCTTTGCACGAGCAGGCTCTGGCGGCAGATCGCAAAAACGTTAACTGAGGAATATCCTGACGTAGCGCTTGATTTCCTTTACGTTGACAACTGTTCGATGCAGCTGGTAAGCAGGCCTGCAACGTTTGATGTTATCGTGACTTCAAACATGTTCGGCGACATCTTGTCCGATCTTGCAGGTCAGATAACGGGATCCGTCGGACTCTTGCCTTCCGCATCGCTCGGAAATCCCGGAATGCCGGGTCTTTTTGAGCCGATCCACGGTTCAGCGCCTGACATAGCGGGCCAGAACAAGGCAAATCCGATAGCTTCGATCCTTTCGGTACAGCTCATGTTAAAGCTCCATCTGGGTGAGAAGGACGCTGCCGATTCGATCCTTGAAGCCGTAAGAAAGACTCTCGCAGACGGTGCTAGAACGCCTGATATCGCGGTCCACGGCGACGGAGAGGATAAGGGCATAACGCTGGTAACGACGGAAGAGATGACCGACAGGATAGTCGCTAATCTCGAATAAGGAATACCATTGATCTTAGGGAGAACCGAAGAATGGCAAAAAAGCTGATAGCCGTGATAGACATAGGATCGCTGACCGCAAGGATCAAGATCTTTGAAGTCAATCAGAAGGGCAAGCCCAGGGAAGTTGAGGCAGTCCGTAAGTTCACCGGACTCGGATCGAGAAGCTACAGGTCGGGAACCATCCAGCCCGAACAGGTTGACGAGCTTTGCAGATGCCTCAAGATGTTCGATGAGAAATGCCGCGAATACGGAGTTTCGCGCGTTTTCTGCGTTGCAACCTCCGCATTCAGGGATGCGACCAATGCCGACATCGTAATCGAGAAGATAAGGACGAGGACAGGCTTCAAGATAAAGGTCCTTGACAATTCGATGGAGCGCTATTACCAGACCATCGCAGTCCAGGCTATCTATCCTGATTTCGGGAAGATGATCGAGAACGGAACCATGATCCTGGACATCGGTTCAGGCTCACTGCAGGCTTCTGTTTACGACAAATCCGAATTCGTTTTTTCACAGAACCTCGTTCTCGGTTCTCTCCGTATCTCGGGAATGCTTTCTGACCTTCAGACCAGGACGACACATTACGAGGATGTTATCGAAGAATTCATCGCGCAGGACCTGGAGGACTATCACGCCGTTGAGCCTAAAGGCATAACATACAGGAGCCTTATCGCTTTCTCGGGCGAGATGGGATTCATTAAGAAGCTCTCGGGGCACGATTCCATGGGCTCCTGCGTTCTTACCAAAGAGGAGTTCCTCAAGGTTTACGAGTACCTTTTCAAGACGCGTGCGACGGATCTTACGCTGATAGACAAGGTCCCCTCCATGATCGCGCCGCTCCTTCTGCCGACCGCGCTCATCGTAAAGAACATGCTCGAATATACAGGCGTTGATTCCATATACATGCCTCACGCCTCGCTTTCGGACGGCATCGTCTATCACTACTGCTATACGACTTTGGGCCTTAAGGCGCCTTTTGAACCTGACAGCTACATCATTTCGGCAGCCAGACACATCGCGAAGAGATACAGATCACATAAGAAGCACGTCGAATTCGTTGAAAAGACCGCGCTCATGATGTTTGACCAGCTTAAGGAAGTCAGCGGCCTCGGCATGCGTGACAGGCTCCTTCTGCAGGTCGCGGTTATCCTTCACGAGATAGGAAAGTTCGTAAACGCAAAGAATCACAGCGATGCCGCATATTCCGTGATACAGTACACGAACCTTATGGGTCTGGACCACGAGGAGCTGAACATGGTCGCGCTGATCGTAAGGCTTTATCCGCGAGTCAATCCTTACGACAGTTACTACTATTCACTTCTTTCGCCGAATCAGAAGGTCACCGTTTCAAAGCTCACGGCCATCCTGAAGATAGCCGATTCGTGTGACGCATCCCACAAGGAGAAGGCAAAGAAGATCTCCTGCAGTATCAAGGACAACAAGTTCGTTACGATCTGCGAATCTCAGGAAGACATGTCTTTTGAACTGTGGGCATTCGAGAACCGCGGCAAGATGTTTGAAGACGTCATGGGCATCAAGCCCGTGCTCAAGGCAAGGAGGAGGGAAGTCTGATGGCAGTCAGAAAGACACCTGCAAAGAAAGCTTCTGCAAAGAAGACACCTGAAAAGAAAGCGCCTGCAAAGAAAGCAGCGGCAAAGAAGCCTGCGGCAAAGAAATCTCCGGCTAAGAAAGCCGCTATAAAGAAGGCTCCCACCGTCAAGGTCGCCTTGAAGAAGACGAACGCTCCGAAGCCTAAGGTCGCTGCAAAAAAGCCGTCTGCGGTTTCCGAGAAGACCAAGGATTACAAATCCGATAAGTATGCTTCTTTCTTGAGCGGAAACGCGAAATACTTCAACCGCGAGCTCTCGTGGATAGAATTCGACGAGCGCATCCTTCATGAGGCGAGGGACGTAAAGAACCCGCTCCTCGAAAGGCTCAATTTCCTTTCGATAACGGCGTCCAACCTTGATGAGTTCTACATCGTCCGTGTAGCTTCGCTCCGCGATATGCAGAGTATCGAGTTCACCGAAAAGGACATCGCCGGCTTTACCGTCAGCGAGCAGCTTGAGAAGATAGACGAGAAGACTAGAGCACTGATGGCTCTTATGTATTCGACTTACGGGCGTTCTCTTGTTCCCGCGCTTGCGCAGGAAAAGATCTACCTCAAGGATTACGACGAGCTCGGAAAAGCGGAACAGGAGATCGCGGATTCCTATTTCAGGGACGTTCTTTATCCCGTCCTGACGCCCATGGCAGTTGACTCTTCGAGGCCTTTCCCTCTGATCTACAACCGCATGCTCAATCTGTGCGTCATGCTCGAAAACGATGATAACCTTGTAAAGCTTCAGGACAAGGCGCATGAAGGATTGACGGTTTCCAGGAAGAAGTCCTCATCTGACAAGGAGGAGCCTGAAAAGTACATGTATGCGACTGTCCAGATCCCGACTGTCGTAAAAAGGATGTATCAGATATCGACCGGTGACGGTGACATCTTCGTGCCGATCGAACAGATAATAAATGCAAACGTAAAAGAACTGTTTGACGGTCAGAAGGTCGTCGCAACGGGCTTCTACAGGGTCATGAGAAACGCGGATCTCGATATCGATGAGGACGAGGCTGAAGACCTCCTCAAGGAGATCGAAGAGCAGGTCAGAAGAAGGAGATTCGGCGAGATCATAAGGCTGGAGATCCAGGACGACATGGATCCGGACATTCTCAAGTATCTGATAAAGGAACTGGGAGTCAACAAAAAGGATATCTTCAGCGTAAACGGCCCGATCGACCTGACGTTCCTGTCGAAACTCACTTCGGCCTGCAAGGCAAAGCACCCCGGTCTTTGCTATCCGCCGCACGAGCCCGCTGAACCGGCTTCTTTCGACGGCCCTGTAAGCGAACTCGACATCTTCGCCCAGATCAGGGAGAAGGACAGGATCGTCCATCATCCTTACGAGAGCTTTGAACCCGTGCTCGAATTCATCAAGCAGGCCGCAAGGGACCCCAACGTCCTTGCGATCAAGCAGACGCTCTACCGCGTATCCGACAAGTCTCCGATCATCGCCTCGCTCCTTGAGGCCGCTCAGAGCGGAAAGCAGGTAATGGTCCTGGTCGAGCTTAAGGCGAGATTCGATGAAGAGAACAACATCAACTGGGCAAAACTCCTTGAAAATGCAGGCTGTCACGTCATCTACGGCCTTGTCGGACTCAAGACGCACAGTAAGATCACGCTCGTCGTAAGAAAGGAAGAAGACGGCATCAGGCGTTATCTGCATCTTGCCACGGGCAATTATAACGACATTACGGCGAAGATATACACCGACTTAGGCCTTTTCACGGCTTCAGAGAGCTTCGGTGAGGACGCTTCGCAGTTCTTCAACATGCTTTCAGGCTTCTCGATACCTCAGAACTGGAACAGACTCGTTCCCGCACCTCTGTGGATGAAGGATTATTTCGTCCAGAAGATCCGCCAGGAAGCCGAGAACGCAAGGAACGGGCTGCCCGCGAGGATCGTTGCTAAGATCAATTCGCTGGTCGACGGCGTGATAATCAAAGAGCTCTATGAGGCTTCCTGCGCCGGCGTCAGGATCGACCTGATCGTAAGAGGTATCTGCTGTCTCAGGGCAGGCATCCCCGGAATGTCCGAGAACATTACCGTACGCTCGATCACAGGCCGTTTCCTTGAACATTCGAGAATATTCTATTTCTACAATGAAGGCCATGAGGACCTTTATCTGGCTTCCGCCGACTGGATGCCCAGAAACCTCAACAGACGAGTAGAGCTCCTGTTCCCGGTCGAGGACAAGGACTGCAGGGCGCGCGTCATGGAAGTCCTCGAGGTCGAACTGGCAGATACGATCCGCGTGAACTTCTTAAATCCCGACGGTTCCTATTCAAAGCTTGATCTCAGGGGAAAGGCAAAGCTTGATTCCCAGCAGCGCCTGATCGAACTTGCTGATGAAGCGGCAGCCCTCCGCAATTCGAGTGAGGATAATCTCGAATTTACACCGGCTGAGAGTCCGAAAGACTGATAATCAACACTTTTGCTTTATATTGTTGATTGACTTGTACAGCATGGATTTATATGTTAAAAGCAGCAATTACTTTGGAGGCAAACAATGAAGAGGACAAAGATAATATCGGTAATACTTGCTGCATCCATTGCCGCAGCGGCTTTTGCCGGCTGCAAGAAGAAGGAACCTAAGACCACCAATGTGATCGTGGTTACACAGCAGACAACTGTACAGCAGACCACCACAGAGGAGACAACAAACAATAATCCCGCTCCCGTGATCAACACCGAAACACCGCGTGAAACTTATACGCCGATTTCGACGGAGGAGACTACAAAGAAGCCCACACCGACCAAGAAGCCGACGAGCACTCCTGCTCCCACGCCTTCAGTCAAGATCGCTTCCCATGTAAAGGACGAGGCTAATGTCATCAAGGATGACGCGGCTCTTGAGGCCAAACTTGCCGAATTCGAGAAGGCTACGAAGATCATTCCAGTTGTCTATACGGTTAAGACCAACCTGAAGGGTGACGAATTCAGGACTTACGTCAAGAACATCTACAAGAACAATTATAAGGATCAGAACCACTTCCTGATCGTTTACAGGGTATCTAAGAGCGGCGGCGGATGGTCCTGGACTTCGAGCATAGGCACCAAGGCTTATAACAAGCTCAAGAAGGCAGGCATCGCCGGAACTTATTCAAGTGATCTGTCCAAGGCGCTTTCGGGCAACAAGGACAAGGGCAAGGCTTTCATCTCGTTCTTTAACGATGCCCAGAAGAAACTGGCTCCGTAAAGACTTTGGACTTGCTCACAAAACGTCACGCCATAAGGGCTGATACTCTGTGCAAAAAAATCTTTACTTTTAGAAATCAAAATAATAAAATACACGCATGAAAATCATCTGGTTTATCAGCTATGAGTATGCATTATCCGCTTCAGATAAAAGCGTTGGTATTCACTGCCGGTAATTCAGACAGCTAAAATTGAATTTGGACAATGGGGTCCCGCAGTGAATACTGGGGGACCCATATTTTTTGAAAGGAAGACAATCTAATGTGCGGTATCGTTGGTTACACGGGTAAGAAAAAAGCGGCGCCGATCCTTCTTGACGGCCTGGCAAGGCTTGAATACAGAGGATATGACTCTGCGGGAATCGCCATCAGGGATGAAGATAAGGAGCCTGTCGTTGTCAAGGCCAAGGGGCGTCTCAAGGTCCTGGCAGAGAAGACTGACGGCGGCAAGGCGCTTGTAGGTACCTGTGGTATCGGCCACACAAGATGGGCAACACACGGCGAGCCTTCCGAGAACAACGCGCATCCCCACATAACCGATGATTTCAACGTCGTAGGCGTTCACAACGGCATCATCGAGAACTACCAGCAGCTCCGCGAGAAGATGATCCGCAAGGGCTACGTTTTCTATTCTGATACCGATACCGAAGTTGCGATCAAGACGATCGACTACTACTACAAGAAATACACCCACGACCCGATCGAAGCTCTCGCAAAGACAATGGTCCGCGTCAGGGGTTCTTACGCTCTCGCGGTAATGTTCAAGGATCATCCTGGCAAGATCTTCGTTGCCCGCAAGGACAGCCCCATGATCATCGGCATTGACAAGGACGCTTCCTATGTCGCTTCCGACGTTCCCGCGATCCTCAAGTATACCCGCAACGTTTACTACATCTCTGATCTCGAGATGGCATGCATCGAGGCAGGCAAGGCTACTTTCTATAACCTCGACGGCGACGTCATCGAGAAGGAACAGGTCACGATCGACTGGGATGCATCCGCAGCAGAGAAGGACGGCTTCGAGCATTTCATGATGAAGGAGATCCACGAGCAGCCCAGGGCAGTCGCGGATACCCTCAAGTCGATCGTTACTCCTGAAGGCGAGAAGTACGTAACAGACCTTTCCCAGGCAGGATTCAGTGCCGATGAGATCAAGGCGTTCTCGCAGATCTACATCGTTGCCTGCGGCTCCGCTTATCACGTCGGAATGGCTTCGCAGTACGTTATCGAGGAGCTTGTCCAGATCCCCGTCAGATGCGAACTTGCATCCGAATTCAGATACAGGAACATGCCTTTTGCAAAGGACGCTTTAGTCATCATCATCAGCCAGTCCGGCGAGACCGCGGATTCCCTCGCGGCTCTGCGTAAGTGCAAGGAAGCTGGGATCAAGACCCTCGCTATCGTAAACGTAATCGGTTCGACGATCGCACGTGAAGCAGATCATGTTCTCTATACGATGGCAGGTCCTGAGATCTCCGTTGCCACCACAAAGGCTTACAGCGCGCAGCTTGCATTGTCCTACGTTTTGGCGGTCGAGATCGCTTCCGTAAAGGGCACGATCGACGAGGAGAAGAAGCAGGAGCTCCTTACGGAGATAATGACGATCCCCGACAAGATCAGAAAGCTGCTTGAAGACAAAGAACGCCTTCAGTGGTTTGCTTCCAAGCTCGCAGCGCAGAAGGACATATTCTTCATCGGACGCGGCATTGACTACGCGATCTGCATGGAAGGCTCGCTCAAGATGAAAGAGATCTCTTACATTCACAGCGAGGCTTATGCTGCAGGCGAACTCAAGCACGGCACGATAAGCCTTATCGAGAACGGAACTTTCGTTATCGGTGTCCTTACGCAGAGCAGGCTCTATGAGAAGACTTTGTCCAACCTTGTTGAGACGAAGAGCAGAGGAGCTTATCTTATGGCTCTCACAAGCTTCGGCAACTATTCGATCGAGGATTCAGCCGATTTCGTGGTTTACGTTCCTAAGATACACGAACTGTTCACTGCTTCGCTCGCGATAATCCCGTTGCAGCTCCTGGGTTACTACGTATCCTGCGCAAGGGGCCTTGACGTCGACAAGCCGAGGAATCTCGCGAAGAGCGTTACGGTCGAGTAAGGAGTTATACCATGATTCACGAGGAATGCGGAGTCTTCGGAATATACGACATAGCAGGCGGCGACATCGCCCATACCGTCTATTACGGACTCCTTTCACTTCAGCACAGAGGCCAGGAGAGCTGCGGAATCGCCGTCAGCGATACTTCGGAACCGAAGGGAAGAGTCAAGTCTTATAAGGACATGGGCCTCGTCAATGAGGTCTTCACGGGCGAAGAGATAGATAAGCTTCCTGGCAATATCGGCATCGGACACGTCAGATATTCGACGGCGGGTTCTTCGACCCGTGAGAACGCCCAGCCGCTGGTCCTTGAATACGTAAAGGGCACGCTCGCCCTTGCTCATAACGGCAATCTTACCAATTCCGTCGGATTGAGAGATGAACTTGCATACACGGGCGCGATCTTCCAGACGACGATCGACTCAGAGCTCATAGCATACCTTGTCGCAAGGGAACGTCTTGAATCAGACAGCGTCGAGGAAGCCGTAAGGCTTGCAATGAAAAAGCTTCACGGCGCGTACAGCCTTGTAATAATGTCACCCAGAAAGCTCATCGGTGCAAGGGATCCTTTCGGGTTCAGACCGCTCGTGATCGGAAAGCGCGACAAGGCATGGATCTTTGCATCCGAGACATGCGCGCTTGATACCATCGGAGCAGAGTATGTCAGGGATGTCGAGCCGGGCGAGATCGTAACGGTCACATCCGAAGGCGAGCTGATCTCGGACCGCACGAACTGCCTTCCGAAGGAAAGACACGGCCACTGCATTTTCGAGTACATTTATTTCGCAAGACCCGATTCGACGATAGACGGAATAAGCGTTTATGAGTCCAGGATCAAGGCCGGAAAGTTCCTTTATGAGGATGATCCGATAGAAGCTGATGTTGTTGCGGGAGTTCCCGAATCAGGAAACGTCGCAGCCCTTGGATATTCAATGGCATCAGGCATTCCTTACGGACAGGTCTTCGTGAAGAATTCCTATATCGGAAGAACGTTTATAAAGCCGGGCCAGAAGAGGCGCGAAAACAGCGTCATGGTTAAGCTCAACGCGATGAAGAGCGCTGTCGAAGGCAAACGCGTCGTTATAGTCGACGACTCGATCGTCAGAGGCACGACTTCCGACAGGATAATATCGATGCTGAGGGAAGCGGGCGCAAAGGAAGTCCACATGAGGATAAGCTCCCCGCCGTTCCTATGGCCGTGTTTTTTCGGTACGGACGTGCCTGCAAGAGAGCAGCTGATCGCTTATAACAGGACGATCGATCAGATCAGGGAAAAGATCGGCGCGGACACTCTGGACTATCTCAGGGAAGACAGGCTCGATGACCTTGTTTCGCACAACATCAATATCTGCAAGGGGTGCTTTACGGGAACCTATCCCGAACAGCCGCCTGAAGAAGACATTCGCGGTGAATTTGAAAAGTGAGAGGAATATATAATGAAGATCAACGTCAATGTAAACTTCGGTAAGATCAAGCAGAACTATCTGTTTTCGGACATCGCCAAGCGCGTCAGTTCTTTCAAAGAGGCAAACCCTGATGCATCGATAATCAAGATGGGGATCGGAGACGTCACGCTCCCGCTCCCTAAGCCCGCAGTCGCCGCAATGGAAGCTGCCGCAAGGGAAATGGGCGTCAAGGAATCGTTCAGGGGCTATCCGCCCGAATACGGCTACGATTTCTTAAGGGAAGCCATCAGCGGTCACTACAAGGCGCTGGGCACTGACGTCAAGGCATCTTCAATCTTCGTTTCCGACGGTGCAAAGAGCGATCTCGGCAATATCGTTGACATCCTGGGCGACAACGAGATAATAATCCCTGATCCCGTTTATCCTGTCTATGTTGACTCGAATATCATGTCAGGCAGAAAGATCACTCTTGTTCCCGGCAGCGCAGATAACGGCTTCCTGCCGATGCCTCCCGAGAAGAAAGGAAATCCCGCAGTTATCTACATCTGCTCACCCAACAATCCGACCGGCGCAGTCTATGGCTTTGACGGCCTGAAGGCCTGGGTCGATTATGCTCTTGAGACAGGATCGCTCATCATATTCGATGCGGCTTACGAGGCATTCATCACAGAAGACGTTCCTCACACGATCTATCAGATCGAAGGTGCCGATACCTGTGCGATCGAAGTTTCGTCATTCTCCAAGTTCGCCGGATTTACGGGAACAAGATGCGGTTGGACAGTCGTCCCTGACGGCCTTGAGGCAGGCGGCATGAAGATCGCGGCTCTTTGGGCAAGAAGACAGGCGACAAAGTTCAACGGCGTTTCATATCCCGTTCAGCGCGCTGCAGAGGCCGTCCTTACGCCTGACGGAGTCAGGGCCTGCATGGAGAACATCGAATACTACAGAAAGAACGCCACGATGCTCGCAGAGCTTCTCAAGTCCAAGAACGTTTTCTTTACCGGCGGCGTGAATTCGCCTTACATCTGGCTCAAGTGCCCCAATAACATGGGCGGCTGGGAATTCTTCGACCTGCTCCTTAACAAATACGGCATAGTCGGAACGCCCGGTGAAGGCTTCGGTGAAGCGGGAAGCGGATTCTTCAGGCTCACGGCTTTCGGTTCCGCAGAAGGTACTGCAGAAGCCTGCCAGAGGCTTAAGGATCTGTAAAGAGAGCATAAGCTCAGATTCAGCATAAATAACAAGCGGCTGTGAAAAATCTCAATACTGAAATTGAGAGATCGCAGCCCTTTTATTTGCCGTTCACGAAATGGGACACGAAAAACCCGGAAATCGTGCCCCAAAATGTGAATCAGACCTGATATTCACGAAATGGGACACGAAAATCAGCAAAAACGTGCCCCTTTTTGTGAACAGCCCGTTTTGATCCGGTCGCCTCTTAAACTGATCTAAGATTATCCTTGAAAAGAATTTTTAATCATATTAGTCTTCTTTTTGGACGTCCTTATCGATCGTGAAAAGGAGACTTTTATGAACAAAGAAGAACTGATCAGATTCGTTTCGCAGAGCAAGGGAAACGAATCGAATATATGCCAGATATATGCAATAAGGGATGGAAAGACCGTTCTTGACGAGTGCTTCCGCGGATTTAAGACGGATGATCCCATAAACATCAATTCCGTCACCAAGGGCGTAATGGCTTTGCTTGCGGGCATTGCCGTTGATAAAGGATACATTAAGAGCGTTGATGAGAAGGTCATCGGCTTCTTTCCGGGTTATCAGGTAAAAAGAGGCGAGAAGACCATATATGACGTGACTTTAAGACATCTTCTAACTATGACCGCGCCGTACAAATATAAGAGCGAGCCTTGGAAGAAGGTGTGCACCTCTGAAGACTGGACCAGAGCGGCGCTTGATCTTTTGGGCGGCAGAGCGGGTATAACCGGCGAGTTCAAGTACGCTACGCTGGGTATCCAGATCCTTGCGGGGATCATTGAGAATGCAACGGGAGAGAAGTGTATTGATTTCGCAAACGGGAATCTTTTCGTTCCCCTTGGAATACCCGGACATAAGATACACGGGGACAGCAGCAAGGAAGACCAGTTCGACTTCTTCATGAACAAGACTCCCAGGAAGAACGAATGGTATTCCGATCCGAAAGGCACTGTAACGGCGGGATGGGGCCTTTGCCTGTCCGGAAGAGACATGGCAAGGATCGGCTATATGGTCCTGAACGGCGGTGTCTATGAGGGTAAAAGGATCCTGTCTTCTGACTGGATAGGAAAGATGCTCACGCCGTCGTTAAAGCTCGGCGAAAGATTCGGAAACATGGAATACGGGTTCCTTTGGTATAAGCCCTTTGAAGACAGGGATGTATATGCCGCAATAGGCGACTGCGGGAACATAATCTACGTTAACAGGGAAAAGGGCGTTTCAGTGGGAATTACCGGCACTTTCAAGCCCATGATCTTTGACAGAGTTCAGTTCATCGAGGAGAAAATACTGCCTGTTTTGGGGTAAAAAGTGCCCGATCGATAAACTTTTTTACAGATAATCAACACCTCAAAGCCGTTCTGTTGCATAAACCGCAGAACGGCTTTACATTGCTGATGTTTTTGCTCCCGGGGTATTGCCATAATGAAGCCATCAACCAAACAAAACAAACACAAAACAAAACCAAAACAAAACATCATTGGGAGGAACAACAAAATGGACATGAAATCATTCTTTTTTATCGTAGCAGCAGCAACCGGCGCAATCTTTTTCCTTTTAGG
>JAILIB010000088.1 GCA_024695505.1 Saccharofermentans sp.
GATAGATGCGCTGTATTTCCAGGGAAAGACGGACAGCTTTGACGGCAAGGACATCTCTTACAAGGACAGGTTTGTTTACTCAAATCCTACGGAAAAGAAGCCTGAACCTGATGGCAAAGTGGTCTATATAGTCAGGAGCAACGCATATCCCGATTACGATTTTTCAGCCTGGGAATATAAGGAATTCGGCGAATACAGGGTATATTCGGCCAGGAGCTGAAAGGCGCGCCCGGGGCTTTGAAACTATTTTTTGACATTCTTAAAGCCTGATTTTAATATAATTAGGACAGATTAAGGAGGAAGGCCGATGCCCCGAGTATTTCTAGTAGAAGACGAAAGCACCATACGCAGCACTTTGCGCGACACGGTACCGTGGGCACAGCTCGGATATGAGTTTGTCGGTGAGGCTACCGACGGCGAGATGGCTCTTCCCCTGATCGGATCGACCCATCCGGACGTTCTGATCACCGATATCAAGATGCCATTCATGGACGGACTTTCGCTTTCAAAGCTCGTCTTAAAGGAGTTTCCGAATACCAAGATAATCATAATTTCGGGCTACGATGATTTCGAGTTCGCAAGACAGGCGATCGAGATCGGCGTGGAACAGTACCTGCTCAAGCCCATCACCAAGGCAAACCTCATGAAGGTCCTGCGCGAGGTGAAGGAGAAGATAGAGCAGGAACAAGAGCAAAGGAACTATCAGGCGCAGTTCCAGAGGGACTCGCAGGAATACGAGCAGTTCGCGAGAAAGAGCTTCATGGAGCAGGTCGTCGCGGGCAAGCTTTCTGTCCAGCAGATCTATGAGGACGCCGGAAGACTCGGTCTCGAACTCAGGGCGCAGAGTTACTGTATCGCATTGTTCTCAGCGATGGGCGAGACATATTCCGATACCGATGCGAGAGTCAGGGAAGACCTTCTGGGCCACTTCATGAAGCATCCCGAATATCTCCTGATCCGCTGGAACCTTTCGACTTACATGCTCCTCATCATGGGCGAGAAGTCCAGGATGGACAGCTACATACAGAGCTGCATCGCCGCGATAACGAACAGGTACGGCGTATATAACGGACAGAAGCCGTGGTACGTTGCGGTCGGAATGACGGGCGGAAGACTTTCCCAGCTTCCCGAATGCTACGAGGACGTATCAAGACTTTGGGCTTACCGCTACATCCAGCCGGACACTCACGTCCTGACGTCAGATACCGTAAAGGCTCCTGCGGCGAATAACACCAGCTCGGGCATCGAGAATTTCGACATAAGCAAGTTTAATACCGACATGCTCCTGGAGATCATGAGGGGCGCCGCTCCCGAGGAAGTTCCCAACGTCATCAGCGAGTTCCTTTTGGACATCAGTGACGCGATCGGATCGCAGCCTTTCTGCCACTACGTAATGCTCAGCACGAGGTTTACCGCTATACAGTTCGTGACATCGCTCGGACTTAAGCAGGAAAAGCTTTTGGAAGGCGTGACCTGCCCGGAACTGACCGATCAGAACGTTGAGCTGCAGGACTTAAGAAGGTACATGAGCGAATTCATAATGCAGGCTGTAAAGCTCCGCATCCAGAGCTCCGCGAACCGCTACAAGGACATCCTGAGCCGCGCGGTCGAGTACATCGATTCACACTTCTCCGATGAGAACCTTTCGCTCAACATGGTCGCGAAAGAGGTCAACATCAGCGCAAACTATCTGTCCGCGGTCTTCAGCCAGGAAATGAAATCAACGTTCGTCGAGTATGTAACGGCGAAGAGGATGGCGAAGGCGAAGGAGCTCCTGAGAACGACGGACAAGCATTCGGGAGAGATCGCACTCGAGGTAGGATACAAGGATCCGCACTATTTCAGCTTCCTTTTCAAGAAGACACAGGGCATGACCACCAGAGAGTACCGTTCGGGAGGTAAACACTGATGAAGGCGAAGGAGACGACGATCTCCTCACAGATGCGCAAGCTCTTTCTCGGGCTTGCGGTCCTTATCTTCACGGTCTTCATTATCGAAGTCTTTACGATCGTTTACTACCAGTTCCGCTACCAGCATTACATGCACAACCTGACGACCGCGTCGGAATTCAACCAGGATTTCAAGCAGGACATCGATCTCAAGATGTACTACTACGTTATCGGCAGCAAGGAGTCCGAGGGCCTTCCGGTGAAGGAGGTCGAAAAGGCCAAAAAGATCGCGGAGGACCTGATCTCGAGCACTTCCGACAAGGACAGCAAACAGGCGATAACGAGCGTTATCAATCTTTGCGGGAACCTGGAAAACCAGATGCGCGAGATCGAGTTCACGGCGAGCTACGACCAGAGACAGATCCAGCTCAAGAACAACATCTACGTTCTTACTTCTTTAATAGAAGAATACATGTACCGTTATATCTATAGCGAGGCGGTTCTCCTCAACACCCTTCAGGGCAGGATGAACGCCCAGCTCACTATCGGACTCATACTAATGGTCGTGGGTGTGACGGCGCTTTTCGCAGCCCTGATGCAAAGGTCGGCAAGGATCTCCAGGTCGATAGCCGAGCCTATCGAGAAACTGTCGAGCCGTGTCCAGGAGATCGGCGGAGGAGACCTTTCCGTCAGAAAACCCGTTGAATCGCAGGTCTATGAGGTCAGTTCCCTGAGTGAAGGCTTTGAGCAGATGGTCGAGCGCATGGGAACCCTGATGAAGGAATCGACCGACAAGCAGGAGAGCCTGAGACAGGCTGAGCTTGCGCTCTTGCAGGCTCAGATCAACCCGCACTTCCTTTACAACACGCTCGATACTATCATCTGGCTCATCGAGGCGGGCAAGACGGAAGAAGCCGAGGAGATGGTCACCGACCTGTCGAGCTTTTTCAGGCATTCGCTGTCGAACGGCGAAGACGTCGTCACGCTCGAAGATGAGGAAAAGCAGATCCGGAGCTACCTTCAGATCCAGCAGTTCCGCTATAAGGACATCATGGATTATTCGATCGACATCGATCCCGCGATAAAGGGAACAAGGCTTCCGAAGCTCACGATCCAGCCCCTGGTCGAAAACGCGCTCTACCACGGCGTTAAGCTCAAGCGCGCGAAGGGCATGATCAAGGTAAAGGGCAAGGCTGAAGGCGGTGACATCGTCATCGTAGTAAGCGACACCGGCGCGGGCATGACAGAGGACCGTCTGAAAGAACTCCGCGAAGGCCTGAAGAAACGTGAGAGGGTAGGTTTCGGACTTTCTACGGTTGATGAGAGATTAAAACTCTTTTTCGGAGAAAAATACGGACTTTCAATAGAGAGCACAGAAGGAGAAGGAACCGACGTGACCGTAAGGATACCCGGTTCAGGGAGGAATGCAGATGAAACGTAAGCTAGCCGCCGTTTTGACGGTCCTTTTATATAGTGTCTTTATATTAGCGGGATGCGCAAAGCAGGAACCCGCAAAAGAGGATGACCTGATAGTCATCGGAATGAGCCAGGTAGGAGCCGAGTCTGACTGGAGACAGGCCGATACCGCATCGATGAAATCCGTTTTCACAGAAGCGAACGGATACAGGCTTCTTTTTGAGGATGCGAGGCAGGAACAGGAGAACCAGTTCGTCGCTATCAGAAGGTTCATTCAGCAGAAGGTCGATTACATCGTCGTCATGCCCATAACGGAGGACGGCTGGGACGCAGTCCTCAAGGAAGCGAAGGACGCGGGCATTCCCGTTATCGTCGTTGACCGAATGGTTAACGTAAAGGACGAGAATCTTGTTGCCGCCCACGTCGGTTCTGATTTCTATGCGGAAGGCAGGAAGGCCACCGAATGGATGAAACAGAAATATGCCGGCGCAGAGCAGGTAAGCATTATCCACATTCAGGGAACGAAGGGTTCCACGGCCCAGATAGGCAGGACCGCAGCCCTGGATGACGCCGTCAAAGCCAGCCCGAACTGGAAGGTCATTGCAAGGATGGACGGCGACTTCACCGAAGCAAAGACCTATGAGGTCATGAAAGAATACCTGTCCAACCGTGAGTCGCTCCCCAAGATCGACGTCGTGTACTGCGAGAACGACAACGAGGCGTACGGCGCGATAAAGGCGCTCGAAGGCTTCGGTTACACCTGCGGCAAGGACGGGGTTTCCGTCATATCATTTGACGCGACATATAACGCTCTGGTCTATTGCCAGAAGGGCAAGCTGGCGCTCACCGTGGAATGCAATCCTCTTCTTGGGCCCCTTGTCGAGTCCGTCATCAGGACGATGGAAGAGGGAAAAGTCCCTGAGAAGAACCGCTATGTTGAAGAAACGGCATTCCGCTCCGAAGACATTACGGAAGAACTCCTTGCCTCAAGAAAATACTGATCTCAGGTGCTCGCGCGTTCCGTGAGCTCCCAGGGAAGGACCAGCGAATGGGCCTTTTTCCCCTGAAGCATCGATAACAGAAGCCCTGCCGCCTCGGTTCCCATATGGCGTTTGCTGTGCCAGAGCGAGGTCACCGGCACGGGACTTATCCTGCTGTAATAGCTGTTGTCAAAGCTTGCGACTGCGATGTCTTCAGGAACTTTCTTTCCCGTTTCCGTAAGGTATCTGATAAGGTGGTACGCGATCTCGTCGTTGTAGCAGATGACTGCGTCGGCAAGGGGAAGGTTTTCCTTCATAATCGTTTTAAACATTGAAGTATTCCTGTTGTCTATCAGCCTGCTCCTTTGGATCGAATCGTACCAGCAGATGCTGTGATCGGGGAGGAAGAGCCCTCTGTCCCTGATCGCGCTCATCATGCCGCTGTAGCGCTCCGGGCCCTGGATGTCATCACTCTTGAATATGCCGCCGATGTTCTTTCTTCCCCTGTCGAGCAGGTATTTGGCAAGGAGGTATCCGCCCGCGTAATTGTCGTCGGTGACGGACGGCAGGTAAGAAAGCTGCGGGTAATTGCCCTGGAAGAATACGATCGGGATGCCCGTCTTGTGGAGCGACTGGTACAGGTCCGTGTTGGGATTGGGCAGGGCGGTCTTTGATCCTTCGACCAGTATCCCGCCGACGGGATGGTTTATCAGGTTCTGCAGTATCTCGCGCTCGGCCGAGACGCGGTTGAGCGTTGCGAAGGTCTGAAGGGTGTAGCCGCGGCTTCCAAGGACCGTTTCCATGTCGCGCAGGATACCGGGGAAGATATATTCATCCGTAAAAGAAGTAATCACCGCTATCTGCGCGTGGGAAGAGAATCCTATATTGGCCGCGTAGTAGCCGCTTCCGCGCCTGCTGGTGATGAGGCCCTCCTGCTCTAAGTCGAGCATCGCGCGGCGCACAGTCTGGCGGCTGACGCCGAACCTCGCGGTCAGTTCTCTTTCGCTCGGGAGCTTATAGGACTTGTTTTTTGCATGAAGCATAACGTCTTCGCGCAGATATTGTGCCAAAACCTTGTATTTCATTGGGCTTGCGCCTCCTTTAGGGCTCTTTTTGCGGTATGTACATTTGTTAAAAAACCTAAAAATTCCACATTTTCATTTTTGTATTCCGAGGGATTTTTTTTGGAAATTAACCGAGTTTTTCTGAAAAATCTGTAATTCACTTCGAGCGGTTTTGACGTTTTCACATGACCGAAAACGGACGGTCCTGCCGGGTGCAAAGTAAATTTTTCAACAAAACATGTGCCGTTTTTGTAAGAAAACTAACCAATGCGGTTTTATTGTAGCAAACTGGTACGCTTTTTTCAAAGCACCTCAAAATTTGTATTGTTTATTGAGTCAAAAGAGCCGTATCGCCATTGAACGGTTTTTGAGGTCAGGGCAAACTGTTGGCAAGAAAGCTGAGGCAAATCAGCGCCAAGGCTGAGACTAAGAAACACATTTATGAAAGCGAGGAAAAAATTATGAAGAAGTTTCTTGCGGTATTACTGACTGCTACTGTCGGTCTGGTTATGGCCGGATGCAACAAGGCACCCGCTCCCACAACAGCTGCTCCTACAACAACAGCTGCTGCAACGACAGCTGCACCTGCCGGTGACAAGATCATCAAGGTTGGTATCATCAACAACGATCCTTCCGAGTCCGGCTATCGTACTGCAAACGTCGAGGACATGAAGAAGACGTTCACAAAGGAGAACGGCTATGACGCTCAGTTCTTCTACAGCCTTAAGAACGACGAGCAGATCGCTGCAGCTAAGAAGTTCGTTACTGACGAAGTTGACTATCTCCTTCTGTCAGCAGCTGGCACTTCAGGCTGGGATTCCGTTCTCCAGGACGCTAAGACCGCTGGAATCAAGGTTATCCTTTTCGACCGTACGATCGACGCTGACGCTTCACTCTATGAGGCTTCCATCGTATCCGACATGAGAAAAGAAGGCGACACAGCTATGGCATGGCTCGTAGCTCAGAATCTCCCTGAGTACAAGATCATCCACATCCAGGGCGTTATGGGTTCATCCGCTCAGGTTGGCCGTTCCGGTGCTCTTGATGACACAGCTAAGGCTAAGGGCTGGACAATCGTTACACAGCAGACAGCTGAGTGGAACGCAGAGAAGGCACAGCAGATCGTTCAGTCCGTTATCGACAAGGGCGACAAGTTCAACGTTATCTATGCTGAGAACGACGATATGGCTAAGGGCGCTGTTGCAGCTCTCGACAAGGCTAACATCTCTCACGGCGTAGGCGGCGACGTCATCGTTATGGGTTATGACTGCAACGCTTGGGCACTCAAGGAACTGCTCGCTAAGAAGTGGAACTACGATGGTCAGTGCAATCCTTTCCAGGCTTCCTACATCGACAAGATCATCAAGGACTTCGAGGCTGGTAAGGCTCCCGCGCAGAAGACGATCATCATGGACGAGAAGGGCTTCGACGCAGCTACGATCACACAGGAAGACGTTGACAAGTACGGAATCTGATAGGTTCTAACGAGTTTACGAAACTTAAGTAATTGGCCGGCACGCGGTACGGAGCTTCCGCACCGCGTGCCTTTTTAAGAAATATGCAGAGGAGTGGGATTATGGAGAATACAGAAATACTGCAACTTCGCGGTATCTGCAAATATTTCCCTGGAGTTAATGCTCTTCAGAACGTGGATTTCACTTTGAGAAGCG
>JAILIB010000099.1 GCA_024695505.1 Saccharofermentans sp.
AAAAGCTTGTCTTATTTAATTATTCCCAGGGTGGACAGCCCACCGAGCATGATAAGGACCAGGATCGCCAGTACAATGATCAATGGCTTGAGCATATAAGTCTGTCCGGCGTTTTTGACTTCGTAGATCACCCAGTCATCACTTGCCGGTTCGCTTGCTGATCCGCAGTATGGACAGTTTCTGGTTTTAAAAGAATTGAAACTGGCACCGCATGTTCTGCACTGGATCTTCGCGATGGAAAAGTTGGAAGTAGTCGGGACATCAGTTCTTCGCCCAGCCTTGATCCGGTATACTTCGCGTTGTGACTTGATATGGTCGCCCAGATCACGTGTGACATCAACAAACAGATTGCCCGTGACATAGACATATTTGCCTTCCTGTTTGATCTTGTTGCAGGACATCCATCCGCTAAAAGCACAGTCGACCACATTGTCGAATTCTGATCCGATGTCGCCGCCTTCGTAGAAGGGGAGGGAGGCACGGTCATCGGAAAAAGCAATCAGCTTAAACAGGGAAGTGATTCTTGAAGAGAAGGTCTCAAAGGTGTAAGCAGGCATGATCTTCGACATTTTAGCTTCGAATTTTTTTCTTGATCTGCCTACTGAGAGAGCCGGACCTGTTCCCGTACCGATCTGACGCCCCGCGGCGGCAAAAATCGAAAACATCCACATGAAGTAACCGATGAGCGGGCTTATGAGGATCGTGCCCAAAGCGTACTTGATCAAGATCATCGGGGTGAAGGATCCATAGGTCTCCGGCATCGTATGGCGCTGGTACCAGGCGACACCTACCATCAAAGGGATCATGACGGGAAGAGAATACAGTCCGTATTTAATGACGGTCTTCTTGATCGAATCGCGTTTCCCGTGCGTGTCATAAGTAAAAAAGTAATTCGTTACCTTCGGATACAGTTCGGACATCTTAAACGCCGTGCCGCAGTGACTGCATCCCTCCTGGAGTTCCCGGATCGTGGAGACCGAGCCACAGTTCGGGCAGCAGTAAGTATCGTCGCTGACATCTTCACCGCTTCGCACATCGACTACAGTTTCGTAAATCGCCTGCGGCTCCTTTTTCTTATAGGGTTTCATATTGGGACGGTCGAAGGTCTTCGTATGCTCGACAAAACCGACCGACCACGATGTCTCATACTGACCGTCCTGCCAGGAGCGGACGTTGTTGAATCCTTCTTGGAAATAGGCACCGGGGACCATCTCGTCCGTGAAGCGCAGACTTCTATTCGCGATGCGCTTTTGCTGCAGTTCCAGGCAGTAGCGAAGCTCTCTGTCAGCCGACATGACTTTGGCACCCGGTTCATTTGCGTGTTTTAATTCTTCGCGAAAAGCGGCGGCGACCGCGTCTCTGGTCGGCTTTCTGTCTTCCTCAGGTTCGGCCTCGGTCGGAAGTCCGGCCGCTTCCAGTACACGCAACTGTTCCTCTGTCCAGATGTTCTGACCCTGACCGTTCTCCTGGTTCTGGTCCTGATCCTGATTCAAATTATCATCACTCATAAGATTTACCCCATGTCTCCATGCCCCTGATTACCATGTCTTTATCTTACCACGTTTAACTTCATGAACAAAGAGAACAAAGTGCTGTACTTTTCAATTGCTCAATTGACATATCTATAAGGTCTCCCTTATGTGAAGGGGAAAACATGGACTACAGATGCTGTATACCGTGAGACCTGAGAAAACTTCGATAAAAGAAAGAATGACGGCTGCATTTCGAAATAGCGCTTGAACTTGCGTGTTATGTTACTGACTGATCTTTGGAGAGAATATATGGATACATTTGTAGATGAAAGAGACTTTAAACTTTTAAGCCGGGACAAATATACATTCTCAGTAATGTCGAGGATCATAAAAGAAGAATGCGCATTGCGCTTATCAGATCACAAGAGGCTTATTATTTGCTTTACAGGACAACCGTATCCTGTGTGGATATGGACTCCTGATAATGCTTCTGAAGATGAGATGGAGCGGGCATATAAGATCGTAAAAGACAATTTATTGATGGACGGAGATCACCGTTTTAACATTAAGTATGAACTGGCAGAATACTTTATTGTCAGAGCTAAAAAGGACGGTTTAGATCTTAAGATCTCTACGAACCTCTTTGCGTACGACTGTCCTTTTCCGATAGCTCCTTCAACGGTTGTGGACGGAGAACTGCACCAATGCACAGAAGATGATGTTAAAGTCCTAGTCGACTTTTTCGATATGTTTCATATAGCTGTCGGAATAGATCAGGAGAGCCGCGAACAATACAAGACTTATGCAGAAAACGATATAAAGGCAGGCACGGCATATTTCTGGAAAACAGGTGATGGTGAATATGCCTCCGGCTGCAACTGGAATCCTGTAGAGGATATGGCTTCGATTGGCTTGGTATATACACGTGATGAATTCAGGCGCAGACACTATGCGGAGCACCTTGTCTATCAGGTAACAAAGATTGCCCGGACTGCCGGGTTCCTGCCCATGCTCTACACTGATGCGGATTATGCTGCTTCAAATGCCTGCTATGAAAAGATAGGCTATGTGTTAAGAGGAAAGCTCTGCACCATCAGCTGACCTGTAAAGAAAACTCTTCGAGCTTTGTTATATAAGTGGATCAGAATATCAACAGTTTTATGCAAGATGAAAATGATGCAAAAAAGTATATTGACTCTCACATTGTGTGAGGGATTATCGTTGTAGTGAGCTCAAGAAAATACATCCATGGAGGTAGAAACAAATGCTTAAAATAGGCGAATTTTCAAAACTATCCAGAGTAAGCATCAGGATGTTACGTCACTATGATGATATCGGACTTTTGAAACCGGCTGAAATCGATGATTTTACCGGGTATCGCTATTATCGCGAGGAACAGC
>JAILIB010000127.1 GCA_024695505.1 Saccharofermentans sp.
ATTCACAAAAACTCTCACGATTTTGCTGTTTTCGTGAGAGTTTTTTGCATTTTTGAAGATTATTGCTGATTTTTCTCACGTTTTACGGTTTTTCGTGAGAGATTTCGTGAATCAGCGCTTTAGCCGCCTTCAACCGTTACAGGTACTTTTTCTTGTAGCAGATGCACCTGGAGAAACTGGGAACGTTGTCATAGATCCACTTTGCATTTTCGGTCGCGAGCCTTATACAGCCGTGGGAGTATCTGCCTCCGAGCCTGCCGTCGAGAACTTTCTTTCCGTTGTGGCCCTTGTAGGTGATGCTGTGGATCCAGAGCTCCTTGTGAAGCCTGACTGCCCAGTAGACCTGGCTGTTGTATGAATAGAATCCCTTGCTCTTAACGCCGATCTCGTGGTCGCGGTTCCAGTATGTCTTAAATATACCCGGCGCACAGATCCAGAACTTGATCAGTTCCCAATTGTTCTTCTTGCCCTTGAAAACGCCGAGGAAGCAGTACTGGCTGTCAACGAGCACCAGGTACTTTGTCTTGCTCGTATACTTCTGGGCCTTGTTGATCATGTATTCGCGGATCTTCGAGGCGTCCTTGTAATACGAGGAAGTCTTGCTGACGACGCCGTTTATGTTCGGCGGGGTCAGTCCGCCCTGTTCGCGCTCGACCAGCACGATCTGGATAGCCTCGATGCAGCGGTTGTAGTCTTCATTTCCCGCAACAAACCCGTCGCAGGACCACCCGAGCCAGCCGTTGGTATCAAGACAGACCCTGTAAAAGATCCTGTATTTTACGAGCAGTTTTCCCGTGAGATAGATCTTGACCTTCTGCATCGGCTTTTTTGCCTTTTCATCGCCCGCGGCCTCAAAACTGCCGGCCTCTCCGGTCCAGCCTATGCCGTCGATATATGCGTTGCAGCAGACTTTGCCCTCTGTGTCGCTCTTTATGCCGACCTCGAGAGCCTCGATGCTGATGTTCTTTCCGGGCTTGCCGCAAACCTCGCCCTGGGCAGTATATTCCTCGTCCCAGCCCTTGCCGTGCATATAGGCGCGGTATGTGAGCTCTGCGCCTTCGGGTGCTTCAAAAGGAACTGTCGTGGGTGTAGGCGTCGCTTTTTTCTTTTTGGTATCCTTGGCTTCGTCGATATGACCCGACGCAAAGGCAACATCTTCGGAAAGACTTCCGTCCGTAAGAGCCGCATAAGAACCGGTCTGCGCCAGTTCGGTAAAAGCCGTAAATGTCAGCAGTGCCGCCAACATAAAGCAGAAAACGCGCTTGAACCTTGTCAACTCAGATGCCCTCCCCGGAATAACTGGAGATATAATATCACACTCTTTTCATTTCTCACCGATATATATAATCTTTTATGAATCTTAGACATAACTAATGCGTTTGGTAGGGTATACTTGTAAAAGCGAATACCCAAAAACACAAACCATTCAAGGAGTTATCACCATGAAGAAGGCACCCGCTAAGATCATCATGTCAGCTCTTCTCGCTTCGGTTCTCGCAGTCCAAGGCTGCGCAGGAACAGGCTTCAAGGGACCGAAGGTAGGCAAGGACGCCGAAAAGAAGGCCGCAACACTTGACGACAACGCACCGGTGATCACCGAGGAGAACAACCCGATCGCCCTTGGCAAAAAGCTCATAGACATAAATTTTGACGACGGCGGCATCGGCGGGTTCGGAAAATTCTTATATGACGGCATGTTCGAGTACGCAAATAAGGAC
This sequence comes from Saccharofermentans sp., assembly GCA_024695505.1. Classification (GTDB taxonomy): domain Bacteria; phylum Bacillota; class Clostridia; order Saccharofermentanales; family Saccharofermentanaceae; genus Saccharofermentans. The sequence goes on from JAILIB010000127.1 coordinate 1,719, forward strand.
GGATGGCTCGACTGCAAGATAACGAACGTAGGTTACGTGGATTATGCAAACCAGGCCTTTTTCGAAGGTTTTTCCCTCGTTGAAGGCTGCGAATACACATACAGCTTCGACATCAAGTGCGACATCGAGCGTCTGGTCGAATACCGCCTCCAGATCAACAGCGGCGACTATCACGCATATCAGGGCGAGTACATCAAGGTAGGTCCCGAGGTTACGAACTTCTCCGTTGACTTTGTCATGAAGGACCCCTCCGACCCGGCTCCGCGATTAGTTTTCAATATGGGATTTCAGAAAGACATGGACAGAAAGAACAAGCCTGACGAGCATCACGTCTATATCGACAATATCTGTCTCAAGGTCAAGGACCCTTCAAATGCAAAGGCTCCCGCGATCGAGGCTCTTCCCTCTTACCTCAACGTTGCCATCAACCAGGCAGGTTACAGGACAAATGACGCGAAGACCGTTTTTGTAAAGACTGAAAGCAACAAGGAAGACTACTACATCGTAAATGCAGAGACAGGAAAGATCGTCTGGCAGGGCAAGCTTTCCGATACTGCTGACGACCCGGCTTCCAAGTCCAAGGTCGCAAGAGGCGATTTCTCCGCATTCAATCAGCCGGGGTCTTACTACATCTACACCAACGCAGGCGCTTCCTACACCTTCAAGATCGCGGACGACGTCTATAGCGATCTCTACAAGGACGTTGTCCTGATGCTCTACAGACAGCGCTGCGGCGTCGCTACCGACAAGGCAATCGCGGGCGAAGAGTTCGCTCACGAGGCCTGCCACACTGGCGAAGCAAAGATCTTCGGAACAGACAAGAAGAAGGATGTTTCAGGCGGCTGGCATGACGCAGGCGACTACGGCAGATATATCGTTTCCGGCGCAAAAACGATCGCTGACCTCTTCGCGGCATACGAGGATTACGGCGTAAAGGCTGACAATATGGGCATTCCCGAGAGCGGCAACGGAACCCCTGACCTCCTTGACGAGGCCCGTTTCGAACTCGAATGGTTCCTCAAGATGCAGGACGAGGAGACCGGCGGTGTCTATCACAAGGTCACCGGCATGAAGTTCCCTGAAATGAACACCTCCCCTGAAAAGGAGACCGAGCAGATGGTATTGGCTCCCATCTCCACGGCTGCAACAGGCGACTTCGCGGCAGTAATGGCAAAAGCGGCAGTCATCTACAAGGACATTGATGCGGCTTTCGCAGCCAAGGCTTACGAAGCAGCCGTAAAGGCATGGAAGTACATAGCTGAAAACAATGACACGACGGGCTTCAAGAACCCTGAGGGCATGGTCACCGGCGAATATCCCGATGCAAACACCCTGGATGAAAGATTCTGGGCGGCAGTTGAGCTCTGCCTTACTGCAAATGCTGAGGCGGCAGGCGCAAAGAAGGCCGATGCCGACACATACGCAGCATTCATAAAGAAGACGGTCTCTGACTCGAACCTCAAGCTCGGCCTCGGCTGGACCGACATGGCTATGTATGCAATCTACGATCTTGCGAAGTCCTCCACGGAGTTCGCTCCTGACGCTAAGAAGCTCCTCCTTGCAGAAGCGGACAAACTCATTGCCGCTGCAGAAGGCGACAGATATTTCCAGAGCCTCGGATCAAACTATTACTGGGGCAGCAACATGGGCATCGCCTCCAACGGCGAACTGCTCTACATGGCTGCAAAGATCGCTGACGAGAAATCCGCTGCCAAGTACAAGACGGCTGCTTCAAAGGAACTCGATTACCTCCTCGGCGCGAATGCAATGGGTTACTGCTTCGTCACGGGCTACGGCACGTTCAGCCCGGTCAAGGTACACCACAGGCCTTCGCTGGCAGCAGGAAAGGTAATGCCCGGAATGCTCGTAGGCGGAGCCGACAACGCCCTCGAGGACGATTACGCAAAGAAGATGTGCAAGAACGAAGCTCCCTCGATGTGCTATGTTGACAGCGATGCAAGCTACTCCACCAATGAGGTAACAGTTTATTGGAACTCGCCGCTGATCTACATCCTGGCGGCTGAGGGCTCCTGAGGAAAGTATTCATGAAGATCTGGGTAGTAAACGATGACGGAATAGATTTTGAGGGCATCAAGGTCCTCGCGCTCCACGCCGCCAAGTTCGGCGAGGTGACCGTCATCGCGCCCTCGGGACAGTGCTCAGGCATGTCCCAGCGCATTTCTTTAGACCTTTTCGATCCGACTAGGTCCGAAGAGCGCTTTAAGAAGGTCCCCTTCCCCGTCGAAGGCGTTGAGGCCTATTCCGTTGACGGCACCCCCACGGACTGCGTGATCCTCGCGGCTGTCACGCTTCCTGAAAAGCCTGACATCGTCTTTTCGGGCATCAACCATGGTGAAAATGCAGGCATCGACGTCCTCTATTCGGGAACGATCGGTGCCTCCATGGAAGCTTTGGTACAGGGGATCCCCGCAATCGCCTTCTCCCTCAAGTGGGAAGCGACAGGGTACGAGCTCGTGGAACAGGAGATCGACGGCATTATCGAAGAGCTCCTCAAAAAGAAGATCGACAGGAACAAGATCTGGAACGTCAATTTCCCGGCCGATCAGCCTGATTCTTTCAAAGGGATCTTGTGGGACTGCGTTCCGAGCCAGAGAAGATACCGCGTACCTGCCTCCGAGACAAATGACGTCGAGCGCGCGGACAGAGTCGCGTTAGATCAGGGTTATATTTCGATCGGAACTGTTACAAATATGGCGCTGTTGCCTTGATCAGGGCTAAGCCCTTTACTCCACGCCGTTAGCCCTTTTGACTTCTTCGACACGCTTTGTCATGGGATTTACGATGTCGAAAAGATCAGTTGAATTCATCTCATTTGTATAGGAATAGAATCCCGTCGTGACTGCGCCGTCCACGGAAGAGATCCTGATCCAGCCTATGCCGCTCAATCTCTTGCCGGCCGGGATCCTCGTGCGCTTATTGCCTTCGGCGTCTATATACTCAAGGATAGAGCCGTCGTGGCTGTAGCTGTCAAGATAAGCGTCAACGCCCTTTACGCGCGTGGTAATGAGGTCGAAGGTCCATGGCGCGGACGCTTCCTCATTGCCTATGTGGCCCATCAGGATAACATACTGGGCGCCTTCGGCCCTTGCCTTATCTACGGATTCCTGGACAGCCCTTGCTATGGTCTGACCGTTTTCATCCTGCATGAAACTGTATATGTAATTTCCGGAAGCGTCCTGAAAAGTTCCGTCAGGTGCCAGCGTTAACGCTTTCGGCGTCGTAACGCCGACAAAAGCTATCTTCTTCCCGCATACTTCCTTTATGACATAAGGCTTTAAGACCTGCTTGCCTTCCTTAAGGAGATTACAGCAGATGTAATCGTAATTGGCCTGCTTCACGATCTCATAAAAACGGTCTATACCGTAATGGAACTCGTTTACGCCCGGGATGGCGACATCGTATCCGAGGTCGTTCATGAGATCTATCATGACGGAACCCTTGGTGGTGTAGCCTAAGATGTCACCCTGGACGGCATCGCCGTTATCTACAAGAAGGACCGTGTCACCCTTGAGCTCAAGCTGGTAACGCACTTCATATACGCCGCCCATACCGAAATTCTTGTCAAACCCGCAATGCATATCACCCGTCATAAGGATGACGATATCGCCGTTTGCCGCGACATCGGGCCTGACATGGAGCGAAGGCTTGTTGCTGTGCTGCAAAGGAGCTTCGGTAGTCTGGCTTGTGATTATGACAGGCGTTCCCGACGGAACGCTGTTCTTGGGATCTTCACGCGAACAGGCGCCGATCAACAGCGAACAAGCCAGTATCAATGCTGCCAAAGACTTTTTCTTAATGGTAACGTCCAACTTTCATTTAATCTGTCTGACATTATAACATTATTTACTTTATTGGTAGGTAAAACTCCCAGAGGACACGCCAAAAGGAGCGATTTAATAAAATTTTAAGGTGTTTACCGCTTTTGATTTAAAGATTTGTTGGGTACTATGTAATCGCAAAGGGGGCAAAGATCTATGTACAACATTCTGATATGCGACGATGAACAGGATATCATCAACGCACTCAAGATCTATCTTTCCAATCCGGAATACAGCTTTTTCGAGGCCACGAACGGCCGTATGGCACTCGAGACTGTGGAGCAGAACGATATCCACCTGATCCTGATGGACATCATGATGCCCGGAATGGACGGCATCTCCGCAATGGTGAAGATCCGCGAGATCTCCAACGTTCCCGTCATCCTCCTGACGGCAAAAAGCGAAGACGCCGATAAGATAATGGGCCTGAATTCAGGCTCAGACGATTACATAACCAAACCCTTTAATCCGAACGAGGTCGTGGCGCGCGTACGTTCACAGCTAAGGCGCTACACCCAGCTGGGCTCAGGCACACCGGTTACAACAGTGATCACGATCGGCGGGCTTGAACTCAACGACACGGAAAAGACGGTCACGCTCGACGGCGA
>JAILIB010000133.1 GCA_024695505.1 Saccharofermentans sp.
CGCCCGAACTGCCGCCGAACAAGGCTGACCCGCGGCGCACGCATGAAATCCGCTTACTGCTGCTTCCTTCCGGACCTGACAGGGTTCACGGCTCAGCGTCGCACGGGACCCTGACCGGCAGCAGACCGGACGGGACGAACACATGGATTATAACATAAAAAATCTGCGCGCCCTAAAAAAGAAGAACTGTTATGAGGACAATCACATGTAGCAGCTTCTGACGAATTCGGCCGTGTACCTGCCGATCGTCTGCATTACGGAATTTGCGTACTCTTCGCTTGACGCTTCGACATATACGACGATGGCGATCGGTTCTTCACAGTCGATTATCGCGCATTCCATGTAAGCTCCCATATCAAGATTGCGGCCCTGGATATGGAGGATCGGCGTGTCCTGGGCGAATGAAGCCTTGAGGGGCGAAACGGATTCGTTGTAGTACATGTCGTTGATGATCCTCTGGTAAATGTCGGGCGAATTGATGTAGCCGTTATAGAGGTATCTGAGATACTCGGCCATGTCGAAGCAGGAAGTCCTTGCGGGAGCCTTGTATCTCCTGCTCCTGTAATCCTGGTAAAGGATCTTGGAGTCGTAGCTGACATAGCCGCTTATCTTGTTGATCTCGGGAATGATCTTGTCCATTCCGTCCATCGAGTCGATTATGAAGTTGAGTGCAATGCTGTCGTTCTTGGAGATCGCGTAATTGAGCGCGTTGCGGTGGAAGAACTGTTTGCCGTATTTGAACGTGTGGCCTATGTAAGAAGCCGAGTAGGCACCCTTTGAACTCCTCTGGTAAGTCGAAACGCCCGCGAGGTCCTGCTTGCCCTGAGCGTACTGGTCGTACCAGACGAGCTCGATGGGGATCGCGTATGCTCCTGAAGGGAGGACGGGTTCCAGGTTCCTGTATCCGATGCTGTCGCCGTGCTCGAGCGAGACAAACTCAAAGCAGATGCGCATGTATTTTTCTTCTTCGTCAACGGCCTTGACCTTTTCCCTCAGATTGTCGAGAAGGACGGCCCTCTTCTGATAGGTCGCAGTCTGATGCCAGGTGGCTTTCTTGAAAGTGTAGCTCGGGTTTTCGAGTATCGGGTCAGGAGAGTTGTTCTGCGTGACCGTAGAAGGGGTCTCTGATGTGGTCGCCGAAGTCGGGGCAAACGAAGGCGCAAGGAAAGTGGTCGTTTCTTCGGTTGTCGATTCCGTGGTGGACTCGGTCGTCGTGTGGACCGGACGCCTGTATTCTTCGTAGGTGGTGGTCTCCCTTTGTGCCGCTCCGACAAGGTCGGGGAACATCTTGGCATAAGTCTGGCCGTCATAGGAGACTTTGCGGAAGAACATGAGGACCATGGTGACGCCGAGAGCGATAAGCACGATCGCCAGCGTCCTCTTGCGGCGGGACGAATGGATCTTCGGAGCTTTCTGCAAAAATGTCGGATTCGGTCTCTTCATGGGGTTCCTCAAGGTGTTCTGAAAACGTACGGAACGATTTTAAATATATTATACTTGGTTTTCAACGGCGAACCTTGGGTAAATACCTTCCGGAAACGGATTTTCGGATGCGAAAACACTATATTTTGTTTAAAATACCCATTGATTCACTAAATGTTGTGTTTATTTATTGACAAAATATCAAGCAAAGGTTAGAATTGTCCTGTGTTTCAATAATCATTCATTTTTTTATAGATTTTGTGATTATTCAGTTAACTTAGACTCCGGCGGAGGGTGCTTAAATGATTATCAGTTCAGATCTCGATAAGTGCAGAAGCAAGTTTCAGGATCTCATCGGAAAGAGAATAGTCTGCAAGACAAACGGCGGACGCAAGAGGATCATCACATACATCGGCACTGTTGAGCACTGCTATCCCAACGTGTTCACGCTCCTTTGCGAGAATGAGTCCGGTAAGAAGTCAGTCGTTTCATTCAGCTACATCGACGTTCTCACAAGAACCGTACGCGTAGGCATCATGCCCGCTAAGTCCGAAGAAGTCGCTGTCTGAGAAGCTTATAACGAAAAACGGTACCGCAGGCCAGTGTTTGCCTGCGGTATTTTTATGCCCTGCGGTATATAATATTATTAAGTAACGATTATTGACGGGAGCCGTATAATGCCGACGGATTCGTATGAGATCACAGCCAATGCCAAGATAAACCTCTTCCTGAGGGTCAAAGGCACACTGCCGAACGGATATCACAGCCTTTACACGGTAATGCAGGAGATATCCTGTTCTGACCGCATCACGGTAAATATCGATCCTTCCCGTAAGGGTTTCAAGATAAAGTGCATCGGAAGGGATGACATAGATCCCAAAAAGAACCTGTGCAGGAAGGCTGCAGACAGGTTTTTCTCCAATCTAAAGAAGATCAGCGGCCAGGATTTTGCCGTCCCTTCGATCGAGATCGAACTCATAAAGAACATTCCGTCAGAATCCGGAATGGGAGGCGGCAGTTCCGATGCGGCGGCCATTCTCATGGTCCTTCAGGAACATTACGGACAGCCTTTTGATGAAGATAAGCTCCTCCAGATCGCAGTGAACGTCGGCGCTGACGTTCCGTTCTTCCTTTACGGCGGAACGGGTCTTTGCGAGCGCGTCGGAGAGGCGGTCACTCCTCTTGCAAGCTTTTCCGGACTTGGCCTGCTGATCGCGAAACCCGATGGCGGAGTATCAACTCCCGAATGCTTTGATCTTATCGACAGGGAACCTGCAAAGCCTTTCGATCAGAAGGCGTATTCCGATTACATTGAAACCCTCAAGACCCCTTCAAAGGATACTTCGGAAAAGCTCGAAAAGATCCTTGCCGGAAAAGACCTGCTCGTAAACGATCTTGAATCGCCTGCCGAAAAGCTCGTGCCTGAGATCGAAGCCATAAGGAAGGCGCTTGAAGCCACCGGTTCGCCTTACTGCAGGATGACCGGATCAGGCAGTGCCGTTTTTGCTCTGTATGAGAGCCTTGAAGAAGCTGCCCGTGCAAAAGAAAAGGCCAGGCTTGACCCTGTCCTTTCAAAGTGCAGTCTCATCCTTTCGGAAACGATCTGAGATCAGATCTTCTTTGCAAAAAGACCTCTCGGATAACCTCTCGAATTCTCACTGTCTATCAGTTCAAAACCGCGCGCATTGTAAAAAGCGGTCATCTTCCTGTTAACGGTCGAACAGTGAAGGAGCATGACATCGCACCCGTTCTCTCTTGCATAATCTTCGCTTCCTGAGATGAGGCTGACGCCTAAACCGCCGCGTCTTAATTCCTGGATCACGGCAAAACGCGATACATAAGCGGCCTTTTTAAAGCCTGCCAGAAACTTCTCGGTCTTTTCCGAGAAACTGTATTTCTGGGGCATTTCGGTGATCCCCGTGGTTATCGTTCCGACTGCCGTCTGGCCGTCAAACACTGCGGTGCAGTGACGTGTCCTGATGCGGTCCTCGACAGATTCGATCGACTCGGTCATGGCTTCTAACATGCCGGTCTTGATTTCGGATTCCGCGCAGTAAGTCAGCATGGCAACACGAAGCAGCCGCTGTATGGCGGCTGCGTCACGGGGTTCTGCGGTCCTTGTTATTAGATCGCCGTTCATCTTATGCTTGGGTTTCCTTGATCTCAGCTGTTGAGATAGCAGTTGACGAGGATTGCCTTGTGAGCGTGGAGCCTGTTCTCTGCTTCGTCGAAAACGACGCTCTGAGGTCCGTCGATGACGTCCTCGGTTACCTCGTAACCCCTGTAAGCGGGCAGGCAGTGGAGGAAGATCGCGTCCTTGTGAGCAACGCCCATGAGCTTGGAGTTGACCTGATAATCCTTGAAGATCTCAACCCTCTTGGCCTTCTCGGCTTCCTGGCCCATGGATGTCCATGTGTCCGTATAGATAACGTCAGCGTCAGCTGCTGCCTCGAAAGGATCTGTTGTCATGAGGATCTTTGAGCCTGTGATCTTTGCGTCTTCTTGCGCCTGCTTGACGTATTTTTCAGGGCATGTGTAGTCAGCGGGCGAGCCGATGGCAACGTCCATTCCTGCCTTTGCGCAGGCCTGAAGAAGGGAATTAGCAACGTTGTTTCCGTCGCCGACATAAGCGAGCTTGAGGCCCTTCAACGCACCCTTGTGTTCCTTGATGGTAAGGAGGTCAGCGAGCATCTGCGTGGGATGCTGGTCATCGGTAAGGCCGTTGATAACGGGGATCCTGCCGTACTTTGCAAGATCTACAACGTCCTGATGCTTGAAGGTCCTGATCATGATACCGTCGATCATGCCGGAAAGAACGTTGGCTGTATCGTAGATGGTCTCGCCCCTGCCGATCTGGATGTCGTTGTTGGAAAGGAACAAAGCCATTCCGCCAAGCTGGTACATGCCTACTTCGAAAGAGACCCTGGTCCTTGTGGAGGACTTTGTGAAGATCATTCCCAATGTCTTGCCGTCAAGATAGTGGTGCTTGATGCCCTTCTTGGTCTTGTCCTTCATGTCAGCTGCGATGTTAAGGAGGTAATCGAGTTCCTCAATGCCGACGTCTTCGTGAAAATCTATGTAATGCTTCATTTTTCGTTCTCCTTAATCTAATCCGTCTTCTTCGGGTGCGGGAAGCGCGGGCTTCGTTTCTTCAGGTGCTGCGGCCGGTGTCTTTATCGCGGGAGCTTCCTTGCGGCCGATGTTCTTAAAAGCGTTCAGGATGGGATTTGACTTGCCGCCCATTCTTGTTGAGAGAAGCGAGTCGAGGGCTTTTACGAACTGGTTTGCCTGCGATTTGGTCAGGATGAGCGGCGGGGCGATCCTGATGACGGACCTGCCGATCGCGCTTACCAGGAAACCGTTCCTGAAGAGTTCTTCCCTGAGGCCTGACGCGATGACGGATTCGTCGAATTCGATACCGATCAGAAGGCCTAATCCGCGTACGCTCTTAATGCAGCTGTACTTGTTCTTGAGCTTGTTAAGCTTTTCGAAAAGGAAGGCGCTTACGAGTTTTACGTTATCCAGAAGGTTGGCTTCGCCGAAGTATTCCATGACTGCGATGCCTGCTGCACAAGCCAGGGGATTGCCTCCGAACGTGGATCCGTGATCGCCGGGCTTGAAGCCTGTTGCGACTTCGTCGGTGCAGAGCATAGCGCCGATCGGAACGCCTCCGCCAAGGCCTTTTGCAAGGGTGATGATATCGGGAGTTACGCCGTAATTCTGATAGCAGAACATCTTTCCGGTCCTTCCGATGCCCGTCTGGACTTCATCGAAGATGAGAAGGATACCCTTTTCGGTGCAGATATCCTTAACGGCTTTTATGTATTCGACGTCAGCAGGGTTGACGCCGCTCTCGCCCTGGATGAGCTCGAGCATGATGGCCGCGGTCTTGGATGTGACAGCCATCTTGATTGCATCTATGTCATTGTAAGGAACGTACTTGAATCCGGGAACGATGGGTGCGAAAGGCTTTGAGAACTTTTCCTGGCCGGTCGCGGTCATGGAGCCGTAAGTCCTTCCGTGGAAACTCTTCTCAGCAGTGATTATCTCGTACCTGTCCTGTTCCTTATAGTGGAAATACCCGCGTGCGAGCTTGATCGCAGCTTCGTTTGCCTCAGCGCCCGAGTTGCAGAAGAACGCCTTGTCTGCAAAGCTTGCCCTGCAGAGCCTGTATGCGAGCTCTGATCTCTGCGGGATGTAGTAATAGTTGCTGCAGTGGATGAGATCCTTAGCCTGTTTCGAGATGGCGGAAACGAGCTTGGGATTACCGTGACCCAATGCGTTGACGGCAATGCCGCCGATCATGTCGAGGTACTTGGCTCCCTGCGTGTCATAAAGGTAGCTTCCCTTGCCTTTGACGAAGGCGACGGGAAGAGGTGCGAAGACCTGAAGACAATAGTTTTTGTCAAAATCGCTTATCAGTGCGAGATCATTTTCTATACTCATAATTTTCTTGTTTCTCCTTGATTATCATTGTGCCGATGCCGTTCTTTGTGAATGTCTCGAGGATAATGGAATGCGGTATCCTGCCGTCGATTATGTGTGCGCGGCCGACGCCTCGGAGAACAGTGCCCAGGCAGCCCTCGATCTTGGGGATCATGCCTCCGCTGATGATGCCCTTGTCGATGCAGTCCTTAACGTCCTGCTGGTCAAGGACCGGAATTATGTGTTCTTTGCCTTCAGGTGTTGTCTCGAGAACGCCGCCGACATCCGTGAGGATGATTAGCTTGGAAGCTCCAAGCGCGACTGCGACCTCGGAGGCTACAGTGTCAGCATTGATGTTGTAGCTCTCGCCGTTCTTGCCTACGCCGATAGGGGCGATGACAGGGATATATTCGTCATTTGCGAGCATCGAAATGACCTTTGTGTTGATCTTCGTGATCTTTCCGACATAGCCGATATCCACGGGGTTTCCGTCTGAATCCTCAGTCAGCTTTTCGGCTTCGATCAGATTGCCGTCTATGCCGCTGATACCTACGGCTTTCGCACCCTTGCCGCAGAGAACGGAAACGATCTCCTTGTTGGTCTTTCCGATAAGGACCATCTGGGCATATCCCATCGTCTCGTCGTCAGTGTACCTGAGACCGTTAACGAAATGGGATTCCTTGCCGACCTTCTTGAGCATGGTGCTGATGTCAGGTCCGCCGCCGTGAACGATGACGGGATTGATTCCGATAAGCTTGAGAAGCGTGATGTCATCCATGACAGACTGCTTGAGCTCGTCGTTGACCATTGCGTTTCCGCCGTACTTGATGACGAAGGTCTGGCCGCGCATCTTCCTGATGTAAGGAAGCGCCTCGATGAGGATCGAAGCCCTGTCGACGTTGTTCTGCATGTCTCCCGTGATGACGGGATTCTCTTTCTGACCGGCCATGGTTATACCCCCCTGATTATCGTCTGGAGTCCTGTTTCTTCAGCAAGGCCGAACATTACGTTTGCAGCCTGGATTGCCTGAAGAGCCGCGCCCTTGCCCAGGTTGTCCTGAGCGGAGAAGAGCTTGATGATCCCTGTTTCAGCGTCGTATACGCCGTTTACGTCGATGTAGTTGGAGTAGGAAACTGCCTTAACATCGGGAAGGACGCCTGCAGGGAGGACCCTTACGAATGTCTCGTCTTTATAGAATTCATTATATATATCATTGATCTTCGCCGATGTTACATCTTCGAGGCTCTTTGAAGGCTTTGCGTAGATGGTGGCGAGCATGCCCCTCTTGAAAGGAGCAAGGTGCGGAGTGAAGGTGACCTTTACGTCTCCGGAATTCTTTCCTGCGAGGAAAGAGCACTGCTCGGCGATCTCTGTAGTGTGCCTGTGGCCTACTGCACCGTAAGGCTTGAAAGCCTCATCAAGTTCGCAGTATGCATATGCGAGATCTGCTTTTCTGCCTGCGCCGCTGACGCCTGATACAGCGTCGATGATTATGGAATCCTCATCGATAAGGTGGTTCTTGAGGAAAGGAGCCAGAGCGATGAGAGAGCATGTCGGATAGCAGCCCGGATTAGCCGTGAGGTTAGCAGTCTTAAGCTGCTCCCTGTAGAATTCGGGAAGACCGTAGACAGCCTTTTCGAGGAGCTCCGGGTGAGGGTGCTCGAGCTTGTAGGACTTCTCGTAAGTTGCGAGATCCTTGAACCTGAAGTCGCCGCTGTGGTCGATGACCTTGCAGCCTGCATCTAGCAGGACGGGAACAGTCTTTGAAGATACGCCGTGGGGAAGGGCGGTGATGACAAGATCGCTGTCCTTTGCGACTTCCTCAGGTGCGAGGTCTTCAATGGTAATGTCAACGATGCTCCTGAACTCGGGATATACGTCAGAGAACTTCTGACCTGCAAAGCTCCTGCCGATCAGGTGATTCAATTCGAATACGGGATGCGCTGCAAAGCCCCTTACGAGTTCTGCTCCGACATATCCTGTGGAACCGATGATGCTTACTTTTATCTTATTAACTGAATCCATATTTATACCCATCCTGAATGATTAAGTTTATGCAATATAATGCATAAAAATACAAAAGTCAATACTTCAGCATGCGTTTGGAGGGTCAGGATCACATATATGTATAAAGGTTATATATAAGCCGTGTAATATAAATGTAAATCTATAAAAGCTCATTGCAAAAGCTTCTGTGTCAAATCGCACAAAGCTCTGAAGCACAATATCAGGGCGTGTTGCCGCAATTTACGGAGGAATTTTGGATAAAGCACACAAAACCGTCAACTCTTTTTGAACAAAATAGCAGAAACATAAAAAAATAAAGACAAAAGACCAAAAATTATTTTGGCAAAAGTGCCATATAGTAATGAAAATAGTGCTTTGTTACTATTTGCCTATGAAAAAGACCCGCCATGCAGGCTGGCATTTTGGAGGTATGTAGTTATGGCAAGTTTATCTTTCCAGCATGTTTACAAGAAATACGACGGCGGTGTCGTCGCTGTTTCCGATTTCAACCTTGACGTAGCCGATAAGGAATTCGTCATCCTCGTAGGCCCTTCAGGCTGCGGTAAGTCCACGACGCTCCGTATGCTTGCCGGTCTCGAAGACATCTCTGAGGGTGAGATCTACATCGATGACCGTTGCGTCAACGACGTTCTCCCTAAGGACAGAGACATCGCGATGGTTTTCCAGAACTACGCTTTGTATCCTCATATGTCAGTCCGTGACAACATGGCATTCGCTCTCAAGCTCAGAAGAATGAGCAAGGACGAGATCAACCGCCGCGTTACAGAAGCTGCTAAGATCCTCGAGATCGAGCACCTCCTCGACAGAAAGCCGAAGGCTCTCTCCGGTGGTCAGAGACAGAGAGTTGCTCTCGGACGTGCTATCGTTCGTGACCCTAAGGTCTTCCTCATGGACGAGCCTCTCTCCAACCTCGACGCTAAGCTCCGTGTACAGATGCGTGTCGAGATCACAAAGCTCCACCACAGACTTAAGACAACATTCGTTTACGTTACACACGACCAGACAGAGGCTATGACCATGGGTACGAGAATCGTAGTCATGAAGGACGGCTTCATCCAGCAGGTTGACTCTCCTACGGAGCTCTATGACAACCCGGTCAACACATTCGTTGCAGGATTCATCGGAATGCCTCCTATGAACTTCATCAATGCTGTTATCAACGTTGAGGGTTCTGACGTATTCGTCTCCTTCGAGAACGTTACAATTAAGCTTCCTGAGAGATATGCTGTTGAGGAAGTTATGGAGCGTGACGGACAGGAAGTTATCTTCGGTGTCAGACCTGAGGCTCTCACAGACGATATCACATACGTTACCGATCACCCTGAGTCAGCATTCACAGCAGACGTCGACGTCGTCGAAATGCTCGGTGCTGAAACATACCTTTACGTTACAGTTAACGGATCACTGCCTCTTACATGCCGCGTTGACCCTACAACTTCCCAGTCTGCAGTTGGTCAGGTTGTTGACCTCGCAGTCGATGCAAACCGTATCCACATCTTCGACAAGGATACAGAGCAGAGCATCATTTCCTGATCTTAGGAAAGATAGAACGAATATCACGGGCGCTTCTTCGGAGGCGCCCGTTTTATTGCTTGCACCTTTTACTGAAAAATACTATTATTTAATGGTTTAATCGGATATTCTGCGAAGATTAAGGCTGAGGTGACAAAATGGAAGAAATCAAGAAGTGCATGCGGCAGGTTAAGACGATAATCCCTTCACAGTGTGGCGTAATGGACACCACGGGAAAGATTCTCGCATCTACCGACGAGACCGGCGAAGACCAGACGGATCCTTCGTTCCGTGCCGTAATGTCATCTGACAATCTGTTTGCTTCTACGGCTGACCGCACATACCTCAAGGTATTCATCGGCGAGCAGCTCAAGTACATCATCTATATCGAGAATACCGATCAGGATGCAAAGATCAATCTCCAGCTCATTGCAGAGTGGCTCAAGACGCTGGTCAAGGAGAAGGGCACTGACGCTGAGAAGGCCATCTTCATCAGAAACGTCCTGCTCGACAACGAGATCCGCAACGAGATCCCCATGATCGCAAGAAGCTATAAGATCGACTGCAAGGATCCGAGGCTCGTACTGGTCGTAAGGACCACGGCCGAGCAGAGCGTAGAGGCTTTCGAGATCTTGCAGAACCTTTACAGTGATTCCGAGATAGCAACGGTCATCTCCATGGATGATACGACCGCCATCGTTATCGTTGATGCTTCTGAAGCACTGCGTGATGAGGAAGGCGCGGACGGCTTCATCGATGAGACAGGCGCTTCGATCCTCGCGGGACTCAATTCCGAAGGATGCAACGCCAAGGTCGCAGTTGGTTCCGTGGTCGGTTCCTTCATGGACATCAGCAAGTCTTATTCCGATGCAATGACCGCCCTCAAGGTCAGCAAGATCTTTGACGGCGATGCCGACATCTCAAGATACGACAAGCTCGGTCTGGGCCGTCTTATCTATCAGCTCCCCAAGCCGCTTTGCGAGATGTTCATCAGGGAAGTCTTCCCGAACGATGCTTTCAGGCAGCTCGACGAGGAGACGAGAACGACGATCGATACGTTCTTTGCAAATGACCTCAACGGAAGCGAGACTTCCAGAGAACTTTTCGTACACAGGAACACGCTCGTTTACAGACTTGAAAAGGTCAAGACCAAGACGGGTCTCGATCTGCGCAAGTTTGACGATGCGGTTCTTTTCAAGATGGCGACGATGGTCAGGACCTACGTTGACTATCTTAATGATACAAACGACAACAAGATAAGGTAACAAACACTAAGTGATCGATTTTATTAACGTAGAGAAGACCTACAAATCAGGGGTCGATGCTCTCAGGGGCGTAAGTTTTACGATCGAAGACGGCGAGTTCGTTTTCGTTATCGGCAAATCAGGATCAGGTAAATCAACTCTTCTCAAGTGCATTACCTGTGAGGAAAAGCCTACAAGCGGCAAAGTAACAATAGACAATTTCGATATCTCACACATGCCGCGCGCGCTGATACCCGTACTGCGCCGCAAGATCGGCATGATCTATCAGGACTTCAGGCTTATCGAAAGTAAGACTGTAGCCGAGAACGTCGCATTCGCAGGCGAGATCATCGGCGTTCCCAAGAAGAGCCTTGATAACACCGTAATGTTCTGCCTTTCCGTAGTCGGACTGAGGGAGAAGGCAAACGCTTATCCGCAGGAGCTTTCCGGTGGTGAGCAGCAGCGTGTCGCTATCGCAAGGGCACTGGTAAACAACCCCAGCCTTATAGTCGCAGACGAGCCTACCGGAAACCTTGACCCTGAGACGAGCGAGGCCATCATGGCAATGCTCCTCGAGATCAACAGGAACGGCACGAGCGGCAACAAGACGACGGTAATCATCTGCACCCACGACAAAACGATGGTAGACAGGATGAAGAAGCGCGTTCTCGAGATCGAGAACGGCAAGCTCGTCAGAGACGAAAAAGAGAGCGGATACGGCGAGAAGCTTTCCACGGATGCAAGTCACGCGATCGAAGCGGAGTCCCGCACATCGCTTTACGCAGGCTCATCTGACCTTGTTTCTTTCGGTGATGACGAGGATGCCGCATATGGCGACAATTTCGACGACGAGGAATTCAATCCCGGCCGGACAAAGGTCCAGTCGCCTCTCATGTTCAACGATGACCTGACCAAGCACGAGCAGATCTACGGCAAGACTCCCGCTCCGCAGGTCCCGACTGAGACAATGCCTGAGGATCTTCCCGTAGAAGACGTCGTTTCATTTAATGAAGAAGACAATTCCCTTCCCGAAGAGATCAAGACGGAAGAGGAAGCGCCTGAGATCATTGAGATCAATATCACTCCCGAGGCAGTCGCTGCCGCGGAAAACAGCAATCTGACTTTCGGCGAAGAACCCGTTCAGGCAGAAAGCGCACCTGTTCCCGCGCCCGCTCCCGAAGCAGCTGAAGAACCTGCTCCCAAAGCTAAGGACAAGAAGCAGCTTAAGGAAGAAAAGCGCAGGAAGAAATTAGACAAGCTGAAAAAGATAAGACGCACCGGACTTACTTCCGGTGACGGCAATGACATAGATTTGTACCCGGAGGACTAAGATTTTGAGCGGAAGAGCTTTTCTCAACTCAGTACGTGAAGGCATCCGCGGAATCGTAAGACATCCGCTGGTAACCATTGCATCTGTAACAACGATCACTCTTATGCTCATCATAATGAGCGTATTCCTGATGTTCTCGGTAAATGCCAGGGGCATCATGAACAAACTGAAGCAGAAACCGCCGATAGAGATATACATGAAGCTCAACTGCACCGAAGAAGAGCTCAATACTGCGGCGGCAAAGATAAAGGCCAACCCTGCGGTCGTCGATTATTCTGTTTCAACACCCGAGCAGAACTACAACGCCTTTAAGGCTAACCTTGGCGATTCATCTTCTATCCTTGATGATTTCGATTACAACATGTATCTGCCTTTTACCTTCTCCGTAAGGATCTCTGATCCCGCGCTCGCAAATGATGTATGCGCTGAGTTCGAGACGTACGAAGGCGTCAACAAGGTCCAGCAGGAAAGCAAGGTAATGGAGTTCCTCTCAAAGGCAAGCGATATCGTAAACATTGCGACCATCGCTTCTTTCGCAGTGCTCCTCATAATCTCGATGTTCATCATCTCGAACATGGTAAGGATCTCCGTCTATTCGAGAGCTTCCGAGATCGAGATCATGAAGTTCATCGGCGCGACAAACAACTACATCAGGCTGCCTTACATTATTGAAGGCGCTATCGTAGGTCTTATAAGCGCCCTCATTTCATGGGGTCTTACGATGACCATTTATCATCAGATATATATAAGGACAATGAACGCGGTCAACTCAACGAGTTTCTATGCCCTCGTTCCCGCAGGTTCCCTTATGTGGCATGAACTGTTCCTGCTGCTTATTCTCGGCGCACTTATCGGAGCGCTCGGTAGCGGCATTTCCGTGCGCAAGTACGTAAAGGTATAAGAGGTATTCTTATGAGGTACAAAGAAGAACTTGAAGCGATCGCGGCCCGCGAAGCTCACCTTAGAAGAAAATACTTGATGCCGTTCTTTTCGGTTATCATCCTGCTTACTATCCTGATCGCAGGATCTGCAATAAAGGGCGTTTCCGCTAAGGCAGCTTCTCCTGACATGGCTAATGTCAAGCTTTCTGACGTTACGAAAAAGGACATCGAGGAAGCCAAGAAGAAGCGTGACGAGACCAAGAAAAAGGCAAAGTCCGCATCGCAGAAGGTCAATGAGCTTAAGACCAAGAAGAAACAGGTCAACTATGAGCTCATGGCATTGAACGATGCAAATGACGAGCAGCGTGCTCAGTATGCCGAGATCGCGGCATCGCTACAGGCAGCTCTCGAGGCCAGGGTAAAGGCGCTCGACGATTACATCACCGCTGAAGAGAACCTTGTTAAGAAGACTGAGGAATTCCAGAACAGGGTTTCCGTCATGTTCCAGTTCCAGAACAAGTCGATGTTCGAGGTCCTTCTTGAATCGAACAGCCTTGCAGGGTTCTTTACCAACATGGAGATCATGACGCTGATAGCCGATGCCGATGCCCAGGCCGTTGATTCCATGAAGACCGCCGTCGACGACGCAAAGCTCCAGAAAGAGCTTGCCCTCAAGGAAGCCGAGGACCTGCAGGATATTGCTAACGAGAAGCAGAAGCAGCTCGATGAACTGGCAGCCATGATCGGCAAGACAGAGGAGACGCTCAAGAACGTAAAGACCAAGCTTTCCGATTGGGAAAAGAAGGAAAACCAGCTTAACAAGGAGTCAGAGGATCTTAACGAAAAGATCAAGAAGCTCCAGAAGCAGTATGCAAAGCAGAACATGTATAAGGGACCCGAGAACGGCAAGTTCAGATGGCCCGTCAATTGGCCCAACATCACTTCACCTTACGGCTGGAGGATCCACCCCGTATATAACACCAAGAAGTTCCACTCCGGAATAGACATCGGCGGAAGCTACGGTTCCCCGATCATGGCCGCGGGCGCGGGCGTGGTAATCTTCGTTGCAAAGCCCGTCCAGGGACAGAACACCGGCGGTTCCGGCTACGGCAATTACATCATCATCGATCACGGCGGCGGATACACCACGCTCTACGGACACTGCAAGAGCGTCCTTGTATCGAAGAACCAAAAGGTCAGGGCAGGTCAGAGGATCGCCTTGATGGGAAGCACGGGAACATCAACGGGTTCACACCTGCACTTCGAAGTTAGGAAGGACGGTTCACCCGTCAACCCCGAGAGATATCTGCCCTGATAACCGACAGCCATGGATAATTTCTACGACGCGCTCGCCATGTACTATGACACCATGCAGTCTGACATGGATCCGGAAGCGTGGGCTGATTTCATTTCGATGCTCATCGGGCGTCATTCCGGGATAAAGACGGAAAGCATAACCGATCTCGGCTGCGGAACGGGCAGCGTCACGGTCGCGCTTGCCGAAAAGGGATTTTCCATGACAGGTCTTGATTCCGCCGAGGAGATGCTTGCGCAGGCGACGGCCAAAGACGGAGCGGAGAAAGTCCTCTGGTCAGCACAGGACATAACCGCTTTTGACATCGGAGGAGAGAGCGACTGCTTTATCTCAACTCTCGATACGGTCGACCACATAATGGACGAAGGAGCGCTCGGAAGGCTTTTCGCAAATGTGGGTGAGTGCCTTGAAGAAGGCGGCGTTTTCATTTTCGACGCGATCACCATGCATCACCTCGAAGACACGCTTTCAGACAACGTCTTTTATGAAGATTACGATGACTTCACGCTCCTGTGGCTGAACTCATTTGATCCCGAGACAAAGGTCAACACCGCGGAGCTCACCCTTTTCGCGCTGACGGAAGAAGGCCTTTACGAAAGATTTGACGGAGAGCTCACCGAGAAGTATTATCCTTCAGAGTTCTTCTGCGGTATTGCCGGAAAAGCGGGGATGGAACTCCTTGCAACATACGGTGAACTGAAGGACGGCGTCCCGTCAGATGACGAGGAACGCATTTTCTATGTATTTGGAAAGAAAGGTAAGTAATGTCGGACGATCCTTATTATGTTAACGGAATGCCGGAAGACGTTTCCGCAGATCACATCGTCAGGGCGGAGGCCCTGGGCGGTCTGGTCAAGTGCTCCGCGATAAGGACGACCGCCGCATGCGAGACCGCAAGGCTCCTGCACGACACGACTCCTTCTGCTACGGCTGCATTGGGGCGTTTTCTCACAGGTTCGCTCCTGATCTCCGAATCGATGAAGAGGCCTACGGATACCCAGACCACGATAATCAGGGGTGACGGCCCGATCGGAGGCATGACCTGCGTTACGGATTTCGGTTTCAAATGCAGGGCATATCCCATAGAGAATAATATACCTACCGAATACCATAAGCCCGGCAAGATAAACGTCGGTGCGGCTGTCGGAAACGGAACGCTTACCGTCGTAAGGGATCTGGGGTTGAAGGACCCGTACGTCGGTTCAGTCGAACTGATAAGCGGAGAGATCGCAGAAGACTTTGCATGCTATCTTCTGAAGTCCGAGCAGGTTCCTTCGATAGTCGCTCTGGGCGTCCTTTTGGAAGGCGGGAAAGTTTCCCATGCGGGCGGCTTTATGGCACAGCTCCTCCCGGGTGCGGGCGAGGATGAGATAGCCTATCTTGAACAAAGAGCCGCGGGATTCCCTGAAGTATCGTTCCTGTTGTCAGAAGGATTCTCTCCTGCGCAGATAATCGATCTGTTCATGGGAGACCCCGACCTGAAGTATCTTGATGCCGCGGAAGTCGCTTTTGAATGCACCTGCAGCAGGGAAAGGATGAGCGCCGGGCTCGCCGCATTGTCAAAAACGGACCTTGAGGACCTCTTAAAGGACGGCAAGCCGGTCGAGACATGCTGCAGATTCTGCAACAGGAAATACGTCTTCGGGACCGAAGAGATCACGAAGTTTCTCGAAAATCGGTAAAAAGCCCGTTTTCAATCACAAAAATTTACAAAATCACAAAAAAACTCTTGAAAAAAAGAAAAGCAGAGAGTAAAATCTTTTTCGCACGCTCTGTGGAGACCCACAACTGCGCGCAAATAAGGCTTTGATAACGGAGATTGCCGCGGGCGGCGCCATGGCTGCGCGGACGGATCGCGGGTAACTTCGAAGGAGCCGATGGCAGAACAAAGATCATCTGCCGGTCTCATGCCTTGAAGGCAGGACGAAAAGGGTATTGCAGACACTTGCCCAGAGTCCCAAAGTGCTGTC
>JAILIB010000158.1 GCA_024695505.1 Saccharofermentans sp.
CAAGATCGACAAAGGGTTCATCGACAATTCGAAGGAGAGGGACCTCGCGATCCTCACTTACATTATCAGGCTCGCAAAAGAGATAGACACAGGGATCGTCGTTGAAGGCGTTGAACAGAAGAATCAGGTCGACGTGCTCGACAAGCTCGGCGTTAACGTTATACAGGGCTTCTTCTACGACAGGCCTCTTTCAAAAGATGACATAACCGCAAGGCTCAAGTCGCCGTTTTACGTATGAACGAAAAGAATAATGAGATCACTACAAATGGTTTTGTCCTGCTGTCGCGTTACCGCGGCGCTGTAATGGGCATGGCCGCCATAATGATATTCGTTTTTCATGCATGGTTATCCGTAATCCCCGAATCTCCCGTGAGCGTCATCTCGTTTTTCCATAATGCGGAATATTTCATTAGAAAAGTCAGTTATTTCGGAGTCGACATCTTCATGCTGCTGTCCGGAATGGGGCTGACTTATTCCATCAAAAAGGATTCGCTTCCGAAATTCTACTACCGGCGCCTGAGAAGGGTTTACCTGCCTTTTCTTGTTTCTTTAACAGCCAGTGCATTTATCTGTAAGTGGTCTTTTCTGACCTTCCTTGGACACGCCTCCTGCTACACATTCTATGCTGTTGACGTTAATGCATACTGCTGGTTCGTTCCCGCGATAATCACTTTTTATATCTTCTTCCCGCTATATTTCAAAGCCTTCGGTAAAGCAAAGAACAAGCTCCTTTTCACTGCGCTGGCGATCCTGATCTGGCTTGCTTTAACGCTCTTTTTATATGGAAAGATACGTTTTGACCTTTTCGGATTCACAAACAGGATACCCGTATTCCTCATCGGCATCTATTTCGGCCATCTGGCGCAAAGTGAAAAACAGATAGTCTTCAAAGCGTGGCACTACCTGCTTTTGCTGGTCACTCTGGCAGCAGGTCTCATCTTCTACTATGCATATGTTTTCTTAGGTTTTGAGTTCATCCTCCCCGACGGAAAGCTGTTTATTCCTAATATCCTGATGTCAGCGAGCCTCTCTCTCCTCGTTGCAAAACTCCTGGATATCCTAGTGTCCCGCGTTCCCGTATTGGGAAAGGCTTTGAATAAGATCCTCGGTTTCTGGGGAGCTATGTCACTCGAAATGTATCTGGTATATATCTGCCTGCTTATTCCGTTTTTCGGCAGGTTCGTTATTGCGCTCGTCGATCTCGGATTGAAAAATCAACCTCTTCCGGTGAACCTGATAGTCTTCTTCGTCTCATCGACAATAGCCTGGATCGCTTCCCTTGCATTCAAATACTTCTGGAAGCTTGTAGAACTGCCGTTTAGGCGCAAGCAAACACAGGCCTGAAGTTTTCTCCTTAACGGTGGGAAATCAGCATGTCTCTTTCTTTTTCCTGAATAACAGTTTCTGAATAAGTTCGGTAAGCTTCTGTTCGCCGACGCCCGCAATTACGGTCGCAAAGATGACGGCAAGCGCATAAACGAGAAGGTTGTACTTTCCCGCCTTGATGGGTGAGCTGACAGGTATGAGGAACCTGAAGGCGGTGATCGCAGCCAGGTTCATGAGATACGTGTGAAGCGAATACTTTCCGAAGAACCTGGTAACGGGGTTATTCACGTGATACTTCATCATGAAGACGATCACAGTAAGACCTAAGACCAAGAACAAAGGAACCTGCAAGAAATACGTTATGACTTTTTGAGCGGTACCGGGGCCCTTCCCGGAGAACTCGGTCCAATATCCGAATACTGCCTGGCCCATAAGAGACAGAGCATGCAGGATCATCGTGAGGACAAGCAGTACATGGAACTTTACTGCATACCCTTTCTTGAAGAAACCCGCTATCTGCTTTTCGCAGCTTGCGAAAAGCAGACCCGTAAAGAATGCCGGCGCGGAATTGACCCACCATTCACCGCTGAACCAGAGCGTCATCTGACCCTGCCACCATTTGGCTTTATTCGGATCCGTCATCAGCCACCAGTTTGGCTTTCCGGACCACCATGCAAAGTGTCCGTTAAAGCAGAAGCCGATGCCCATAGCGATGATGAAGACCAGTATGACAGCAAGGCATACGGGGCGTTTCTTTATGAAGCGGAAACAAAGATAAAACGCGAGATATAAGAACGTGAGAACTATCGGGAACCATGCGTAGGTGTTCATCATGGTAAGTCCAAGGAAATTGAAGATCCAGCGTTCCTTCGGAAACTTCGTCCCG
>JAILIB010000137.1 GCA_024695505.1 Saccharofermentans sp.
AGCAGCAGCAACCGGCGCAATCTTTTTCCTTTTAGGATTATACGCAGTAGCTTACGAAGGACTTACAATGACATCAACGAGACCTTTACTGGATTTTATCTTCGCAGTAGTAATCGGAATCATGGGACTCATCCAGTACAAGGTCATTGAAACAACAGAAAAATCTTGAGCATTTTTTCATAATTCACCATCCCCCAATAAAAACGGCAACCGGATATTCCGGCTGCCGTTTTTATTTGTGCAGTTAAAAGACCAGGTCAGGCAAGAGCTGCAAATTCTGCGGAATCCTGTCCCTTGATGAATTTCAGGACAAGGGAATTAAACAATTCGTATTTTTCGATGCTGCATACGTGGCCGCACTTTTCAATCAGGCATAAAGAAGCTTCGCTCAGCTTTTTGTGGGTTCCGATCACGCTGTTGAAGAAGAAGTAATCTTCCTTGCCTGAGATGAGGAATACCGGAAGATGGTTTTCCTTGAGCGACTTAATGTATTCCGTCAGCTTGAACTGCGTTGTGAACAGTTCGGTAAGCCACATCCTGAAAGCAAGTGATTTCATCTTCAGCGATTCCCTGATAAAGATGTCCCTGGATTTCTTGTGGTTTTTGTGGGGCATCATGATGTTGGCAAACAGCGGATATAAGAATTTCTTGGGAACGATGAACTTTAGGCCTTCCAAAACGGCAAGCAGCGTCTTGTAGCCGATTCCCAGGTTCAGTACGAAACCCGCAAGAACGATTGACTTGACCTTCTCTTTGTAACGATAAGCAAACTCCATTGCCACGAGTGTTCCGAGAGACAGCGAAATGATGTTGACCTTTTCGATGTTCTCTTTTTCAAGGATCTCATTTATGTCTTCTGCCGATCTTGAAAGAAGGTGACGGGCCCTTTTTATGGAAGATCCTCCGTGGCCTTCAAGCTCAACGGCGATTATGTTGTAATCCTTAAGATCCTTTATCTGGTATTTCCAGGTCCTGATGCTTCCGCCCAGACCGTGTATGAGCAATACCCATTCTTTGGAGTTGTTGTTATATATTTCGTAATTCATAGTATGCCTCCTGTTATCATCCATCCCTTGAGGCAATACTATCTTTATTCAGCGAAAAGGAATACGGCGAAGTGGGGCAAACATGGGGCAATACTTTGACAATCAAAATAAATTGCCGGGGCGTTGTCAGTCTTTCCAGATATAGCCGCTCTTGATAACTGTCTCTATATGGCGGCTGGCGCTTCCCAGAGAAGCCCTGAGCTTCTTGACGTATGTGTCAACGGCACGGTCGTAGCCTTCGAAATCCCGGCCCCAGACGGCGTCGAGGATCTTGTTGCGGGACAGGATCTGGTCCTTGTTTTCGATGAAATAGAGGAGAAGGTCGTACTCCTTCGGGGAAAGCTCTATTCTGTCACCGTTAACGGTGACGAGCCTTTTAGACGGCTCGATCACGATCTCTCCTACGCAGATCCTTCCGTCCTTGACCAGAAGGCCCCTGTAGCGGTTTATCAGTGCATTTACCTTGACTAGAAGGAGTTTCGTAGAGAAGGGTTTTGTAACGTATTCATCGGCTCCGACCTCGTAGCCTTCCAGGATGTCGCTTTCGCTGCCCAGCGCAGTAAGGAATATGACGGGTACGTCGTAGCGCGTCCTGATGAACCTGCAGACTTCCTTGCCGTCCTTGAAGGGCATCATGATGTCCAGGATTATCGCGTCGTAACGGTTCTCTGAGATCAGGCGGCAGGCGTCTGATCCGTCACCTGCCTGGTCGACGTCAAAGCCGTTCTTTGCAAAAAAAGCAGAGACGATGCGTCTCAAAGATACATCGTCTTCTGCTATCAACAGCTTGTAGTTGCTATCGGTCATTCCTTGATCCTTTTCATCTCGAACCAGAAAGTCGTGCCTGATTCGCTGCTTACGCCGAACTTCGCCTTGTGGAGCTCAAGAATGCTCTTGTTGACTGCAAGTCCGACTCCGTTGCTGTTAAGACGGTCCGCTCCGGATTTGTCCTTCTTGTAGAACAGATCCCAGATCTTCTTCTGATCCTTCTTGCTTATGGGGTCTCCGTCGTTGCTGATCTTGAATGTAACATTGTTACTGTCACCGGACAAGAAGACCGAGACCTCTTTCTTTCCATATTTTATCGCATTGGACATGAAATTCGAGATGACCATCTGCATCATGTCGAGATCAGCGGAAACTTTGTACTCGCCGTCTTCCTTGTCCTTGTTGAAATTGAAAATGATCTCTTTCTCTGCAGCTATATTTTCCAGGTGCCTGAAGCAGGATTTCGACAGGTCATAGAGTTCGACTTCCTCAAGGTTCAGTTTGACGTCGCCGGAATCCATTTTTGAAAGGTCTAATAGCGTGTTGACCATCCTTGTCATGTGGTCGACCTCGGAATTGATCTTGGATGCGACTTCGGGGCGTTCTTTTTCATCTACAAGGTCCCAATTCTCGATATAAGCTTTTGTAACGGCCAGAGGGGTCTTGAGCTCGTGCGCAAAGCTCCTGGTCAGGCTCTTTGTCCTTGCTTCGAACTGAAGCCTGTTCTTGTACATCCTGCGCATTGAGAATACTGCGATGAAGAGCAGAACGATCAGAACGAGAAGGAACAAAAGATAGACATATCCGTACTTGGCAAAGACCATTTGGAAAGGATGGAAAACGAGCACGTCACATTCATTTATCTGAATGATGTTATTGTTCATTGCGTGTTCATTGAAGAGCACTACGTAAGAAGTAAACCATCCGGTCTTTGCCTCGTCGATGCGTTTTAGTAAGGCATCTCCTGAAAGCTCTTCATATTTCTGCTTTGCTTCCTGATCAAGCTTAACGGTCTTTTCGCTGCTGTTTACCGGGCCGGTGTATTCTTCAGAGGCATATTCAAGGTCTATCTGCCAGCCGTTTTCTGTACCGGGAGCAGGGGCAATGATCGATACACCCACCCCCGTTCTGTCGTTGAGATAATAAGTGGCATTGCCGAGCGTGTCATCACCTATGACGAAATGGATCGTTCCTTTTTCACTGTTCGAATTGACAAAATAAGCGGATGAACGTTTAAAGTCAATTGATTCAATATCGTGAGTGAATTCCGAAGTTGTCCATTTCCATGATATTTTTCCGTAGAAACCGACTTCATGAGCGTAGGTGCTTCTGAAGAACTTATTGGCATAATATTCTTCGATCGAACTTTCATAACGGCCGGTCGAACCTTCTTCAAATTCTGAAGGTGATGATTTCGCGGCTTTGTATATGTCTTCAATGTACTGCGAATTGATCCTGTCGACCTGAAAATACGTAAAGAGAGCGCAGCCGAGCACCATCACCACGAGTATCAGCGTGCATATCAATATAGTGATCTTTAAATATGTCTTTTTCATTCCTGAGATCCTCCCAACGGCAGATTAAACCGCGACATTTTTTCCTAGGATAATTGGAGTATAGATCTGCGGTGTGTAATCTTTATGTACATCACAACAAAAATCGAACATGTTATATAATTGAAGTCGGCAGATGCCTGACTATCTTATTATTTAGGAGGGAATATGGGAAGACAGCTTGTTTTTTGGAAGTATGAAGACGGTATCTATCTTAATAACGGGGAGGTTTACAGAGCGGCTGTAGCTGAAGGCAAGAACGTGACGGGACTTGCAGAGCTCCCTGTCTCTGAGATCCTCATGAAGGTCAAGAAGGTCTTCAGGGAATACGAGAGGCTCGACGACTACAATTACGGCGGTCTGGAAGGCGCATTCACTATCCATACGACTCCGCAGTGCGTGACTTTCGACTGCAGTCTCAGGATGTCCGAAAAGGAACTGAACAAAGTCATCGACCTGATGGCGGGTTTTGGCTGCCCCTATTATGATCCTCAGATCGAAACGAGATTTGACGGACACGATTAAAGGAAATAACTGACAATGAAGAAAATAGGCTTGGTCGGCGGGACCGGTCCCGAATCGACATTGATGTATTACAAGATACTTAATCCTGGCAATTGTCCCGTCGCATGTTTTGACGCGGTCGAGATACACATAAGAAAGCTTATCGAACTGGCTTTGGCTTGAGCATTTATTTGGGATAGAAAAGATGAGAAAGAATTGTTTGGCGTTACTATTTATATTTGTGCTTGTATTGATGGCCGGATGCGGCTATGACATGATCGTGGCTGACGATCCGTTATCCGAAGACGAGGTCATCGCTTTTGTAGAAAAGAAGATAAAAGATGAGACCGGCGATGATGTTACCGCAGAGATAGTTTCAAAGGAAAAACTGAGAGTCCCCACAGCCTGGCTTGACGGAGGCATCAATTATCAGGAAGTTAAGGGCGGAAGCGAATATAAACTTGAGATCACGAACAACGAAGACAAGAGCGTTACCGCTACGGCTACTTACAAGGACGGATACATCATCTACGATAAAAAGAAATATCCGGACGGGATCAAAAAGGAACCCGTATTCAACACTGATTATTCAGGAAAGAAAAGCGAGAATATAGTCAAAAACGAGTTCATCAAGGCGTTGGACGAAAGATTTGAAGATTACCGTATTTATGTTGACGTCGGTACCGACAGAGGTTTGGACGTATTCATCTGTTCGTCTGATTACGAAAAGGTCAATGACCTGCTCATGAAGTTTAAGGAAATAGCGCTCAGGTACAAGAGCAAGAGCTATACGACTTACAGCGTCTATATCTATAAAGACGATAAGGTATTTAACGAGACCGATTTCAGTAAATACACCCGATGCAAAGTCAGTTACGGCGGTCAGTCGAACGGCCGTGAAATGATCAGCCAGTATACCGGCAGAGATGTTGAAGACGTATCCACATGCAGGAGCTTCGACAAGGAGTACTTTGAAAGCAACGGCGTTACCAATGCAAAGAAGACTTATGAGAACATAGACCGCAGTTCTTATGAATATCTTGTCTTCTGGTATGATGCCGAACCCAATTCTTTCGCGGGAAACAATAAACCGCTCTTGTGCGTGTTAGGAGTAAAGAAATGAGGAAGGTCTTAAACGGTAATCAGATAAAGGTCATAGCGATAATTGCAATGACGATAGACCATCTTTCGTGGGCATTTTTCCCGGGTCTTCAGACGGTGTGGTACGTAATGCTCCTGCACATCATCGGGCGCCTTACCGCACCGATAATGTGGTTCTTCATTGCTGAAGGGTGCCATTACACGAAAGACGCACGAAAATACATCGGCAGGCTTTTCCTGTTTGCTCTGATCTCACATTTTGCATACGGTTTCGCTTTCGGGATTCCTTTTGTTCCGTTGTCGACGGGAGTCTTCAATCAGACGAGCGTCATGTGGTCACTTGCATGGGCTGCGACGCTGATAATCTTATGCAGAAACGAGAAGATCCCCCATTGGGCGAAGATCCTGATGGTGATCGCGGTCTGTGTAATAAGCTTCCCTTCAGACTGGTCTTCCATAGCGGTCATGTGCCCGTTCTTTCTTTACGCAAACCGTGAAAAGTTTAAAATGCAGGCATTACACATCGTTATATGGACGGCGGTCTATGCTTCCGTTTTCTTCATTTTCCTGAGCAGACCGTACGCCATCCTTCAGATGTTCACGGTCCTGACGATCCCGATCCTTTCCTCGTATAACGGCGAACGCGGAAAGTGGAAGGGAATGAAATGGTTTTTCTACATTTACTATCCGGCTCACCTGATCATAATCGGTATTATCAGGATTCTGCTGCATGGCAATATTTCTCTGATATTCTGATAAGATATAAGGGATTGGAAACGGGTTTGATCCTGAAAAGGACTGACTAATATCAAAAGGAGGACAAACTATGCAATCGGTAAAAAGGGCGGTCTGTATCACGTTTATGTTTGCGCTGCTGCTTTCAATGACAGCGTGCGGCGGACCCAAGAAAGACGTGAAAAAGTACGATTGGGGCGGCTATCAGTTCACTGTTAAAAAGGTGGAGATGAATGACAAAGGATCATTGGTCACCGTCGTGCTTGAGTGGGATAAGAACGGCATTCCGAAGAGCACGATGGAAGATAACATCAAAAAAGGCAATGTTCTTTTCTATGGCAAAAAACCGATGAATTCTTATCTCTACAAGAAGAACAAAGACGGTAAGGTAACGCAGGTAAACTTGAGTTTCAGCATGTCTAAGGAAAAGGATTATGTCTTCAATGAGGCAGATCTTGAGATCAAAGAGTAATTCTTTTGCTTAAATTATGAAGATGAATAGGGGGTGCATAACGCACCCCCTTTGTTGTTATTCTTCCTTAAGTATCTTTACAGGTTCAAGCCTGGTTATGCCCCTGCCGCTTAAGAATGCTGTTACGACTGCGCACCCTAATATGATCACCGCGGTTACAACGAACCATACGGGCGAGGTTACAAAGTTGTTCTGCTTGATGCCAAACGATGCAAGACCGATGAGGATCATTCGGTTGGAGAATGCAATGTGCATTACGAGTCCGATGACTATTCCCAAGACGATAGTCGGGAGGTTGGTCATCAGGGTCCTGCTGATGAGCTCGCCTGATGTGTAGCCCATAGCCTTGGAAACGCCGAGGTCAGTTCTTTCGCGGATGACCTGCGCTCTTGTGAGGAGGAGCTGAGTGAGGATTACTACAAAGCAGGTTGCGATGATGAAGATCACGCAGATGGCCAGCATTGAGTCCTTGATCGTATTGATCGTTGAACCGATGAGGTCATCCACAAGAGTGAACTGGAAATCCGGATACTGCTTTTCCCACTGCTTTTTCAGTTCTTTGCTCCTGGAAGAGTCCTTAAGATATACGAGCACATTATAAAACTTATAGTCAGGATTCAGGCGGCGTGCGCCTTCTTCGCTCATGACTGCCTTTTTGCCCAAGTTGTTGATCTTCTGGTCGATACCGCTGACGGTATAAGATACAGTGCCGTCCTCAACCATGGACTTAACATTGACTTTATCTCCGACTGACACGCCGAGGATATCAGCTTCAACTGCCGTAAGGACGATCTCTTTTTCGCTCTGAGGGAGATGCCCTTCAAGGATGTATTCGTTATTAAGAAGGCTTACATCGCCGTAAACATCGATTCCCAGAGAAGTCGATTTATCAAGATACGTAACCTCCATTGACGGCACTGTTGTCCAGGTGTTTACTTTTTCGACCTCAGGGTGATCTTTCATATCCTTTAAGAATTCATTGTCGCCCGGAGCATAAGCCTGAATGTCGGAAGATTCAAAGCCGACGAGCTTCAGGAGCGCTGTCTGATCGAGCGCCCAGTTCTGGAAAAGCGTGAATCCCAAGCAAGTCGAGAAAGCAAGTCCCGCGACTATCAGTGTGATGAATATGCTCTTCTTGCCCGAACCGAAAATGTTCTTTCCTGCCATGGCGAGGCTCAGAGGAAGACGGCTGCTCTCGAGCGGGAAGTGATTCTTCTTGAAGTTGTGTGAAGTGATGCCGCTTCTCAAAGACTCAAGAACGGTGAGCTTCTTATAAGATGTTGTGGCGATAAGAGAGCCGATGAGTACCATTGCCGGGATACCTGTAAGAGTCGAGATGAGCGCGGGAATGCAGATCCCCGAGAACCCTGAAAGACCCATCATCATGCCGGAAAGATTGCTTAAAGGCTTGCTTAAAAATATGCCTGCAATAACTGCCATACCTGTCGCGATCACACCTATGATCATCTGTTCCATGACACATGCAAAACGCAGTTCCTTTGCGGTATATCCCGTTGCCTGCAGAAGCCCGATGTTCTGAATGTTGAGTTCGATGAAGTTCTTGATGGAGAAGTGCATGATGATCACGGACATTATGACCAGCATTATCGTGAAGATGAGAACGATCGAAGCAGCGATGTTTGTAATACCGGTCGTTGCATAATTCATCGTGGCGCGGTCGACAGTCTCGATCTCTATGTCACGGGGGAATGCTCTCTTGACCTTTGTGTCAAATTCCTGAAGGTCAGCCCCCTCCTTGATCCTGAACAATGCAGCCGGCATGGTGCTTGTCGGATCGAGATTTGCCGACATCTCATCAAAGATCCTGTGGCTTACCAAGGTATATAATCCGCTCAGGTTCATAGATGTTGCGAAATAAAGATTTTCTGCAAAGCCTTTGATCTTGAAAGAATAAGTCTTATCCCCGGCCTTAACGTAAAAGTCATCGCCGGCATTGACCGTATATGACATGTAATACGGCAGAACGATCTCATCGTCCTTAAGGTTATTGAACTCTTCAGGAAATGCATTGAGATATGTAGGGCGTGATGAGTCAAAAAAGTAGAAAGCGTATGAGATTGCATCATCCTTATTCATATCGTTATAGTAGTAATCGGAGGATGACTGGATCATGGGTACGAACTCGGCCTTCTCGATCTCTTCGATATCTTTAACTTTGTCTTTCATTTCATCGAGCGTAATGCCATTGGCAAATGCCATAAGGTCTGCCACATGGTATTTCCCGTCACACTCTTTGATCGTGTTTGAAGCAGACATTATGAGCGAAAGGCTCGAGAAAAGGAGCAGTGCCGAGATGAAGATCAGTGCGAAAAGGATCACCACCTCGCCCTTGTGCTTCTTTATGTTGTTTTTTGCAATGAAGAATAATGAATTCATGTTTACCACCCCATGTCTGTGAGGAATGCGCGAAGCTCTCTGTGACGTTCCTTGTTCTGGCCTTCGTAGGGAGAGAGGGTTATCTCATCGCAGATGACGCCGTCTCTTAAGTAGAGGATGCGGTTGCCTCTCTCAGCTGCCGCGATCGTGTGAGTTACCATAACGATGCTCTGGCCTCTTCTGTTCATTTCCGTGAGAATGTCGAGAACTGCTTCGGTGTTCTGTGAGTTTAAAGCACCCGTGGGCTCGTCCGCGAAAAGGATCTCAGGCTCGTTGATGACTGATCTTACGAGCGCGACTCTCTGCTTTTCGCCGCCGGAGAGCTGGTTCGGGAACTTGCCAAAACAATTCTCGTCCAGACCTACCTGCTTTAAGAACTCCTTGGCCCTTGCCGCGATCGCCTTTCTGTCACGGCTCTTGAGAAGGCCTGATACGATTATGTTGTCCAGGACGCTCATCGTGTCGTTTAAGTAGTTCTGCTGAAAAACAAATCCGCAGTGCTTTCTTCTGAAGAGGGCAAGCTTGTCGTTGCTGTAGTTTGAGATATCCTCGTTTCCGAAAAGGATCGCGCCGAGACTCGGACGGTCCATGCCGGAGAGGGAGTAAAGGAGCGTGCTCTTGCCTGCGCCGGAGTCTCCCATGATTACCGTGAAGTCGCCTTTTCTTATCTCAAGGTTCAGATTCTTTAAAACGTGCTGCTGAACGCTCTCATTGGAGAATGTCTTGCAGAGGTCTGTTGCTCTTAATAATGTAGCTGTTGCCATTTCCTTATATTCCTTTCGTGTTGGTGTCGCATCAATTCTTACACTGCGATTGTACGTCTGCTTTGGGAAGAATACTTTACTTAGACCTTGCTCAATCCTTAACTGTTTCTTACATGTATTCCGGATGGCTTATCGCGTCCTCTTGTTGTGCTATACTCGTGAATATGAATTATAACTGTTTAATAATCGATGATGAACAAGACTTATCCCGCATGACGCAGGAGTATTTTGAGATGTTCGGTGTGACCTGCGCGGTCGCAGCGAGCTCCGAAGAATGCCTGGATTTCCTTAAGGAAAACACTGCAGACATCTTCCTGCTCGATATCAACCTGGGAAACGAGAGCGGCTTTGCGCTCTGCAAGCGGCTCCGCGAGACATACGACACACCGATCCTGTTTATCTCCGCGCGCCAGAGCGATGACGACGTCCTCGTTGCCCTCAACATCGGCGGCGACGACTATATAAAGAAACCATATACATTAAGTGTTCTCCTGGCCAAAGTGAAGGTCCAGCTCAAAAGGCTCGAGGCCGTAAAGCAGGCGGGAACCGCCGTAAATAAGGCTTCGGAAGAGAACTTCACCATATATCCCGCCACCATGAGCTGCACGGTCGAAGGGAAGACCGTATCCCTGAAATCCAAGGAATTCGCGCTCCTTTCATGCCTCTACGCGCATAAGAATACGATCGTCACAAAAGAAAAACTTTTCGATGAGGTCTGGGGCGATTCGTTCTATTCGGATTCGACCCTTAATGTTCATATAAGGCGTCTTCGTGAGAAACTTGAGTCTGATCCCAACGAGCCTAAATACATCAAGACCGTCTGGGGTACGGGGTACATCCTGGAGACCGGGGAATGAAGATCCGCATCATCGCCATAATCTACACGCTGATCTTACTGGCATGCGGTTTGTTCTTATGGAACAGGATAAGCAATGAGAAGGCCTTTTCCATTGACATGCTCGATCTCAACACCAAGGTTGATCAGATCTCGGATAAGCTCTCCTCGGGTGCAGACACAGAGGTGCTCGAGAAGGAATTCGGCTGCGAGATAATCCTCCTTTCCGATGACAGCTACGAATCAGAAAACAATTACTATATTAAGGAAGGCCTGTCCGTTTTCGATTACATGGAAAACGGAGTGATCAAGGGCAAGATCGCGTTTTCTGCCAGGACACAGGAGCATGAAGCACTTATCAAAAGTTCCAAGACCCAGCTGATCACGCTGCTTGCGGTAGTTTACGCGGCAGGCATGATCATCCTTGCGGTCATCTGGTATTTCTATATCAGACCATTCAACAAGCTTAAGGATTTTGCGGCAAGCGTATCAAAGGGCAATCTCGATGTGCCGCTCAACATGGATAAGCACAACTATTTCGGTGCGTTCACGGAATCTTTCGACCGTATGAGGGAAGAACTGAAGCAGTCTTCTGAGCGCGAAGCTGCGGCGAACAGGAGCAAGAAGGAACTCGTTGCAGAACTCTCCCACGACATCAAGACGCCGGTCGCCACGATCAAGGCAACGTGCGAAGTCATGGAGATGAAGTACAGGGAGCCTGATATTCAGGACAAGGTGTCCGTCATCAAGTCAAAGGCTTCTTCAGTAGAACATCTTGTAGACAACATGTTCAAGGCAACTTTGGACGATCTTGACGAACTCAAGGTCACGCCCAGGGAAGAGAGTTCGCTGATAATAAACGATATGCTGGGTGACCTGCGTTTCTATGGTACCGTTGAGCAGAAAGGCGCAGTTCCCGAGTGCCTGATCCTCGTCGACAAGTTAAGGCTCGAGCAGGTCATAGACAACATAGCGGGCAACTCTTTCAAGTACGCGGGAACCCCTCTGGAAGTCGATTACAGGTCGGAATCAGACAACATCCGCGTGATACTTTCTGACAGAGGAAAGGGCGTTCCCGAAGACGAGCTCGCTATGCTTACGACAAAGTTCTTCAGGGGCTCTGAGGCAGCAGAGTCTGGTAAGGACGGAAGCGGCCTGGGCCTTTATCTCGCATCGCGCTTCATGGAGAAGATGGGCGGCGGATTAGAACTTAGGAACCGCGAAGGCGGCGGCTTCACGGTCGAGATAATAATCCCGAAAGTAAAATGATATAATTCGTGCATGAAAAAGCTTTATGCACGCCGTTTCGTTTCTTTTATCCTTGCTTCGGCCTTTATGTTGTCGGGGTGTTCTTCGGGAGGTTCAGAGAGCGGTACGACATCTTCCGGGACTTCAATAAAGACTACCGAGACTGTTCCTTCTGAGACTGTCTACAATGAATATCTTCCTTCGGAAATGAAGCGTGAGTTTTCCGTCAGAAATCCGATGCAATTGGATTCAAGCAAAGAATTTAAGGTCGTTTTCGAGGGCGAATGGGATAAGATCACCGACGAAGAATATAAGCATGCTTTGCAAAACGAGTTCTATCAGGTGTATCCGAGGCTTTACACCAGATGGGGAACCGGGAGCGAACCCAAGACCATACATCTGATCGCTGAAAGCAACACCGAAGACATTGCGTGCTCCTGGGAAGATAAGGTTCAGGTCCAGGTCCGTTATGCGAACGAGCACCCCGAAGATATCGGTTATCTCGCGCACGAATTGACTCATAACATCCAGAGCTATCCGGTAGGACTCAAATGGTGGACTGAGGGGTTTGCAAGCTACGGCAGGTTCAGATATTTCCATTGGGCTGCCGATGACTGCGTTTATCTTATCGACCAGAAGGGCGAGGACCTGATCAACTGGAGTTATGAACCGTACGGCGAATGCGTGCTCTTCTTTGCGTATATGGATTACAGATTCCCGACGCTGTTAAAGAACGGCGAATGGGTTCCGGGTCTTGTTGATTCCATTCACAGGGCTATAAAGAACGGCGAGATAACCGATGATTCCGATCCGTACACACCGGGCAATCCCTTCAACAGTCTGGTGAAGAAGATAACCGGATACGAAACGATCGAAGCTCTCCGTGCAAAGTACGTGGAAGAGTGCGTGAACGGTACCTGGGTGTTTGACGGTTTCGGAAGTTATAAGGACAATATCGTACTCGGCATGCATTATCCTCAGATCAAGCCCGACGTATATGACCGGAAGACCGCTCCTAAGTCTTCAACCGTAAAGGAATATGCCAATAACGTTTTCAAGGATGCAAGAGTCTACAGGTGCTCCGGATTCATTAACGGCAACGAGACTGCCGCCATGCTGGTCGACGGTAAATACGATACGAAATGGTGTGCGGAAAAAGGCAACGTAACTGAAGTGTCAATGCTTCTCAAAGGCGTATGCCATTACATAGTGCTCGATCTCGGATCTTATAAAACGTTCAGTTCATACACCCTGTATAATGCAGGAACGGTCGAGGATGAATCTTATAACGCGACATCTTGGGAACTGCTTTGGTCTAACACCCCGAACCACTTTATTCCTCTTGATTACCAGAAGGACTGCAAAGAAAACGCCGTGACTTTTGAGACCGGTGAGGTTACCTGCAGATACATCATGCTCAAGATCTATACTCCTGACAACGGACCGGGTACCGTCAGGTTATATGAGCTTCAGGCAGGATAAGAAGCCGTTTTACAACATTCAGGCACAAGCCTATAATGGAAACGGGTGGCTATGGATTTGCGGAGGTTTGATATGCGGTTTAAGGAATTCGTGAAGGCTCTTTCTTTAATCATGACAGCGAGCATTATCTTAGGTTTGTTCAGTGTTTCCCGTGATGTTTCCGCTGCTGAAGATATCTCTTTGTCAGGCTCTGCAAACGTTCAGAGATACGGTGTTATCGACGGCGTATGGGATGCTTCGTCTTCCACTCTCACTTTGAGCGGAAAGGATCCTTCCGACGAAAAAGCTTCATACAGGCAGATCGAAGCGATAACTGTCAATATCAATAATCCTACGGGAATTACAGGCTCTCTGAAATACAAGGTATACGTCCAGCGCCTCGGCTGGCAGGATTTTAAGGACGCGGGAACCGAAGCGGGAACCGTTGCAAAAGGCTTGAAGATCGAGGCACTCAAGATGGAACTTACCGGAGATCTTGCAGAACAATACAGGATCGAATATGCGGTCGTTCTCCAGAAATACGGAAACAATCAGGGGTTCGTGTCTGACGGTTCTCTGGCGGGAACGATAGGCGAGACCAAATTGATCGAAGAGATAAAGATAAGGATAGTTCCTGCAGATACGGGATCTTCTCCCTCGGTCAATTACAGGGTCCATAGAGACAGCACCGGCTGGGAGACCAAATGGTCTAAGGACGGCGTGAAGTCGGGAGCTGCAGGAAAAGGCAACAGGATCGACAGTTTAGCGATCAACCTTACAGGCAGCAAGTACAAGGGAGGAATTACATACCGATCCTATCTTCAGAAGACGGGATGGGAAAAGAACTGGTCGTCCAATGGCGATGCGAGCGGAATACAGGGAACCAGGACCGAAGAGATCCAGATCGATCTCACGGGAGAAGTCGCCAAGCATTACGATGTTTATTACCGAGTCTATGTCCAGGATTTCGGCTGGCTCGGCTGGGCGAAGAACGGAGCTTCATGCGGAACGAAAGATCTCGCAAAACAGCTGGAAGCGGTACAGGTAATCCTCGTCTTAAAGGACAAGACTGCACCGGCTGAAGTCGATGGCGTAAAGAGCGTGATCGATATTTCAGAGGTCAATTCAAGAACGCCCATACTCCCCGGCGGCGGACTTTTCAAGATGGGCGAGAACGCTTTGGTATCTTATGCAGTAAAGACGAAGAACGGCTGGTCGGAGATCAAGTCTGACGGCGATGTTCTTGAAGTGACCGACCCCGTTATCGGGATCGCTGTCGGAGTTGACGTTCCTGATCATTATCTGGACATGTATGCCAACTATCCGTACTATGGCGAATCGGTCTGGGACACGAAGAAGTATGATGCGAAATATTCGCTCAGGATCGTTGAAGATAAAAAGAATCTTGAGTATGTATCTATGATACTTTTTGACGGGGATTATGAGGAAGGCCCTGACGAAGAAGGAAACGAAGACGAGGAAGACGATTACGAAGAGACTTCTTACAGCGTAAACCATACTGCTGCAGACGGATACGACATATTCTACAGGGTCAGGACTTCCGGGTACGGCTGGATGGCGTGGTCAAATGCCAATGGAAGGAACGGAACCGATGATATCGGAAATACGATCACAGCCATTCAGATAGTCATGCTTCCCGAGGGCCAGAAACCCGCAGACGATTTTAAGGAAGCGCGATCCGATACTGAAAATACATTTGTATCATATTTGGACTGTCCGGCACCATACGTCATTACGGACGGCAATGCCTTTGCAAAATGGTGTGTTAAGACATTCCCGAAGAACACTACTATGACGAATCAGTTTAATGATACTTCCCGGTTTATGTATGACGGTTACGGATATGGTGCGTATTATTACTCCGTATCAAAGAAGATCAAATACAGGCTCGGCGGTGCTTCAAAGAAAACCTGCGACTGCTCGGGATTCATAGTCTACGTAATGAAGAAATTCTTCCATAAACGCGTTTACCATGGAATGTACAAGCTGTCCCACAGTACCGGCAAGAAGATCTCGTACAGTCAGTTGAAACCCGGAGACTGGCTTGCTGACTGGCACAATCATCACGGCTGGGTGTCATTCTACGTCGGGAAAGACAACTACGGACATGAAGTGGTCTTAAAGGGTTACGTTTTGAACAATTCGAAAGGCAAACCGGGATACGTAGTGGGAGCGCTCGAATGCTGGGATGTACAGGGCTGGCTGGATGAAAACTCCAAGCACACTTTGAAAAGAAAGTGATTCTGTAATTTGTCCTGCTAAGTTTCATTTTTTATCCTACCAATTCTGTAATTTATCTGTAATAATTAAAAACTATTGATATTTAAATTATCAAAATAAACATGGGAGGATTAGGATGAAAACAAAGAGATTATTGGCTTTTCTGATCAGTGTCGCCATGATCGTCGGAATGGTGCCGACTTTCGTATTCGCCGATGCGATCGATTTTGAAGCTGAAGAGCCTGCTGCAACGGAGAACACAGAAGCAGCAGAAGAAAAGGAAAAAGAGGAAGACAAGGAAGACGAGGATAAGGAAGATCCTTCTGAACCTGATGATGAGGACGATGCGGATGAAGACGACAAGGCTTCCGCTAAGTCTGAAGAAGAGGAAGAGACTGAAGAGTACTATTTCGGAAGTGAAGAATCATCGAAGTCTGTACCCAAGGCAGCCGGGAAGACAAGTGGCAGTTTTGGCAAGATACACTGGTATATCTACGACACGAAACTGTATATTAACGGAAGTGGCAAAATGCCCAACTGGAAATCAGAGGAAGCTGTTCCGTGGCATGAATCAAGAAGTTCGATCACATACATAAGTATTTCTAAAGGAATAACTTCCATTGGCAGTTATGCATTTAAGGACTGTACAAATCTATCAGGCGGAAAGATAGTATCTTACGTAAGAGGCAAGAAGGCCTTAAAATCTATTGGCGCACATGCTTTTGAGCATACAAATATCGGTGGTTTCCCGAGTTTTAAGACCATAAAATCCATTGGTGCTTATGCTTTTAGCCAATCTGCTCTGACAAGCTTTAAGATCCCTAAGAGCACAAAGTCTATTGGAGCTTATGCTTTCGCAGGCTGCTCCAATATGAAAAGCGTCTCATTCAACTCAAAAATCAAATCAATCCCCGCATATTGTTTTACCAGTTGCGCTTTTACGTCCATTTCGATCCCTAAGAAGGTCAAATCCATAGGTCAATATGCATTTGCCGGCTGCACATCGTTGAAGACTGTTAAGATCGGTAAAGGAGTTAAGACTATTGGAAACTATGCATTCTTTTTGTGCACTGGCCTGACTAAGGTTACAATGGGCAAAAACGTTAAGAGCATAGGTAAATATGCATTTGCTCTATGCACAAATCTTAGGAGCATCACAATTCCTAAAAAAGTCAAAACTATTTCTGAAGGTGCATTTGCTACTACAGCTTTATCCAGTGTTAACCTTCCGAAAAAACTTACTACGATTGGAGCTTCTGCTTTTTCCGGTTGTTCGTACCTAACATCCATAAATATACCGGGCAAGGTCAAGACGATCGGAACTGCCGCATTTAAGAAAACCGGCCTTAAAAGCGTTAAGATACCAGGCAAAGTTAAAACGATCGGTACTGAAGCTTTCAGTGGTTGCGCCAATCTTACAAAAGCTACGTTGCCCGGCGGCCTCAAAAAGATTGAGGATAAGACTTTCTTAGACTGCTCAAGTCTTACGACCGTTAATATCCCCGGCAGTGTTACTTCCATAGGTGAATCTGCTTTCTCGGGTACGGCGGTTGAAAGTGTTGTTATTCCCAGAAGCGTAGCTTCGATCGGTTTGTCAGCGTTTTCCGGATGTGCAAGTCTTACAAGTGTAACGCTCAATTATGGACTTAAGAGCATTGGTAATAACGCATTTGAAGGCTGCACTAACCTTACGGCTATCACGATCCCATGCAGTGTTGATACTGTTGGTAACTATATCTTCCAAGACTGCAAGATCAAAATAACCGTCACGGATATATTAAGAAAAAGCAATTCCACTGCTTGGCTGGGTTGTACCAAGACTTTTGTTCAATACACGGCAAACACAATGTTGGTGGCAGCAGGCAAGACTGCGACCGTAAAGGCTAAGAAGGTAAAGAAGAAGGCTCAGACGGTAGCCGCTTCCAAGCTCTACAGCTACACTGATGCAGGACAAGGTTTCCGCGTATTCAGTAAGGTCTCCGGAAATGGCAAGATCGTTGTCAATTCCAACGGAAACATTACCGTTAAAAAGGGACTGAAGAAGGGTACCTACAAGGTTGACGTTGCGGTCATCGCTACAGGTGATGCTACGCACAGTGCATCAGATCCTCAGATCGTGACCGTCACGATCAGAGTGAAATAAGGATCATATTCACTGAAGATCGATTACTCCCCGCTGCTTAAACGGCGGGGAGTTTTCTTTTACACCAGATCGTTCTGGAATCTTGAAAGATGCTCGTAGGGGAGGATCAGACGGCCTCTGTACAGGCCGCAGCCGTCGTTGATAAGAGCGTTGTTCACCGCTCCGAACATGTTTACGTCGATCTCGCTCAGGTCGAGCTTTTGGAGCTTTATTCCGCGCTCGTACGCGTCATCGAAAAACGGGTTTTCTCCTAACGGGATCGCTTCTCTTCTGGCACGGTCGTTCTCCTGGCGTTTCTCATAACCCAGATGATTTGCAGGTCCTATCTCGGCATTGTCGTCCATCAGTTTTGTCCTGATCTGCACTTCTATGTTGCTCCTCGAAGTGTTGTCAAAAAAGGCAATGTGCAGGGAACGGTAGTTGAAATTCTTCGGGTTGGCTATGTAGTCGCGGTAATACTCCCTGTACTGCGGGTTGATCCGTTCGCTCTGGTCTTCAAACCCCGAGATCTCAGGCGCGAATCCTTGTTCTTCAAGGAAGACGGGAAGAGAATTTGCTATCTCATAGATGTAACCGATCTCCCGTTCTTCTCTGTTTTCTCCCGAACCAAGATGACACTTGGGAAGCGATATAACGATCCTGTAAGCGATGAGATCCCTGATGCGCCTTATCTGCTCCTTGATCTCGCTTTCAGGCGGATACTTTCCGGTGCGCTTGTAATACTCGTAAATGTACTCCGAGATGTTTCCGTTGATCTTTTCCTCGAGGCGGATAAGAGACTTGATCCTGCCCTTGAAAGTGAACGCGAGGAAAGGGTATTCCTCGGTCATGAACTTATAGAACTCGCGGATCTTCTGGGACTGCAAAGTCAAGAACTCGTTGTGCTCCAGGAGTTCGATCATCTGGATGAGACAGTTGCTGTGTGCGAGGTCCACGCCGTTGTTTGTCCTGATAGCTTCCGCTTTCAGATCCCTCGAATAGCAGTGAAGGATCTTGACCACGGTGTCTCCGCTGTACAAATAGTCGTTAAGGGTAATCATGTGCTGCGCTCCAAACCGTTTTATTTTCTAACATGTTATAACAAGATGCTCGTTCGCGATGTCGTTATAGACCTTGCAGTTTCTGCCTGAAACGTCATAAACGTGAACGATGTCTGAAAGAGTTTCCGACTCGTCAAACTCACTGATCACATCAGGAGAGTTCTGTAGTTTTTCCGGATGGAAATGAACTGTCTTCGGATTGTTGAAGACAGCGGTGTAGAGGATCTCCGCTTCTACAAGATCCTGGAATATGTGGCTTCCGTAGGACAGCTCAGGATTGTATCCGGCCTTGGTCTCTTCTGTCTCACAGATTATCTCGAATGCGCTGATGTCAGCAAATGAAGTCGGCACTCCGAGCTCGGGAGACGAAGTTCCGACACGGCCTGGAACGATCAGCATCATGTGCTTTCCTAGGTCCCT
The DNA here is from genome assembly GCA_024695505.1 of Saccharofermentans sp. Taxonomy (GTDB): domain Bacteria; phylum Bacillota; class Clostridia; order Saccharofermentanales; family Saccharofermentanaceae; genus Saccharofermentans. Next base: position 18,729 of record JAILIB010000137.1, read on the forward strand.
GTAATGCCAGTTGAGTTTTCCGATGAGCGTTGCAACTGCGGGCTTGTCCCTATATGGCATGTTGTAGTATCTGACGGGATCCACGTACACTATGACGTCCAGTTCCGAAGCCTTTGAAAGTCCCATTGAAGATGACTTGTTCTCGAGAAGGATACTGTCTTCTGAGATGCCCGCGGGAATGACTGTTCCGCCGGAGGTCTTCTGTACCTGAAGCGGACGGCACTGAAGAAGGTCGATCGAGTAATCCCCGTTGTCGGATATGTTTATCGTGAACTCGGTATCGACGGGATAATCGTATTCTTCCTGGATGCAGTGAAGCATTCTCTTCATCTGTTCCATAAGCTTTTTGTTGGCGACAAGGCCCTTGCAGGAGATGAACTTTATCTGCCTCGGCCTGCCCATTTCGCGGAGTCTTGATTCGGCTTCGTAATCGTGCTCCAGCAGGATGTTTTCCAGATATCTCGGAACGTCAGATTCAAGCTTGTCGTAAGTCAGTTTCTCGAGGGAATGCGAATTCATGTTGATGACTTCAGCCTTGCCCTGGGAGAACTTGTGCTTGTCGGCAGATGAAGAATATGAGGACTTCTCGGGCATGTCGAGATTAACGATCCTCGGGTACGAGCCTTCCGTCCTGTCGACCGCGGATGTTCCGAGTCCCATGACGAGCCTTAGCATTCCTGCAGTAGGATCGGAGTCCTTCATCACCCTGTAGGGGCTGTAGGAATAGCCTACGCCTGCCGCACAAGGCATGTAGTAAGAACCGTAATAAGAGCCCGACACGCGCTGTATCAGAAGGGCCATCTGCTCGTCTCTCTTATCAAGTCCGCGGCGTTTTCTGTAATCCAGTGCGGAAAGGCTCATGGAACTTGCATATACTGTCTTTATCGCGTTTTCGAATTCATTCAGACGCTCTTCAAGCGAGCCCCTGTTTGCACAAAAAACGGATTCGTACTTGCCCGCGAACGCGTTCCCGAAACCGTCCTCAAGAATGCTGCTTGATCTTACGATGTAAGGATCCTGTCCGTAGTATTCGATTATCCGCTCGAACTGAAGACGCATGGGATCTGAGAAAACGCCCTCCATGATCTTTTTTGCAAATTCCTCTGCGAGCGAGAAATAGCCTTCATCAGTGCGCTGCTTTATCCTGAGATCCCATAGGTTGTTGTCTACGATGTAAGTGTAGTAGAGGTCAGAGCCTGCATAGAACGAATCGTGCGGCTCCAGGTAATCTGCGATGTCAGGTTCCCTGTTCCTGATTATCGATCTTGCGAGAAGCATTCCGCATGCCTTTCCGCCGATCATGCCGGTGCCGATCATGTGATCCCTGACTGCGAAGTAATCTTCAGGAGTGAAGTTCTTCTTTACCATTTCGCGCATCTTTTCGTCGCGGGTCATCATGATGTCGCACATACGGCCGCATTCTTTCGTTATGTCCATTTCACTTTCGTGAAGGAGTTTCGTGCGGTTGAAGAACCTGTCCCATGAATCGGAAAACTGTTCTTCAGATGAACGCTGTGCCTGGCCTAAAGTCTGATAGAACCTGCTTGACTTTACGCCGTCAAGGATAGGCTGGAACCTGCCCGTATCAGGCTCATAGGTGTGGGGGAGGAACATCGTATCGGAATTCCTGTTCCATACCTTTTCGGGACGGACGTAGATGCTCCTGCTGTCCGAATATACATCAATAAAAAGCTGCGTAGTATTTAATATCTTGTTGATCGCGTCAACCGAATGCTTGCCTCGGATTATCGGGAAGAATGCTACGGTATCAAGGACGAACAGGAAAGGACAAGTGACCTTGAAGAAGTTGCCCATCATGAGATCCGTCGCCCATGCTGTCTGCAGCTCTGAAAGGCAGTCGAAAACGTAGAACGCGTCAAAGCCTTCTTTTTCGATGGCGTTGTGGATGTCGACCGAGAAGGTCTCAAACCTGTGGGACAGCGGGATGTTGACGGTCTTTATCTCAGGGCGGTCTTCAACGAGCGGCTCATGGCTTGCAAACCTGAAATAGATGATGTTCCTCTTGTCCTTTATCGCCTGTTCGACGTAAGGGACCATAAACAATTTGAACTGTTCCAGATCGGATACGCGCCAAACGACGTTGTCGCCAAGCCTTATGTTGTCGAATGCCTTATCCATTTCGGGGATACCGCTCAAGACTCTTTCAAATGCAGCCATTTGGCCTCCTTTCCGGCCGTAAACCGTCAAATAACTCCCTAAAAAATCCAAATAAAAAGACAAAGGCACCCTTAATGGGCGCCTTTGCCTTTCAATCATTATACTACATATTTCCCTAATGGCACAGATAAATGCGGAAACTATTGTCCTTTGCACATGAATGCGTCTGTCAGGCGCTTTATTTCCTTGGGTGAATAGTACATGACGTACGAGTTGTCGATCGTCACGATGGTCTGATCTTTTTCGTTTGTTATCATGCGCTTGTAGCAGTTGGTCCAGTTGATCCCGTAAGGGTTGTCGTATCTGTTGTCTGAACTTATCAGGAACACCGCGGGAACGTCAGCCGGAAGAGTGAAGTCCTTCAGGTCCCGGCAGTTGGCATAGGCCTTGATGATCTCTTTACAGCCGGCTTCGTTCATGTAACCTTCCAATATGAGATCCTTCATTGCGGGCACGTATTTCTTTACGTCGGAACCACCGAAAAGCTCATCAAAGAAAACAAGTTCGAATTCGGCATATCCCGTCTTGACCATAAAGTCTTTTACGAGCTTTTCACTCCTTAAAGATCGCGAAGCGTTCCATTCGTATTCTTCCGCAGAAGTGATGGCCGAGCCTGCAAGACGCGGGCCGATCTCAACGGGTATGCTGTCGATGAAAACGGCGCCTTTCAAACCTTCAGGGTATTTTGAAATATATCTGTAGCAGTAAAGTCCTGCATAGTAGTGGGGAACAAGAACTATGTCGTCTTTGATCCCCAGCGAATCCAGCGTGCCTTTGATCACATCGGCGTAGTGGTCAGCAGTAAGCTCTTTGCCGGCATAAGGGCTGAAGCCTGATCCGGGCAGATCGATAATTACAACGCTGTAGTCTTCCGCAAGCTTGTCGGCCAGAGGGCGCAGGTTCAGCGTAGAACCCGCAAAGCTTCCGGAGCTGATGAGGACCATGGTTTCCTTGCCGGTGCCTGCCTTATAGACGGCGATCTGCTCACCGTCTGCTTCAACCATTGTAATGTTTGCATTCTTGTATTCTTCTGCCTGCTTTCTTGCTTCGGAAGCGTCCCGGCCGTGCTTGATTCCGAAACAGATCGTGACCAGCACTGCCAGGGCAATAAGGATCAGGAGGTTCCTTTTGAGATCAGACATGAACTTGTTTAGGACGGTAAGGGCCGGGTAGTTATCTGACAGGACGTCAAACAGTTTCTTGAGGCCGAAAGCCAGAGGGATCGAGAGTGCTACTACCACGAGCACATAGAGCGGGATGTTTTTGATGTAATAGTATGGTTTAACATTGTTACTGATGAAGTAAGGACCGAATGAATTCACGAAGATTCCGTGTATCAGATAGATCTCGAGAGTTATCCCGCCTAGGAAGGAGAGGCCCTTGCGAACGAAGACGAGGACGGTGTTTCCGGAGTCCTCTGATGGCGTTTTGAACGAGATGTAGTAGCAAAGAAGGGAGAATGCCGCAGAAGATATCATCTGAAGGAACACAACCGAACTGTTGATAACGCCGTAGTTGGAGAATCCTTTGGAGACCGCGAAGTTCTTGATGTTCTCACCCGCGAAAAACATGAGGGCGAAAACGGCCGCCGAAAGGATGATGCGCTTGACGTCAGATCTTTCTTCCTTGCGGCCTGCCATGAATATGCCCAGGAGGAACGCCGGAACGGAATTGATCCACCAGTTGCCGAAGGCAAGGAGATAGCATACCACGCAGTAGATGAGAACGACCAGGCACATGACCGCAAAAGACGCCTTAGTCTTTTTCCTGTATGCAAGGAAGAAGCCCGCGTAGAGGACTATCAGAGTGTACACGTACCAGGAAAAAGGATTCGGAGGCAGTGCAAGGTTTTGCTTGTAAATGCGCAGGACTATGTAAACTATGTCAACTGCGATCGAAACAAACAAGACGCGGTTCAGGCGGCGCACGAAGAACTCGTCAAAATAGTCCTCCTTAGAGCGCATGCTCTTTGCGAGGCCGTAGCCGGAACTGAAGAAAAAGAAAGCCACCAGGAGATATCCGACAGGAACGAACAATTCCAGTCCAGGACGGCGGATTGAATCCGGAAGCCAGGGAGCAGACACCATCTGCGACAGATGGTGGAATATGATGAGCACGGCAAACAAGCCCTGGATCCTTTTTGTTTTCTGCTGCGTCATGCGGAGTCTCCTTGTACCTTGGGTTGGTTCTATGATATGTATGACCTGACGGAAGTAATATCAAAATATATAGGCATATATTAAAATCTTTATATGAGTGGTATATTTATTTTATGGCTAAAGAAATGGAAAAGATAGACATCAGCGAGATCCGCATGCTTGTACACCAGCACGCGGAAACGGGCTTTGCTCACACGACTTACGATGACGAGTCGTACCGCTTCCATCTTCTGATGAACGGAGACATGCGCGCGGTCGAAGAGTCTGAAAAACTGCTGGATGCATCAATACAAGGCACTCTGTCTTCCGATCCGCTCCGCAATATGCGCTATCTTTTCATAATCAACACAGGGATAGCGACACGCTACATGATCGAGGCGGGGCTTTCGCAGGAGACGGTCTTTTCGATCAGCGACGTCTATATCCAGAAGGCTGACACTGCAAATACGATCGAGGAGATCCGTGACCTGAACAGAGAGGTCTGGAAGGTGTTCGTTCAGACGGTCGCAGACTTCAGGAACAAGGAGCTCCGCTCAGGTCCGGTCTACAGATGCCTTGAATATATTGATTCGCACTTCAATGAGAAGATCACGCTCGAAGATTTAGGTGAGCTGACAGGGCTTAATCCGTGTTATCTTTCCGAGCTTTTCCGCAAGGAGATGAACGTCACTTTCGGAACCTATCTCATGAACCTGCGCGTTGAAACGGCCAAGGCCCTTCTGACAAGGACGGAATACTCCTATTCGAAGATCGCGTATTCGCTGGGCTTTTGCTCGCAGAGTCATTTCTGCGCCGGTTTCCGAAAGCTGACGGGAACCACGCCGCGCGAATACCGCCGCGGGTATTACAACGCTAACATCACAAGATTTGGAACTTTTAACTGATGGATCAGGGAGGAGATTTATGAATGACCAAAAGCTGATAAATGACGCAATAGATTATATGGCAAGACTGTTGGGAGGTAATTCCGGCGGCCACGATGCCGCACATTCTGTCAGGGTGTATGAAAACGCGTTGAAGATAGCGGAAAAGGAAAGTGCATGCGATATGACGGTCGTTGCACTGGCTTCGATCCTTCATGACGTTGATGACCATAAGCTGTTTGATTCCGTGAACAACGACAATGCGCGGAGATTCCTTGAGGGAAAGAACATATCTGATGAGAAGATCGATGAGATCTGTTGCGTCATAAATTCCGTATCTTTTTCGAAGAACCGCGGGAAGAAGCCTGAAACTATCGAGGGTAAGATCGTACAGGATGCAGACCGTCTTGACGCCCTGGGCGCGATCGGAATAGCCCGCACATTTGCATACGGCGGAGAGCATGGAAGAAGCATTGAAGATTCAGTTCAGCATTTTTACGACAAGCTCTTGCTTATCATGGATGAACTCAATACGGATGCCGCCAAGGCCATGGCAGTCAAACGACACGGGTTTTTGGAAGCATTTATCGCTGAACTGAAAGAAGAAATATAACAAATGGAGGAAAAGGCATGAATAGAAAACTAACACTCGTATTGTTGACGGCCGGTCTCTTGCTGTCTTTTTCGGCATGCACCCACATGGTCAGGAGTCCTCAAGCGCCAGTGGAAACTACACAGGCTATACTTACAAACTCGCAGGCTCTTAACGCGATCACCAATTATCTTGTAAAAGAATACGGTCAGGACAAGCCTGCCGGAGACGCTCCG
>JAILIB010000025.1 GCA_024695505.1 Saccharofermentans sp.
TACAGCTAACTTTGTTGGAATCCTTCTCACGCTCCCTTTTGTTGCTGCGGTAGTTGCAGGTTACACTCTCCGTAACGGAAAACCGTTTAAGCCGGATATCCTGGATACCCAGCCGGGCCTGTATTTTGCTGCTCTGGCAGGGATAATTGTTGTTACGCTCGTTCTTACCTTCCTTCATGAGAAGATCCACGGATGGTTTTGGACGATCGGAGCTGAGAACGGAGCAAAGGACATTGAATTCGGCTTCCAGAAGGAAACACTCACTCCTTATTGCACATGTACTTCTCCGCTCTCGAGGTCCATATATATTCTTGGTTCCATGATGCCCATGACGATACTCGGCGTGATCCTGGGTGTTGTTTCGGTCTTTGTAGGTTTTTTCCCTTTATTGGTGGTTGCAATAATACAGATCATCGGCGGGGCAGGAGACATTCTTATTTCAGTCATGCTGCTCATGCGAAAGACAAAGGGCAAGGACGTTGTCCTTTTGGACCACCCGACTAAGATCGGCCTTGTTGCTTTTGAAAAAGAAAAAGAAGCCAATTAATATTTAAGCTCTATTTGTGAAATTGATACATCAACGATACACTGTACGTGTAACATTCTCTTGACGGAGGGATTATGTACAGCGTTCTGCTTGTTGAAGACGACAGCCAGATCAGAGAGGTCATCGGCGATTATTTCGGAAGGCGCGATAAGATTGCGTTGGATTTTGCTGAGGACGGGAATATAGGCCTGTCCAAGTTCCTTAACGGATCCTACGATCTGATCGTTCTTGACATCATGATGCCGGGCCTCGACGGATTTGAACTCTGCAAGATCATCAGGAAAAAGTCGGATATACCGATCGTTTTCCTTACCGGCAAAGTCAGGGAAGAAGATGTTCTTTACGGCTATGAACTGGGAGCTGACGATTACATCGTAAAGCCCTTCTCCATCAAGATCTTGTACAGCAAGCTGAATGCCATCCTCGAACGCGCGAAGACCGATGCGCCTGTCAGGAAGATGATCGAGAGCGGACAGATCACACTGGATCCTGTGAAGCTTGAAGTTAGAGTTGCAGGCAATGTGGTGGAACTCCCGCCCAAGGAGTATCAGATCCTGAAGTACATGATGGAGCATCCGGGTGCCGCCATAACAAGAAAGCTCTTGCTAGCCGTTGCCTGGGGCGATGACATGTACATCACCGAACGCGTAATAGACAACCGCGTAAAGAACCTCCGCAAAAGATTAAATAAAGAAGGATCCCGTATCAAGACTCTGATCGGAGTCGGATACAGATTCGACTAGGGAGGTGTTACACATGAAAAGAAAGAGTTATTTCAGTTTTCTTTTCCCGCGATTGGTCATAGCATTACTTATTGCAGCAGTCGTATTTAGCATATCGCAAGCCACTTTGGTGCATGCTTACAACAGTGCGATCGATTCCGGATGGAACAGACGCCGTGAAAGATACGAGTCTCTTGTCAGAAGTTATGCTGAAGGTAAAAACGGTGATGTTTTTATCGATATTCTCACGAATTTCTTCACGGCAGATTACTACAGGTTCGCAGAGGTAAGAGAAGACGGCAGCTTTAATACAATAGCCGAGAGTGATTACAAAAGTCTGCCGATGGAAGACGAGATGCGTCACTGGTATTATGTTACCAACGACAAGGACCTTCTTGCAAAAGGTAAAAGAACTGAAATTGTCAGTAACAATGAGTGGACGATCGAATATAAGAAATGTGACGAGGCCTGGCGTTTCAAAGACTATGCTGATACAAGTGTAGTCAACAGTTGGGATCTTGCTGCCCAGTCCGATCTGTATTTATCAAACATGCTTTTCACTTTGGCTCTTGATTACAGCGGGTATTCCCAGTATCGCAGTCCGGTGGCTCAAACCTTCTATGCGGAAGGAGACACGCTTCACCTCGGAAAAGTTGTCGAGTCATTTGGCATGACGTATGAAACGGATAAGGCTCCCTTCTATGCTAAGAAATGGGATTTTACCGATGCCTCAAAAGCAGACCGGTATATTAACATAGACAGTGGCGGTTTTCAAAAAGACCTGCTTTTATTTCCCGTACGCGTTCGTCCTGATGAATTCTTAAAATCTAACAACGGACTGTTTCTCGCAAACAGCATGAGCGAGCTTCAAAAAGCATATGAGCTCAGAGAAGAAGATTACAAAGATGAAAACTTTGAAGCTTTGTTTAAAGAGTTTGCAGAAAACAAGCGCACAGACGGAAGATATAGATATTCAGTCAATGAGCAGAGTTTGGACGGCTGCGGAGCCATTGATTTCTACAAAATCAACGGAAAACTCTATGTTGTTGAATTTATCATTAAAAATGTTCCGGCGGATTATTTCTTCCGGCCGTTCTACATTGTAATGGCTGTTTTTCTCGCGCTGGCTGCAGTTGTTATTTCACTGCTCGTATCGATCAAGCCTTACAGCCAGTATAAGAAGGCATATGAAAACAATATCTTTAAGAATAATCTCATAGATTCTCTTGCACATAACATGAAGACTCCTCTGCAGATCCTTGGAGGCTACGCAGAGAACCTGAAGGATGTTAAAGGTGAAGAAGAGAAGGACCGGTATGCCGATCGGATCCTCGCGAAAACCACTGAGATGAACAAAGACATAGAAGCGATCCTTAGGACAGCTGAGAAGTCTGACCGGAAGTTTGCCAAGGAATCTGTCCGCGTATGTGTTGATGAGGTTGCTTCCAAACTTGGCGCGGAAGTCTTTGCAAAAGGCGACATGAAGATCAGAATGGACAAGGATTACTTCAAGACGGCGATCTATTGTCTACTTGATAATGCTATGAAATACAAGAGCGATGATTCAAAGATCGAGATCGATATCACATGCAAGTCGGTAACGATCAGGAACAAGACCGGCAAGGATAAGTTTACTCCCGGTATGGGGATCGCGATCGTCGGAAGGATTTTGGAGCAGCATAAGCTGCGGTTCAGGACGACTCTGAAAGATGGTGTTTTCGAAGCCCGGTTTGGGAAAAAGCTCGGCAAGGAGAAAAAGAAATAAGACACTTAAAAGAGGGATCGCTTTTGCGGTCCCTCTTTAAGTTATTCCTGATCCCAGAACAATTCGTCCAATGTCTTGCCCAATGCCTTGCATATCGCGATGCAGAGGTTGATCGTCGGGTTGTAATCGCCCTTTTCGATGGCGTTGATCGTCTGACGTGACACGCCGACCTTATCGGCCAGGTCCTGCTGTGACAGATCCAGCGCGGCGCGGGCGGCTTTGAGTTTAAGATTCTTCATCCTCCAGCGCCTCCTTTTTGTTCTGGATGTTCTTGATGAATACTTCTACGCCTATTGAGAGACAGTAGATTCCCTGTACAAGCGAGTCGATCCTGTTATTGACAGGGGCGCCGTTCCTGATCAGCCTAAGCGTGGAAACGAAAACTACCAGATCGATTATACCAATAATGCTGAACATAACTGCGAACACATTACGCTTATTGCTTAAACCCATGTATGCATCATATCTGTCTGCGGTAATTGCAAACGTTGCGATTCCGATAAATGCGATGATCATCAGGCATTCGTATGCTGACAGCGGAAAATCGTTATAGATCAGACTGAACCAACCCAGACCGAGAGCAGTGCCGATGACGACTATCATCGTGGTCATTGCGGCTTTTCCGCGCATCTTCATCTGACGCTCATCGAATGCCTTTTTGTTGTTCTCATTTAAGCTGATCAGATAGGCAACGCTGAGAGCTAAAGGCAGAATGCAGACTGCAGCAAGAGTGAGCATTATGCTGTTATAGAGAGTATAGTTGCCTGAAGTAAGTTCGATCGTATATCTGACGGCGTAATCTTTATTCTCGTCCAATTCGGGCAATGGTTCATAATCGAAATTAAGAAAGATCTTTTTGTTGCCGACATTAAGCTTGCCTGTCTTGAAAGTACCGTT
>JAILIB010000115.1 GCA_024695505.1 Saccharofermentans sp.
TTCAAGCCTTTGGGATCAACAAATACGGATAACGCAGCACCGAAGGTTACGTCCGGCGTCAATGCATTTAAAGCATTGGAGACAAGCCAGCCGGAAGCAAGCGCTCCATCTGAGCCGGTAGTTCCCGTTACGGCAGTCCGCCCCGGACTCTTTAAACCTTTGGATTCTTCAGATTCCGGTACAAGTGCTGCTGAGCCGTCTCCCCTTGAAGCAAGATTCCCGGGGCCTTACAGACCGTCGGCTTCTGCTTTGACGGATGCAGACCACAAAAAGCACATCAATCCCAACGAGATGTTCCATATCGGCTCGTCCGGTTCAGGTCCGCTCACAACCCTGTCAGACTCCGGAAGCAGCTCTTTCGGCCCGTCTGCGGGTTCTGAATCCTCAAGTTCTTTCGGATCTTCAAGTTCATTGGGTTCACTGGGTTCTTTAGGTTCTTCTGATTCTTTGGGATCATCAGAATCCCTGGACTCCTTGGGATCTTTAGGCTCCCTCGGTTCATCGGGTTCTTTAGGATCAAGTTCACTCGGTTCAAGCTCACTCGGATCAGGTTCGCTCGGTTCAGGTTCGCTTGGTTCCGGATCACTCGGTTCCGGATCACTCGGTTCCGGATCACTCGGTTCATTTGGTTCCAAGTCGAAAAAGGATGATTCCGGTTTCCACAAGGCTCCGCCCAAGCCGCAGGCAGCTCCTCTGACCAAGCCTTCTGGCGGTAATTCACCGTTTAAGAATGGCGGGGTAAACCCGTTTAAGCCTGCCGGCACGAACAGCAACAAAGAAGAGCCGTACAAGAGAGAACACGGTTCAAGCCCGTTCGTTCCGCTGAATTAAAGGGTTTCCTTTAAGTTGTCATAGCGTTATGAAATTTACGGACGGCGCATGGAGGACAGCGGAAGGCTTTGACATTCATCCGGCCCGTGAAGTCCGGTTCATTGAAAAGCTTGAAAACAAGGTGATCCTGACGATCCCGTCTTTTCATGTTTACAACAGGGGCTGCACCTTAAGCGGCCCTTACATAACATGCGAGATCTCCTCGCCTTTTGAGAACGCATTCCATATAAAGACATATCACTTTAAGGGTGACAAAACGTGCGGGCCGTCTTACTTCAGGCTCAACGACAAAAACGCCTGCCTTGAAGTCAGCGAAGACGACGCCGAGCTCACCATCGAAAGCGGCAGCGCCAGACTCGTGATAGACAAGGAAAACTACGGCTACGGCTTATGGTATTGCGGCCATCTGATAACAAGATCGTGCGATGGCGCTCTCGCCTACATAAACGGCAATAACGGAAACTACATGAGGGAGCAGCTGAGCCTCGGCGTAGGCGAACACGTTTACGGCCTGGGCGAGCGGTTCGGAAACTTCATTAAGAACGGTCAGAGCATAGAGATAGACAATCAGGACGGCGGAACGTTTACTGAGCAGGCCTACAAAAATGTCCCCTTCTACATCACGGACAACGATCTCGGCGTGTTCGTAAACCATACGGAAAAGATCAGCTTTGAGGTGGCCTCCGAGAACGTCTCGAAAGTCCAGTTCTCCGTGCCCGGCGAATGCCTTGACTATTACCTGTTTGCGGGCCGGTCCATGAAGGATGTCATCACGCTCTACACGAAACTCACGGGGCGCGCGCCGGACCTCCCGGACTGGTCTTTCGGGCTCTGGCTCTCAACCTCGTTTACGACCGATTACGACGAAAAGACCGTTCTGTCGTTTGTTGACGGCATGAAAGAGCGCGGCATCGACCTGTCGGTCTTCCACTTCGACTGCTTCTGGATGAAGGACAGCCATTGGTGCAACTTCCTCTGGGACAACGAAATGTTCCCCGATCCGAAAGACCTGATCGGAAAGCTTCACGACAGGGGCCTCATGGTCTGCGTGTGGATAAACCCGTACATCGCCCAGCAGTCCGAGCTGTTCGATGAGGCGGCAGGCCGCGGTTATCTCATAAAGAAGACTGACGGAAGCATTTGGCAGACGGACCTTTGGCAGGCCGGAATGGGCATCGTGGACTTCACGAACAAGGACGCCGCAAAGTGGTATCAGAGTAAGCTCAAGGCGCTCCTCGACATCGGCGTAGACTGCTTCAAGACGGACTTCGGCGAGAGGATCCCTACCCAAGATGTTGTTTTTGCGGACGGGTCTGATCCTTTGAGAATGCATAATTTCTACGCATATCTTTACAACGAAACGGTCTTCAAGCTTCTTGAAATGGAGCGCGGAAAGGGCGAAGCAGTGGTGTTTGCAAGGAGTGCGACCGCAGGATGCCAAAAGTTCCCCGTTCACTGGGGCGGCGACTGCCACTCGGACTATCCCTCGATGGAACAGACCATCAGGGGCGGGCTTTCGCTCATGCTATCGGGCTTCTCGTACTGGAGCCACGACATCGGAGGGTTTGAGGACAAGTCAACGCCTGACGTTTACAAGCGCTGGGCGGCATTCGGGCTCCTGAGCTCGCACAGCCGCCTCCACGGGAGTACATCCTACCGCGTGCCGTGGAACTACGACGAGGAATCCGTTGATGTCTTAAGGCACTATGTAAACCTCAAGGAAAAGCTGATGCCTTATATCAATGAAGCGCGCGAAGAAGCTTGTAAACTCGGCCTTCCCGTGATGCGCCCTATGGTCCTGGAATTCCAGAACGACCTTGTCTGCGCATTCCTGGACAAGCAGTACATGATCGGAGATAAAGTCCTCGTGGCGCCCGTTTTCGCCAAGGACGGATGGGTGGATTTCTATCTTCCCGAGGGCATCTGGGTCTCGCCCGGCGGACATGACAGGCGCGTTATTTCAAGCGGCACATATTTCAGAGAGAAACGCGGTTATCTTGAAATGCCCGTGTATATCAGGGAAGAATAAGCCGTCACGATACTTTGCCACAATATTTTCAATGCCTTGATGTATAATCCTGTCGGCAATTTGTGCCTATAGGACATTTTAAGAGAATAAATATGAAAAGAGCATTGATAAATCTGGTAAGCGTTTTCGTCACAGCCTGCTTGATTGCGGGATGTGCCGTTACCGCTCCCGCTGCGCAGCCTGAGACCGTAACCTCGCATATCGTGATAACAACTTCAGAGACGACGGAAACCCCTACGACCACAGAGGCCAGGGGTCATTTCGAGTTCAAGCCTGTCGTCATGTCATCGATCTTCCGCGAAATGATGGGCGAAGACATGTACAAGGCCTATTGTAACTATGTTAAAGCGGTCCAAAACGGCGAAGATGACTTTGAGGTCAAGGACGAGCACACCTACGACTGGATGATCGGTCAGTTCCCGAGCCAGTTCCATCTCCTTTACGCGGATTATACGGAATCGAATTACGCAGGTGCCTTTAAGAACGGCAGGGCGACATTCCAGTACAAGATCTCCAAAGAAGAACTGAAGACCAAGGAAGCCGAGTTTGAAAAGCTCGTCACTAACATCCTGAACGAGAACTTGAGGGACGATTATTCCGATTTCGAGAAGGCCCTTGCGCTCTATCTCTACTTTTCGAAAGCTTATTCCTACGATTACGAATCCTACGACAAGATGAACGACGATCCCTTCATGCATTTCTCGGGATACAGGTTCCTCACGACAGGGCACGGGATCTGCTCCGAATGCTCGACCGCTTACTCTTACCTTCTGCTGCAATCAGGCGTTGACGCTACGGTAGCGGGCGGCAACGGCGATAACGGCGAGGGTCACGGATGGTCTTACGTTACGATAAACGGAAAGAACTATCACATCGATCCGACGTTCGTAATGGGCAGGGAAAACTGCCTGTCCTACTTCATGATGACCGACGAGCAGCGCGGGAACGACGGCTACAAGAAGGATAAAAACACCATCGCCTGCCATTACAAAGGAGACCATAACGGCAGCAAATACGATGCGAGCGACGACTTTTTCGCGCCGCTCTGGGGCGGCACGCTCACCTCGTGGGACCACAAAAAGAAGATAATCTATTACGATGACATAAACGGCAATCCCGCCACTTTCGATTATTCTTCAGTCGGTTAAAAACATTACTGCGCTTTCTTATCGCGCAGACAGTACATGACCACTGCCGTGACAACGGCTGCGGCAAAGAGAGCGGCCGTTTCGGCCAGGACGGCGCTGCCCAGCAGGTATCTGTTGTCCTTTGCGTTATTTGCGTTTTCAAAGATGCCGCAGACATCCTGCTTATATTCCTCGAAAGAGATTCCTTCCGGAATGGGGGATAATATCACGACCGTTTCCCTCGTTTCGGAGCCTATGAATAAATACGCCAAGCCGTCTGATTCTTTTGCTTTCATATAAGCCTTGTGCCCGTTCAGGCTGACTACCGTCGAGTCTTTTGTCATGAAGTCCAGTGATTCAGTCTGCCTGTCTTCCCGGAAGAATCTGTGATTTATGCATTGTCTTTCGAACGCGGTCAGCTCTTCAGTACTATGCCTTCCGCTAAGACCCTTGTAATAGAAATAACGACTTTCCGTCCCGCTGGTTTCTTTATGATACTTGTTATAAATAAAAGAGGAAAACGGTACGCCGTATTTGAGAAGATAACTGCTGAGCAGGCTGTTGAGTTTTACGGAGTAATCATTCTCGAGATGTTCTTTTTTGACCCTGACGACCTCCAAAACGTTTCTGAACGGGAGTTCATATCTGGAAAGGTCATAACATTTTCTCGGGATCTCGATCTCTTTCCTGCCCTTGAACTTGATCCGGACAGAGGTCATAATGCCATCCATTACCCTTGAGCCTTCGTAAGAAACCAACTCGTCGGCGTCCTCCTGACTTAAGCCTGCGCACTGCAGATATTCAAGCTTTGAAAGCACGAACGTCTTCTCAAAACCGTCTTGGTCTTTGTAATACAGATGACAGCCCGTGGCATCTTTCCACACTTTGGCCCTGTAATGAAAACAGCCTGCGATGCCGCCGTCAGCATAGAACTCAAAGCTTTCGACGCCGGTATCTTTTCCATAAGTATTGTCGTAATGTTTATCCACGGGGAAGACCGCGCAAAGCGTCCCCAGCGAAATGATGTGAAGTCCTACAAGTACCGCGATGGCAGTGAAGATCTTTCTCATGGGATTATCCGCCTTTATGCTGTGCATGTTCCGTCTTATCCTCCTGAAGATTAACACGCCCGGACGGCGGAAGATTACTGCCAAACTCTGCATAAGAGGCCGAGGAATTGCAGTTTGCGTTCACATAAGATTGCCGCATCTAATGGAATGAGCCACGGCGTTTGCGTGTTATAATGACCGGGTTTAAGGGGGCCCCCTAAACAAAAATCTAAAAGAAACAAACAGGGATTATTTATGAAAAACTTAAAGATCTGCGCATTGGCTTTAAGCGCGGGATTCATTCTCAGTTCTGTATCAGGATGCGTTACGGCAAAGAAAACAAACGGCACGACAGTTATCACCTCAGAAGCAGTAACTTCAGAGGCTTCATCAGAATCTTCTTCTGAAGCTTCTTCAGAGCAGGTTGCTGAGACTTCCGAATCCGAAAAGGCTTCAGCCTCCGATCAAGAAGAGGCCACCGGCGTTTCCGTTGCCGACGATACAATTAAGCTCAGCGCTGAAAGGCAGGAATACGTAAACGGCTTCGTTACGGCTTTTGCAAGACAGCGCATCAATATCTTAGATACCGCTAATGCAGGCATTGAACAGTACGTGGATTTCGCCCACATCTACTTTGTTATCAACGGATACAAGCAGATAAGCACCAAGACCAGGGGCGACCTGAGTTTTGAGATCTTTTCGTTCGATGACGCAAGAAGCATCATCGCCAAGTATTTCGGTTACCTGCTGAAGGAAGAAGACTGCAAGAAACTTCCTGCGCCTCCGTCAACATACGGCGACCAGCCCGCGGGCCCGTACTTTGAAGACGGCAAGTTCTGGTACGAGGCTGCCGGCGGCGAGAGCTACAACATCCTGGCAGTCGTTGACACCTGCAAGAACAACGGCGACGGAACCCATATGCTGCATTTTTCCGTATATACGGTCGACTCGGAAGACTATTCAAAGGACGATGTCTTCAAAAAGTACATGAAGCTGACCTCTTCTGAAGCAAAGAAAGACAAGACCCTTAAAAAGTTTGCAACGGGTACCTGTAAAGTCGGCGTCGGCGAGTCCGGTGATTACATCCTGAAATACTACAGGAGCAACAACGTTTAAAGCGGCAACAAAGATCCGGTGAAATTAAAACACCTGTAAGAACGGTACTTCCAATTCTTACAGGTGTTTTTTTGTTACCGTTTTTTAAGCTCGGTTACGAGAACGTGCCGTGCAGGTCAATGTGATCCAGTGCGCCTGACGGAACCTCGATCTGACGGATCAGATATGCCTTCTTGCCGTCCTTGTTAACGTAAGGTATCGCGCTGCTGATCATGGAAGAAGTAAGGGATGCTTTTTCCATCTTCTTTTTTGCAGCGCTCGTATCGCTGCCGTACTTCTTTTTCCACATGTTCTTTATCGCGTTCCTGACCTTTGTATCAAACGCGGAGGAACTCACGCCCATTATCTTGAGCATCTCGCTCTTTGACAGCTTTTTGCCCGTCGTTCTGGAGCAGTTGTAGACATAGAGGTTCTTCTTTGAGGAATTGCCTGTTTCAAGCTCCACTGTGATGTAGAGCGAGACGGCCTTCTTTCCGACGTAGTAGGAATAGTAAAGGCGGCTGTCGTTCTTCTTGCCGATGCCGATGAATTTATTCAGGACCTCTTCATTGAAATCGTCCGTATCAACGCCCTCGATGAGAACCTGCGGAATGTGGGTCCAAAGCGTCTTTCCGCCCACCTTGATGCTCCGCTTGTACTGATCCTTTACTGTCGTCTTTGCAGCCGGCGCGGGCGTGGGAGTGGGCTCTTTGGTCGTTGTCTGCTCTGTGGTGGTCTCCGTTGTCGTTTCAGAAGTTGTTTCGGTCGTCGTCTCCGTTGTCTCGGTAGTCTCTTCTGACGTGGTAGCCTCTGTGGCCGTCTCTGACGTTGTCGCTTTCGATTCTGTAGAGACGGAAGGCAGGCTGGTGACCGCGGGCTGCGCATTACATGCCGCAAGGCCCATAGTCATGGCCGCCAGTAACAATATGCTTGCTGTTGCTCTAAACTTTTTCATTTCTTTCTCCGTTATTTACATAAAGTAGTTTTTTCGAAATATAGCCGGCAAAGGAGTTCCCTGCCGGCTACAATTATACTCCTGCGGATTTTCGGATATTGTGTCACCTTTAAGGCAATAACGCCTTCTCTTCCTCGCTTATCAGGCGGATCAGTTCATCCATGCGTGACTTGCGCTCTTCATCCGTCAGATGACCTACCGGGAAATCGGTATTGTCAAAGACAGATCCCGGCGTCGTCCCGGATACAGGGATCTTTTCGGACGGTTTTTTCTCCGCCGGCCTGTCTCCCCAATAATCGTGAGGGTACAATGTGGCTTCCTGGTCAATGACGTTATCATAAAGAAGGTTGTTTTGGAAGTAATACTCGTCTGAACGCACGGCAAACGTAAGCAGATCAAGGGCAAGTGACTTGCCTGCGGAAAGTGCGCTGATGTCCGGATTGTCCAGTCCGCTCTTGAACTTGACCTTGATGTCATCCAGTTCCTCGATGGGATCGAATTCATAAGGAGGAAGCTTGGGCTCGTCCGGGCTTTGGATCCCGCGGAGTTCCGTTGCTTCCATTCTGTCCATTTTCGAAAAAGCCGACTCCGTTCTTGTTTTCGTGACGGCGGGTCTTTCCAGCTGTCCCAGGATAGTGATATCGTTCTCGCCGGCAAGTATCATGGCCTGATAGCAATACTCCATCATGTGCGCGACAAAGTTATTACTCTTACTCTGAAGGATGACCGCGAGCTGATTAAGTTCGGGGCGTCTTGCGAAAAGCTCCACACCCTTCAGATTAACGGTGGCCTTCTTCAAAAGCTCCTCAGCCGTGTTTACCTGATAGCTGCAGAGCAGGAGCAAGAGAAGTGCGGAAGGCAGCTCATCCGTGTCTGTTTCCATGCTGCGTAAGATCTTTACCGCCTCTTTATAGTTGCCGCTTTTGGCAAGTTCCCTGGCTTTACCGAGCGTTTCCTTAGACATAATTCTTTCTCCGTTCCCTTACTTTTGAAAAAACTCAAACGGCCGCATTTCCCAAAGTTTAACACAGCAGAGCAAAGGATTGCGCATTTCAGGCATGACGCAAAAGCCAGTATTAACCGTCATGATATAATATCCATGCAGATCACTTGAACTGTTTTTAGCTGACCGGCCATGACGCCAAAAAAGGAGTAACCCATGAAAGTATTGATTATCAACGGCAGCCCGAGGATCGGCGGCAACACCTCCGCCGCACTGGACGAAATGGTTAAGATCTTTGAATCTGAAGGCGTTGAGGTTGAAAGCGTTCAGATCGGAAACAAGGACGTCCGCGGCTGCATTGCGTGCAATTCCTGCAGCACTGACGGAAAGTGCGTTTTTGACGACGTGGTGAATGAGCTGGCACCGAAATTTGAAGCATGCGACGGCCTTGTGCTCGCTTCGCCCACCTACTACGCTTCCGCAAACGCGACGCTCATAGCATGCCTGGACAGGCTTTTCTACAGCACGGCTTTTGACAAGACGATGAAGGTCGGCGCTAGCGTGGTCGTTGCAAGAAGGGGCGGCTGCTCGGCAACCTTCGATGAGCTGAACAAGTATTTCACGATAAGCGGCATGCCCGTTGCTTCAAGCCAGTACTGGAACAGCGTTCACGGCCGCGAGAAAGGCGAAGCAAAGCAGGACCTCGAAGGCATGCAGACCATGAGGACGCTTGCCCGCAACATGGTCTTCCTCATGCGTGGGATCGAACTCGCAAAAGAAAAATACGGCCTGCCTGAAAAAGAAGCGTGGCAGGGCACCCACTTCATCAGATGAAAACAAAGAAGATCTTCACAGCAAGGATAACCACAGATGACGAGCTTCTCGCCATTCTGGGACCGGACAGGGCCGGGTGCATGGAATCATGGAACCTGATGTGCCAAGGCGCTTCATATTCAGTCTATCTGTTTGTTCCGGACCTGAATAAGACTGACACCTTCTCTTTTGACGTGCTGTTCGAAGAACGTTTCCTTAAGGATAACGACGTTAAGATCGGCGATCATTTTCCTGTCACCATCCCTTTTCCTTCGACCCTGCGCCAGATCGAGATAATAGACATCAAAGAAGGCGACCCCATCAACAACCGCGAGAACAAAAGGCCTGTAAAGCAAGGCATTAAAGCGGTCTCGGATTTCCTCAGCTACTATGTCTATCACCATCTTGAGCCGGATGAAGTCTGCGGCGAAGACGGCTGGTTCAACATAAAAGAGCTGTATAAATATCTTGCAACAATAGGTTTCCTGGTGGATCAGGACCAACTTGAAACGATCGTCAACAAAGATGAGGACCACAGATACATCTTAAGCGATGACAGGACAAAGCTCCGCATCAGCCCCGAGCATCCCGCTCCGAAATACGTTGAGGATGAACTGAAAGATGTTGACGGTCTTAAGATCAAAAAGTCCGCATTTATACGAAACGGCCTTCCGTTCATAAAGGACAAAAGCCTCAGCATCCTGGTAAGCTTAAGTGACGGCGGCAGCTTCACTTTCCCTTACGCGACGAACAAGATCTTCTTCATGGATAAGAAGCATTTTTTCATGCTCATCGAACATAAAGGCGACCTCATGCTGGCCGTGAGCCCTTACATGATGAAGGACACGAAATACCATTGGCGGATGTATATCAAAGACTTACCTGAGCTGATAAACCATTACTTTTCGCTTAATGCAACGCTGGTCGACTTCGAAGGAATCTCTTATAAAGTCACCATTATCGATCATCAGAGCACTTAACTGAAGGTCAGTCTTCTTCGGGGAAGCGGCCTTCTAAGACGTCTTCTTCCGAAAAATCAACAGCGCCTATAGGCTCCAGACGTTCTTTGAGCTTTGCCCTGAAATCGCTTCTGTCCGCGACCTCCATCGGGAAAACATATTCGTACAGCACTTTATCCTCATCAGTTATCTGGAGAAGCACATTGAACCTGTCTAATTCAAAGCTTTCCTCACCCTCGTATTCGCTGATATATCCGGGATCATAGGGTTCGCCAAACCTGTCAATGGCATACTGTTCGTAAGGCCTGTTTCCGTAATGCTCGTTCTTTATCGCAAATCTGGTCACGTCATAAAGAGGAAAGATCTCTTTTCCCGGAAGGATCAGATAACTGCGCGACAGGAGCACCATGGTCTCAAACGGCGCGCCCGGCACCATATAAGCATCGTAGCCTTCTTTGATGTCATCATATAGAGCGTCTTTTCCGAACTGTTCAACTCTGATATTGAAAAAAGGTACTTCCGGCTCTTCTTTCTTTCTGAAGAGCTTTTTGAAAAAGCCTCCCGTTTCTTCATCCGTATCATAGGGGCGCGTTCTTACAGGCTCTGTATATAAGACCTGATCGATGTTGATGTCCGTAACTTTCATTAGCGCCCTCCCTTT
>JAILIB010000153.1 GCA_024695505.1 Saccharofermentans sp.
GGCAGGAACGGCGAAGGCTACGTTTACACGACGCTTAACGCCGATCTTGATTCCTACTACAAGAGGATGACTTTCAAGTTCGACGGTTCGCTGTGCCACTGCCAGATAGAGGATTTCAAGTTTCCTTCATTCAAGACGGATAATTATACGATCGAGTGCTATAAGACCGCGCACGGCTTTGAACTGCTTTGCGGTCCGTATGATAAGCCGGGCGCGAAATATGCTTACGAGGAGTATCCGTCAAAACTGAACGGCTATGTCGGAGAGCTTGTTTGCAAAAAGGCTGACGATGTCCTCATGAAGTTCAGGGATTTCCACATCCAAGATTACAACGTGCCGGACGGCAGCATCAGCCACCTTGAGTTTACGACGCGTGATGGCGGCTTTGTAACCATAAGCGGCGAAAAGCACCAGTTCAGATACGAGACCGCCGGGGATGGCATCAACTCCACCTTCTACCTGTACTATGAGGGCGAAAAGTATCTCGGCCGCATCCACTACTGTAAGAACGGACCCGGCATCCAGCTGTATAATCCGCAGATGGACGGAACGTTCGGTCCGTTCAAGGCGCAGTAAAGCTTTTCGGGCTTTCTGAAAAAATTTTCAAAAAAGTGAAACCATCTGCATCTGAACTGCACTATTATATGTGAACGGCCGTTCAGAAAGATAGTTTGAGGTGAGAGGATTGAATGACGCAAAGGCGCTGGCCTTACTGAAATCAGGGGATCAGGAAGCATTGGAGTGGTTTATCGACAAATACAGTGCTTATGTGGGAACCGTAGTAAACAGCATTCTCGCGAGTTCCATGACTCATGAGGATGTGGAAGAAGTGACGGCGGACGTGTTCGTTACTCTGTGGAGATCTGCGGAAAACCTTTACCCTTTGAACCTGAAAGGGTATTTGAGCCGCGTGGCACGCAGCCTTTCCATGCAGAAATTGCGGGAGAAGGTAGAGGTGCTGCCTTTGGACGAGGACATTCTTATCTTAGATGAAGATTCGGTTTTTGACAGCCTAGAGCGCGAGGATCAGGACCAGTTGATCAGAAAGCTGGTCTATTCCATGCCTCAGCCGGACAAGGAGATATTCCTGAGATTCTATTACTACTGTCAAAGCGTTTCGGTTATCGCTAATCAAATGCAGATGAACCCGTCCACGATCAAGACCAAGCTAAAGCGCGGGCGCGAAAGACTCCGTACTTTCCTCAGCGATCTTAGATTTACAAAAGGAGGCGATCTTAATGCAAATAAATATTCGTGATCTGATGGAAAACATCGAAGATTCTTCCGTTGATCTGGAAGAAAAAGACGTCGTCTCCTCTGAAAGGATCAAGGAGTTGACGAAAATGAAGATAAATGAATACGGATTTAAAGAAAAGCGCAGTTCCAAGAAAAAGTTTGCAACTGTTCTGATAGCGGCAGCAGTTGTGTCCGCAGTAGGCATCACGGCTTTCGCAGCATTCAAGGGCGGCCTGGAAGGCGTATCCTTCGGCGATCCGACGGATCAGACCGGTTCTACTACTACTGAACGTATCGAGGTCCCTGTCGGCCCCGAAGGCCAGGCAACTGATGGCGGATATGCATATGAACCGCCCATGAATCATCTGATCTCTTTGCAGGGCTATTCGGACACAAACGAATTCAAGGCTTCGAAAGAGTGGCGCGAATTCGAGGATGGCTATGACAAGGATTGGAAGATCTGTGACGCTTACGATAAGGAATGCAAGAAGACAAAGAAAGATCCGTTTGAGGAGAAATACCCCGGTTACGGCATCTACTCACAGGAGATGGCAGACAAGGTTGAAGAGCTGCTGAAAAAATACAACCTTAAGCTCCGCGGAAAATTCATCGACGGTCACAGTAACCCGGAAGACCCGACCGACACAACGATCCGTGAGAAGGAGCTGAAAGAAATGTTCGGCGATATCTGGGATGACAAGATCCACGGAGCCGGATACTGCTATGAAAACGGAACTTTCTCACTTGATGCAGACTGTGATAAGGTATCTTTCCAGATCAGAAGAGTCATAAAGGGAACTTTAGACACCGTATATCTCAATGTCGGAGATATCAGCCAGTACAAGCAGTGGACATATAAGACAAAGTGCGGAGTTGAGGTCTCGATCGCCCTTCAGGACAGAAACGGCGTTGTTCTCGCTAATACTCCCAAGGGATTTGTAACCATTAACCTGTGCGCAAATGAGGATGAGGATGGTAAGCCCATAACCTATACACAGGCACAGATCGAGGAATTTGTCGATCACATCAATTTCAATAAGCTCTGATCAAAAGGAGTAATACTTAAACGGAAATCAGGTCCCCTGAAGCTAATAGCTTTGGGGGATCTTTTATTTCTTCAGCTTATACAGGCAGTAACCCGTGGGGCTCTTGTTGCCGAAATAGTCGACATGCAGATCATATTCCTCGCGGATCAGCTCATAGTTTTCCCAGGATGATTCAAATCTGTCGGTCGTTACGATATAGTCGAAAAAGCCTTCTTTTATCAGCCTGTTCTGCTCCTCAAGGATATCGGGGAAATCCTTTTCCATGGTCATGTAGCAATAGTACCTGTTTTGAGGCAAAAGACCCGCTGCGGTATAAAAACCCGAATCCATGATGTCATACGTCAGGATCTTTGCATCGGGGGTTTGGTTTATGACCTCGGCAAAGCGGTACTGTGCCAGATAATCCTTGTTCTTGAAGATCAGATACATGTTCTTGTTCTGAAGCAGAGCAACAACATAACATGCTGTGAGAAGCAGGCAGACAAGGCTTTTCATAAATACGGGGCTTTCCTTGAAAGCTTTGCTCAGTTTTTCCAGGCCCTTGACCATGGGGATCAGGGCAAGGCAGAAACAATATGCCGTGATGTATGCATAGTAGTAAACGACCAAAGGCCTCATAAACACGATGCCTATCGTGAAGACGTATGTAATGACGAAAAAGAACGAAACCTTTTTATGGATCTTTTTGTCCGTGAAGAACAGAGCGATCAGCGAGAGCATCATCATTATCCCGAACACGGGATACTTCCTTGCCGTAAGGAAGATACCGCGGAGCGGATTATATATGTACTTGATGACAGGCATGTATGCAGGTCCCGAAATGTCAGATACCGGGGTGTGATACGCCACGACATTATAGAAATAAGCTTCCCAGAGATACTTCAGAGAACCCGTTAAGGCGAAGTATAAAAGGATCGGAACGGTCAATATCACAAATCCCAAAATGAACCGCCAGATCATGGACCAGAGCTTAGCAAAGTCTTTGCGCTTTACCGTGACGACAATGATGTAGAAGCAGAAGCCTCCCATGAATCCGATAAACGTGTATTTGATCCAGAACAATGCTGCCGTGATCAGTCCGCAAAAGATCGCTTCGCGTTTTGAAGGGATGCCGTCCCCGTTGATAATGGATCTGAGGCCGAAATAAAAGGCAACCGTAAGAAGCGGGAAACAAAGCTCTTCAGCGTTTCCGCCGTAATTGAACATCTTGAGCGTATATGTGATCCCCAGTAGAAGCGGCATAAGGGCTATCGTGAATTTAGGCGGATCAACAAACAGTTTGACGGTCTTCCATGAGAAAACGGCGAACAGGGAAGCCGCAATGCATTCGATCAGCCATGCACCTGTAAAAGATTTGTCGCTTATCAAAGCGGCCAGGGCATAGATGAAATAAAGGAGAGGACCTTTTTGTTCATAGAGGTCCCTGTAAGGAACCAGACCGTGCGTGATTCCGCGGCCCAACGTAAAAAAG
This sequence comes from Saccharofermentans sp., assembly GCA_024695505.1. GTDB lineage: Bacteria > Bacillota > Clostridia > Saccharofermentanales > Saccharofermentanaceae > Saccharofermentans. Next base: position 3,754 of record JAILIB010000153.1, read on the forward strand.
CAGTTTGCATCGTTCCAAGGATTAAGCGGATAAAGAGGCGAACAGGTCGATACGATCGTTATGGTGACCGCCGCAGAGATGACAAGAACTATGAGCTCAGGTATTGTCAGCTTGCTCCTGTTAGTCAGTTCCTGTTCCTTCATAATATTTGTGTCGCCCTCAGATGATTTGATGTACATCATTATACCATGCCCGTAAGATGCGTTGACTTAGGGCCCGGGGCACGTCTGAAGCGGTCAGATTTTTGATGTTATAATATATCAGGCTTTCGGGAAAAACGGGGCAAAGGAAAAGGGAAACAATTGAGGGATATGGAAATGAAAGGTGTTTTTGCAAAGACAAGAGCCGTGACGGCAATGCTGATCCTGGCCGTACTGACAATGTTGGTGCTGCCTCAGAAGAGTGATGCGGCCAGCTATAACCAGGACGAGATCCTTTACTATGGAATTGAAGCGCATCTCCTGGATACGGGCTCTGTACAGTTCACATACACGATCGACTGGAAGGTCCTGGACAGTAAGAACGGCGGCGTTTCGTGGGTCAAGATAGGCATCCCGAATCCGAATGCCGAAAGATTCCATTCGCTGACTTCAGATACCATCAAGTCAGTCAAGTATTATTCGGACAAAGGATCTTTTGCAAGAGTCGATTTCTATAAGGAGTACATGGCCGGAGAAGTCATCCACTTCAGCTTCGGCTTCACGCAGCACAATCTGTTCAAAAAGCCCAACTCAAACAATCCCAATGTTAAAACAGTTAACATGCTGAACGAGCAGGATAACTGGGACAGACTTTATGTTTACGATTTCATGCCGGGATGGTTCCCCACCATTCGCGTTGACAGATATGAGATCAAGTGGGATGCGGCCAAAGTCGCCAAAAGCGATGAGGTGCTGAACGGTTCGTATTATTACAAGTCCGGTTCGCTGGCGCCGAATAAGAAGACGTCTTTCAGGGTCGGCTACGCGCCCGGAGCTTATAATTTTACGACAAAATCGGTTGCTCATTTCGGAGATTTCCTGAGAACAAATTCGCAGATCTTTTTATCTATAGGTTTTTTGATCTTCGTGATCTTCATGAGGATCAAATACGGTGACACCTATTATGGTCACGGAACGCACGGTCATTACCACGGCGGCGGGTGCGCATGTGCCTGTGCATGCGCCTGTGCCTGTGCGGGCGGCGGAAGGGCAGGCTGTTCGAAGAAGGATTTCTATGGAACCAAGGTCTCGGCAAAGAGGCTCAGAAAAGTCTTAAGGAGCGGTGCAGAAGATGCTGAATCAAAAACTTTATGAGCTGAAGAACTGGGATCAGGTCATACATACCACATGGAATCCGGACGGTCCCGGCGTCATCAGGATGCACATGATCCCGCCCAGGTTCACGCCGTTCAGGATAACGAAGACGCTGGTGATAATCAACGGTTCCGAGATACTTCCGATCAACGAATCGGGAGCGATCCTCATGACCGAATACGTTAAGAACGTCAACGCTTTCGGCGACAAGGCGATGAGCGAAAAGGACCTTGAAGAGATAATCGCCAAGACCTTCAGAGGCGTGAAAAAGGTGTTCCCCAGGGTAAAGGACGAGGTCTTAAAAGATGACCTCTACTACTACATCGGCCTTTTCGAGGCTGTGGCAAAAGGCGAGGCGGTCGAGGACGGCTGCGAGACTCTTACTATAGGCGAGTACGCCAAATACATGACCGCGCCGCACAGGATGGACCTTCTGGTCTCCGCCATGGCCAAAGAAGGCAGGTGGAACTGCAACCAGAAGTGCGTGCACTGCTATGCTGCCGACCAGAAATGCGCCGAAGAAAAAGAGCTTTCGACTGACGACTGGAAGAAGATAATAAAGATACTGAGAAAGCAGAAGATCTCGCAGGTCACTTTTACCGGCGGCGAGCCCACGATGAGGAAAGACATCCCTGAGCTCATCAGGGAAGCGCGCTGGTTCATCACGCGCCTCAACACCAACGGCGTAAACCTAACGGAAGAATACTGTCAGGAGCTTAGAAAGGCGGAGCTCGACAATCTTCAGGTCACCTTCTATTCGTGTGATGAGGATATCCATAACAGGCTTGTCGGCGCGCCCAATTACCAAAAGACACTTGCGGGCATCAGGAACGCGTTGGCAGCCGGGATCAACATGAGCATAAACACTCCGATCTGCAGGCTCAACAAGGACTATAAAAAGACACTGGAATTCCTGCATGATCTTGGGATCACTTACGTGACCTGCTCAGGACTGATACTTACCGGAAACGCCAGGGAAAAGGAATCCGAAGACTTGAGGATCGAAGGCGAAGAGCTCTATGAATCGCTAAAGGAAGCCGTCGAATACGCGTATGCAAATGACATGGAGATCAGCTTCACCTCGCCTGGACTGGTAAGCCAGGAGTGTCTTTCGCAGATGGGACTTGATATTCCTTCATGCGGGGCGTGCCTGAGCAACATGGCGGTCACTCCTTCGGGCAATGTCGTTCCGTGCCAGAGCTGGCTGTCCGACGAGCCTCTCGGAAACATCCTGACGGACAAGTGGAAGAAGATCTGGAACGATCCGCGCTGCAGGAAGATAAGGGAATATTCCGCCAAAGAAGAGCAGAACTGCCAGCTCCGCTGATAACCCGCAGGGCCCCGAAGATCATTTGGTTTTGATGTATAATGAGTGAGGTGGAAACACTTCGGTCTTTCTTTCGCACGGGGTGATTATGAAGGAACTCTTGGGTGGTCTGG
>JAILIB010000162.1 GCA_024695505.1 Saccharofermentans sp.
CCTTTCATTTGGTTCTTTGTGTCTTATGCTTTCCAGAGTCCGTGCAGATTGCAGTATTCGTATGCTGCAACGACTTCTTCTCCGTCAGCTAAAGCGAACTCGGCAACGGGCTTGTCGCCGGGGTTTAAATGTCTTACCGAATAGCCTTTGTTTGTTTCGAGGATGATGAAAGTAATGTAATGTGCTTCGAGCATAGGATGCTCGACTTCTCCGACTTTGACCGTAACTTTTGAACCGTCTTTTTCGATTACCGGAACGTGCTTTTCACCGGCTGCATCAGTTGTGTTGGGGATGATCTCTTCTGCATGTCCTTCTTCGCATTCAGCAGGGACGAGCTTGACTACGATGTTTCCGCATTTGCCTTTGAAAATCTTCATGTGATCTACCTCCGTCAGGAATATGTATTCAGTATAACATGATTGAATTTCGTTTGTTATGAAAATCACTTGAATCAAATGATTTGTTTTTTGGCAATTATTCTGACGGATTTTTGACATAACCCACATATGTCAAAAACTATTATGAGTTTTTAAGTTTCCCATGTGTGAAAATATAGTTGCAAGCGGTATGCAAATAAATCTTTAGACGGGAGAGTAGATCATGAGCAACATTTTTGATTTCAAGGGAAGAGTAGCAGTCATCACAGGATGTTCCACAGGACTTGGCGTTCAGATGGCAAAAGCATTGGCCGGACAGGGTTGCGATATTGTAGCAATCGCCCGTCGTCAGAATCTTATCGATGAGGTTGCAGCTGACCTCGAGAAGACATACGGCGTAAAGGCTCTTGCAATTAAGTGCGACATCACGGATACGGAAGCAGTTGAAGCTGCAGTAGATGAGATCCTTGCCAAGATGGGCAGGATCGACATTCTTGTAAATAATGCAGGCACGGGCGCCGTTGCACCTGCAGAAGACATCACAGACGAGCAGTTTGAGAACGAGATCAACATCGATCTTTTCGGTACGTTCAGACTTGCACGTTCAGTAGCTAAGAAGTACATGATCCCCGCTAAGTTCGGACGCATCATCAACATCTCTTCTATGTACGGACTTGTAGGAAACAAGGTTGCTCCTGCTTCTCCTTATCACGCTGCAAAGGGCGGCGTCGTTAACCTTACAAGAGCTTTAGCTTCCGAGTGGGGTAAGTACGGCATCACAGTCAACTCTATCTGCCCCGGATATTTCTACAGCCCTCTGACCAAGGAGACACTCGATTCAGAGTTCTTCCAGGCTAACGCAAGGACCATGATCCCTCTTGAGAGATACGGAAACGAAGGCGAGCTTGATACAGCTGTCTGCTTCCTCGCATCTCCCGCTACAACATACGTAACAGGCGTCAACCTTCCTGTTGACGGCGGCTACACTGCAATGTAACCCGAGTTTGGTTTATTTTGTTTCAAGACCTCTCCTTTTACGGAGAGGCCTTTTTTGTTAATATATCCTCATGTCCAATGAAAAGAAATTAAACAAAATGGAATACGGCATCCGTATGCTCAAGCGTGATGCCAGAGGCAGCCTGAAGCGTCACTATCTGTTTTTTGTGGTGGCATGCCTGCTTGCTGTCTTTATGCAGGCGGAGTTTATCACTTCTGACTATCTCCTCAACATGCGTTCGACGTTCTTTGACATGTTCTCAGAGAGCGGCATTACTGTGGACGTGGATCCGGAGACAGGAGAAAAGGTGATGGAAGGCGTTAAAGCTCTGGATGAAGATGCCGATGTTTTCCGTAACAATGTCAAGGAGCAGCTCGAAAGCGTTAATAAGAAGATTACGAATCAGACGGGTTCTAAAGTCTTCGGCAGATCCAAGGGCGTCTTGAATCAGATAATAGATTATGTTGCCGGTGATACATTCTTTTCTCATATGTATTCGATGGTTTCAGGCATAGTGGGAGATCCGCATGCCGCCAATATTGCGATCTTTGCGATACTGGCTATAGTGTCTTTTACTTACTGGCTTTTTGTGCGTAACCTTTTCGTTGCGATAATCAGAAGAATATTCCTTGAAGGCAGGATCTATAAGAAGATCCCTGTTTCACGTTATCTTTTCTTCATACGAATGAAGAGATGGAGAAGATCGGCTATAACCATGGGTTTGCTATGGATACTGGAGTTTTTGTCTTCGTTTACGATCGTTCTTTATCCGGTTGTCAGATTCGGCTTTTTCCTCGTTCCTTATATCATTTCAGAAAATCCCGACATCAAGACATTTGATGCACTTAAGCTCTCATGGAGGATGATGAGAGGAAACAAGTGGACACTGTTCAAGATCATTCTCAGCATACTCGGTTGGAATATACTGAATGTTTTCACGCTTGGCGTATTCGGTGTTCTGTATACAAACCCCTATAAGATCTGCATTTATTCCGAGTTCTATTCAAGAGTCAGAGAAGCGGCCAAACAAAATGAGATCGAAGGAGTTGACCAGCTTAACGACATCCATCTGTTCGTCAAGGCTGACAGCAACTCGCTTACCGATGCTTATCAGGACGTCCTCGATGAATTGGCTGCAGGGAAATATTCTCTTGACGGACTTAAGGGAAGAAACAAGTTCATAGCTGATCACTTCGGCGTTGTTCTCTGGAACACAAAGGATGAGATGGAATTTGAGGCTAATGAAGAGCGTCATGTGAAGCTCATGGCTTACAAAAGGGAAGCGGAAGGCGAGAGCTATCCTTCAAGACTTTCTCCGATCCCCGAACAGCGGAAACTGAAATCTCTTGCCCACATCCATTACATGAGGCACTATTCTCTGCCGTCCCTTGCTGCAATGTTCTTCATCTTTGCAGCGTTCGGATGGGTCTGGGAACTTTTTTTCTATTACGTTCAGCAGGGTAAGTTCATCAACCGCGGATTTTTGCACGGCCCCTGGCTGCCGATCTACGGCGTCGGAGGTCTGATCGTACTGATATTCCTGTTTGTATTCAGACGTAAACCGGTTCTGCACCTGATCGCCACCGTGGTGCTCTGCGGAGTCGTTGAATATGTAGGCGGATGGGCTTTGGAGACTTTGTTCCATCAGAAGTGGTGGGATTATTCAGGATATTTCCTCAACATTAACGGAAGGGTCTGTGCAGAGGGATTGTTCGTATTTGGCGCTGCAGGAATGGCGTTTATCTATGTGCTCGCGCCGCTCCTTGACAACCTGATCAGAAAGGCGAATCAGAAAGTGCTTGTCCCTGTTGAAGCGGTGCTTCTCGTTATCTTTATTGCTGATCTCATTTATTCATGCTTCGTTCCCAATACGGGCGATGGTATAACCGGCAATTTCGATAAAGGTGATTCTCCACCGCAGGTTACCGCGGAATCAACAATAGAGAGTTCCAAATAAAGCGATAATTTTTCAAGGGTGATCAATATGAAAAAGTTGTTGTCTGCTGCCGTTTCGGCATTTATGATCTTATGCATGCTTGCCGTGCCGTCATGTTCGGCCTCTGACCGTAAGGTTGAACTGCCGTCTGAGAATACTGAAAAGGTTACCATTCCCGAAAAGAACTGTAAAATCGAATTCCCTGAGAAGAAACCGTACGACTACCAGATGGAGCTCACGCTTGATACAGAATCGCAGACTGTCGGCGGTCACGTTATCTTTGAATTCTATAATGATTCAACGGATACATGGAATGAGCTTTGCCTCAGGGATTATGCTTCGCTATTTGACAAAGCTGATGTCTATGAATCCAAGATCAAGCGCGGCGGTGGAATAACCGAGATCAGTAACGTCAGGGACAGCAGGGGAGGCAGTCTCGAAGTTGAGCGTGACAAGGATGACGTCTCCGTTATCTGGCTGAAACTGAAGAAAGCTCTTGAACCCGGAAGCGTCATGAAACTGACCTACGATTTTGTCACAAAGATACCGAATAATGCTGACAGATTCGGTTTTGCTAACAACATCTACAACGTAACCAATTTCTATCCGATACTTTCGGAGTATGCTGACGGGAAATGGTCTCATACCAAGTATTTCACTGCAGGAGAATGCTTCTATTCCGAGGTTTCAAATTACCATGTGAGATTAGAGGTCCCTTCAGGCTTTAAGGTCGCATCGACAGGTGAGCAGATCCTTCAGAATGAAAAAGACGGAAAGATCACTTATAAGCTTGAAGCTCCTTATGTCAGGGATTTTGTGTTCTGCGCAAGCGGAGATTTTGCAAAAGAACAGAGCAATATCGAAGGCGTTATAGTAAACGTTTTCTACAACAAGGTTAACCCTGCTAAGACCGACATGAAAGATCCGGTAAGAGTTGCTTTTGAAACTGCAGAGACTTCTTTTAAGGCATTTGGCGAAGCTTTCGGTAAATATCCGTACCCTGAGCTTGACATCGTCATTGCACCTGATGCAGCTGGAGGAATGGAGTTTCCGAACCTTGTTTTAATATCGGAAAATCTCTGTCAGCCATACATGATGCAGTTCGCTGAATACGATCAGCTGGAGATCTGCTTATTGCATGAGATAGCTCATCAGTGGTTTATGGCCATCGTCGGAAGCAATTCGGGTGAAGAGCCCTGGCTCGATGAATCCATGGCATCTTATGCGGAACTGGTTTTCTATGAGTATGTCGGTGGTGAAAAGGAGAAAGAGCATCTGTACGGTTTCGGCAAAAAGCAACGGAATCTTGTTGAAAAGTGGGGAAACAATGACAAGCTTGATGTTCCTTTTTCGGCATTCTCGTCTGATATGGAATATACTTCTGTTATTTATGTTGATGGCAAAGCCGCTCTCTACCAAATGGAAGAGATACTGGGCAGGGAAAAGTTCCACGGCATTATCCGCGGCTACGTTAAGAGAAATGCATTCAGGAACGCTACGACAAAGGATTTCCTTAAAGCCCTTTACGACTGTGCAGGAACTGACAACGAAGAACTCAACAAACTGACAGATAAGGTTTTCAGGACTAAGATCTGATATATACCGGCATGTCCGGAAAACCGCGCTGTTCTTTTTAGAGCACGACAGATAAGGTGGAATAGAAGAAAAAACGGGGTCATCTCATTTGAGATAACCCCGTTTTAGTTGATGGTGGAGACGAAGAGGATCGAACTCTCGACCTTACGGATGCGAACCGTACGCTCTCCCAGCTGAGCTACGCCCCCGCGCGTGAGAGATTATAACACAACAATATGGTTCGTGCGAGAGTCCTAGGATCTGTTACGCGTACATGCCCTTGAACATGTCGATTACCTGGGCAACAAGTCCCGTGGCAACAGCGACAGCCATGATCACAACAAATATGATCACGAAGCAGAAATATGATCTTGCAAAATTCTTCTTGTTAACGTTCCTTGTTCCGCCGAGAGCGAAAACGATAAGTATGATGAAACCGACTACAGGGATGGAGAAGAGGATCTCCAGACCGAAGTAACCCCACATTGAAATCGGACGGTATTTTTCAGGAATGCTGTTGATATCAGACATAATCCCCTCCTAAAAATTGTTTGATATAAAAGTGTAGCACGATTTGGCGATTTGTAGTAGCATTGTCGAGGAAGCTTAGCTCAGCGGGAGAGCATACCCTTCACAGGGGTGGGGTCGCGGGTTCAAACCCCGCAGTTTCCACCAAA
>JAILIB010000185.1 GCA_024695505.1 Saccharofermentans sp.
CCCATGTACATCTTGTAAAGTCCGTACATCAGCTGCTGACGGGTCACGCGCACACGGTAATCGTAGTAGTCCTTCAGGAGCATTGGCGTGAAGAAAGCGAGCTTCGCCGCCGAGATAAGGCTCATCTTGAACCTGGCATTGCTCTTGTCGAGCTGTTCGACGTCGATCGCGCTGATCTCCTTGAGGAATGCCTCGTAATCAGCCTTCTTCTCGAGAGGCTTGGGATCAGCATAGATATAGGCGTCACCGCCTGCCCAGCCATATGAGACTCCAAAGGATTCAAAACGCGTAACGGACATCTGACGCAATGTCTCCGCGCTCTTGAGATTGCCGATAAACAGCTTTTTCTGATTGGAAAGCTTTGATGTCAGCACCTTCTGATAGAACTTCTCGTTTGCGACTATCACATAGACCGATCCGTCCTTCGTGCCGACAACGCCCTCTTCGCTGTCATCTTCACGCTCGATCAGCTGTGCCATAGTCTGCGCCAGCAGATCGTCCTTGGCTATTATGATAAGCGTACTCTCATAACGCTCAGGCATGTTCAGGAGATTGTCAGCGAACTGATTGATCTCCGCGGCATTCTGTATCGTCTTCTGGCCAGCATAATCCGTCACGGCGTGCGCCAGATGAACAGGATCGCCAAGCGAGAGGATGCTGATTATCTTAGTGAAAGTCTCTTCAGGCAGATCCGCGACAAAGGTCTTGCCGATCAGAGCAACGGGGAAAAACGCCCCGACTATGGTAAGTACTGCGTTGACGCTCTTTTTTGCGACATCCGGGTGCTTTGAGATGATCTCGGCCGTATCGATAACCTTCAGTACGTCTCCCGCGGTGGTCCAACCTTTCGCGGTATCCTCGTCAACTCCAAGCTTCTCTTTAAGAGCGTCCCTGGTCTCCTTGTCGAGCTTCGCCTCACCCACCTGCTCGCCAAACGCGCCGATAAGGTCGCTGAACACCCCCTTTGGGAGCTTATTCAGCATTTCTTCGTTCAATGCGATCTTCTTGTCCGCCATTATGTACACCTCTCTGAACAGAACCTGAAACAGTCCTTCTTCTAAGTTATTATATTTTTTCGCGGCGAAAAGAAAAAGGGATGCTCACTTTTTCTTTTTGGCTTTCTTCGTGGGCGCTGCTGCCGGCAGATACCGCCATATGAAAAGTATAATCTGTGTTTCTTTCATGCACAACCAAACTGGCAGGTTATATGTGCTGCATGATCTTTCACGGATTCACAATTTGGGACACAAAAACGGCCTGATCCGTGTCCATTTTCGTGAATTTTGCTTCGGATTCACGTTTTGGGACACGAAAACGGCGGAAAACGTGACACTTTTCGTGAATCGTGCAGCACACGCAAAAAGAGGACCTGCTCCCCGAAGGAAACAGGCCCCCAAAGCGGTATGGAACGGGCAAGAAGTTATCGATTACCTTACTCCGAAAAGCAGCTCGCCGTATGTCGGGAACGGCCAGTACTCAGCTGCGGTCTCAAGCTCGAGCTTGTCGCAGTTTGCACGGAGTGCGTCCATTGCAGGGATCATTTCGTCCTTGATCTTATCTGCAAGTACTTCGTAATCGTCGATCGCATCCAACTCACCGATAAGCTTGTTCAAAGCCTTGAGTGACTTGTTTGCTGCGTTCATGTCAGCAGAGATCTCTGCGAATGTCTCTTTCTCAAAGTCTGCGGATCCGCCTGCTGACTCGATTGCAGCGATGTCGGATGCGAGCTCTGCGGAGTAAGCGGAGACTGCAGGGAGAATGTCCTGCTTAGCCATGACGGACATTGTCTGGTATTCGATGTTGAGGAGCTTGCAGTACTTCTCGAGGAAGATCTCGTGACGTGACTTCATCTCAACTTCGGAGTAAACATTGTGCTTTGTGAAGAGCTCAACGTTCTTGGGATCAAGATAGTGCTTAACAGCATCAGGCAGCGTCTTGTAGTTGGAAAGTCCTCTCTTCTCTGCTTCTGCAACCCATGAATCGTCATAGCCGTTGCCGTTGAAGAGAACTCTCTGGTGAGCTGTGATCTCGCTCTTGATGAGGTCATGCAGAGCAGACTCGAAATCAGATACGCCTTCGAGCTTGTCGGCGAAGTTGGACAGAACTTCTGCGACTGCTGCGTTGAGGACTGTGTTTGCAAGAGCGATGGATGCAGCGGAACCGAGCATTCTGAACTCGAACTTGTTGCCTGTGAATGCGAACGGGCTGGTCCTGTTACGGTCTGTCGTATCCTTGGGGAATCTGGGCAGAACGTGTACGCCGATCTTCATGATCTCCTTTTCCTTTGAACCGTACGGACGGTCTTCAACGATGGAGTCGAGGATCTCTGTGAGCTCGGAACCGAGGAAGATGGAGATGATCGCCGGAGGTGCCTCGTTAGCGCCAAGACGGTGGTCGTTGCCTGCGGAAGCGACGGAAAGTCTGAGCAGATCCTGATATGTATCAACAGCGGAAATGACTGCTGTCAGGAAGAGCAGGAACGAAGCGTTGGCGCGGGGTGTGTCACCCGGATCGAGGAGATTGATTCCTGTATCGGTCGAGATGGACCAGTTGTTGTGCTTACCTGAACCGTTGACGCCCTCGAAAGGCTTTTCGTGCAGGAGGCAGACGAGGTCATGCTTTCTTGCGACTTTTTGCATTATCTCCATCGTGAGCTGGTTATGATCAGCTGCGATGTTTGTCGTTGTGAAGATAGGTGCGAGCTCGTGCTGTGCGGGAGCAACTTCGTTATGCTCAGTTGTTGCAAGGATTCCGAGCTTCCAGAGTTCTTCGTTAAGATCCTTCATGAAAGCCTGAACTCTCGGCTTGATAACACCAAAGTAATGATCTTCCATCTGCTGGCCCTTCGGAGGAAGTGCGCCGAACAAAGTTCTGCCGGTGTAGATGAGGTCCTTTCTTTGGTCGTACATCTTCTTGTCGATGAGGAAGTATTCCTGCTCAGGGCCGACTGTTGTTCTGATTGAAGTAACATCGTCCTTGCCGAAGATCTTCATGATGCGCAGAGCCTGCTTGTTGATCGCTTCCATTGAGCGGAGCAAAGGTGTCTTCTTATCGAGTGCCTCGCCGTTATATGAGCAGAATGCTGTCGGGATGCAGAGCACGCCGTCCTTGATGAATGCGAAGGATGTAGGATCCCATGCGGTATATCCTCTTGCCTCGAATGTTGCACGGATGCCGCCGGAAGGGAACGAAGATGCGTCAGGCTCGCCCTGGATAAGTTCCTTGCCCGAAAAATGCATTATTACCTTGCCGTCATCCTGAGGTGCGATAAAGCTGTCGTGCTTCTCTGCAGTGATTCCCGTAAGAGGCTGGAACCAGTGTGTGTAGTGTGTTGCACCCTTTTCGATGGCCCACTGCTTCATCTCGTTTGCGATGACGCCTGCTACCTCGGGGGTCAATCTCTTGCCGTGATCGATGGCTTCCTTAACGGCCTTGTAGGCTTCCTTGGGGAGTCTGGACTTCATCACGGATTCATTAAAGACGTTCTCACCAAAATACTCTTCTACCGTTCTCATAAACCGTTCTCCTTAATTAGTTTTTGAAAACAAAAAAGACGCCACGAACCCTGTGGTTCATGGCGTCTTTGCCGTTTGTCTTCGATTTATGGCGTCAGTCTACTCCTCGAAAATTCCGATGTCAATACATCGGCGAAAAATATTTTTCGGGCGGATTCCGCTTCATTTTTTTATTGACAACTTATTTTCCAAGTGGCAAAATCAACAAATGAACAAAGGCGTTCATTCTGCGCACACAATAGTGCACAGGATGGCGCCATTTTCTTTTTATGCAGATAACGCGGAGGTTACACATGGATTGCTCTTTAAGCGAATTTATGCAGTACATCGAAGAGGAAGATATCAAGTTCATAAGGCTTGCTTTCTGTGACGTACACGGCAACAGAAAGAATATTTCGATAATGCCCCACATGCTCGGTGAAGCTGTTAAGCACGGCATCCCGATCAACGCTTCGCTGATCCCCGGATTCGGCGAAAACGTTTACCCGGATCTGTTCCTTCACCCGGACATAACAACGACGACTCTTCTTCCCTGGCGCCCCGAAAACGGCAAGGTCATAAGGATGCTCTGCGACATCACGCTGCAGGACGGAACACCCTTCGCGATCGATACGCGCAAGGTCTTGAAAGATGCTGTTGAGTCGGCTGCCAAGAAGGGCATCGATTTCAATTTCGGATCAAGGATTGAGTTCTATCTTTTCAAGACGGACGAGGATGGCAACCCTACCAAAACACCCTGCGACAACGCCGGCTACATGGACATCGCGCCGCTCGACAAGTGCGAGAACGTAAGACGTGAGATCTGCCTCACGCTCGAAAGAATGGGCATACTTCCCACCAACTCGCACCACGAGGCAGGCCCCGGCCAGAACCAGATCGACTTCGCATCCAATGACGCGGTCAAGGCTGCAGACAATGTCATAACTTACATCACGGTCGTTAAGACGATCGCGGCTCGCTACGGACTTTATGCCGACTTCTCGCCGAAGCCTCTGGACGGCGCTCCGGGCAACGGCTTCCACATCAACGTCCTTGCGACTGCAAGGTCGGGCGAACAGGTCCTTCCCAACGCGATCGCAGGCATCCTGAAGCACATTCACAGCACCACTGTTTTCTTCAATAACTCAGAGCAGTCCTACAGAAGATTCGGCGAGGGCAGCGCGCCCAGCACGGTATCCTGGTCAGGCGACAACAGAGGCCAGCTCGTACGCATTCCGCCCGCAGGTCCTTCGGGCCATCACTACGCGCAGCTGAGGTCACCTGACGCTCTTGCAAATCCTTATCTTGCAATGGCAATGCTCATTTATGAGTGCCTGGACGGCATCGAAAACAAGTACGATCTGCCCACCGCCGGCGCCAACATCGACAGCCTGCCGGGCACGCTCAATGAAGCAAAGAAACTCGCGATGAAGAGCGATTTCGTAAACAAAGTCTTCAGTAAGGAACTGATCGAAGCATACTGCGGATAACGCAAAAAACAAAGCGGGAAAAACTTAAGAAAGGGGAACGGGGACATGCCAAAAGAACTGCAGATGAGCGTTCTTATCGCATCGTCAAACGAGAAGTTTGACCAGGTGCTTCTGTCTCTTCTCCCCTCCAACGAGTATGGGCCTGTTGACGTCGTCAATTCCGCAGGCGCGGCAAGAAGAAGGCTCGACAATATAAGTTACGATCTCCTGATCGTCAACGCACCTTTGAAAGACGAAAGAGGCGCAAACCTCGCAGTCGACATCGCAAGCGAAACAGGCATCGGAGTCCTGCTTTTCCTTGATGCCGCAATATATGACGAGATCGCCTCAAAGGCCGAAGAATACGGTGTTTTAGCTCTGTCTAAGCCGACGAGCAAAGCCATCGTTTCGCAGTCTCTCAAGCTCATCTGCGCAACACGCCAGAGGCTTAAGAAGATGGAAGTCAAAGCCCAGTCCTTCGAAGAGAAGATCGAAGAGATCAAGCTCGTCAACCGCGCCAAGCTCCTCCTCATGGAAAAGGAGAATCTTGACGAAGCAAGTGCACACAGGTTCCTCGAAAAACTCGCGATGAACTCGCGCAGCACCAAGCGCAAGATTGCTGAACAAATAATAGCGAAATATAAGGAGTAACCACTATGACAAAGTACATTTTCGTTACGGGGGGCGTTGTCTCGGGCCTTGGAAAAGGTATCACAGCCG
>JAILIB010000031.1 GCA_024695505.1 Saccharofermentans sp.
CGTTCTTCATAAGGCCGGGCCCTTTTAGCCAAGGCCCAGGGAGCAATGAAATAGATCTTCGCGCCGGGGGTAATGCGGCGTATGCTGTCGGCTAATCTGCTGATCTTTTCCGTGTATTCGGCAGGCGCTTTGGCAGCGATACCTATATCCGGGCGGACGACATCGTTGATCCCGATCGCAACGACATAAATGTCTGAAGAGGGGATCTCGTCTGACTTCTCTATCAGGTGACTGACCATCCATCCGCCGCGGGAAAGATTTGAAATATCTCCTTTGATATATGGGACCAAAGGCTGATACCAGGGAATACCGTCGATTTCGGTTCCGGCTGTGATGCTGTCGCCCAAAAAGCAGAATGACTTCCCGCTCTGCATATCCTTGTACAGTCCGCTTTCTTTGAGCTCCTGCGTCATGCCTCCATAGATGGGGTACTTAACATGAGTCAGCTCGTAGCGTTCATAAGCGGGAGGGATGATCAGAAGCGAGAGTGCAAAAACAACAAGCAAGACCAAAGCGGCCGATAAAACGACAATAGTCTTACGGGGTCTGGTCTTGCCTGCCGGATTGATCATATTGACCGGTGTGATTACAACAGGTGTGCTCTTAAGTCTTCTCCTGAGAGAGGTGAGAGGAGTGCGGGAGCGATGTCGAAAACGCTCTTGCAGCCGAAGTCACCCTTCTGGGAAAGTCTGTAGATCGCTCTTGCGTAAGCTGTGAGGACTGAACCTGTGAACTCAGGGTTGGAATCAAGCTTGAGGGAATACTCGATAACGTGCTTGTTGCTGCCTGTTGTACCAGTTCTGAATACGAAACCGCCGTGGTTCATTCCGGAGTGGTTAGCCTTGAACTCTTCCTCGGAGATGAAGTGTACGGTCGTATCGTAATCTGCGAAGTAGTTGGGCATCTCCTTGATGGTCTTCTCGATGAGAGCCTTGTCTGCGCCGTCCTCTGCAACAACGAAGCACTCTCTTGTATGCTTCTGACGTGTTGTGAGCTCGGGATTTGAGCCCGAACGGACAGCCTCGAGAGCAGCTTCAACGGGGATCGTGTACTGCTTGCCGTTCTTTACGCCGGGAATCCTTCTGATTGCATCGGAGTGGCCCTGTGATACGCCTTTGCCCCAGAAAGTGTAATCCTTTCCGTCAGGAAGGATGCAGTTGCCGTAAAGACGTGCGAGGGAGAACATGCCGGGATCCCAGCCGCAGGATATGAGAGCGGTGTTGCTGCCGGATTTTGCAGCAGCGTCAACGTTTGCGAAATGCTCGGGGATCTTAGCGTGTGTATCGAAGCTGTCAACGCAGTTGAAGAGCTTTGCGATAGCGGGAGTCTGCTCAGGCAGATCTGTAGCGGAGCCGCCGCAGATGATCATGACATCGATCTTGTCCTTGTAGGATTCGATGTCGGAAGCGGATGCGACAACAGCGCCTTCTGTGGCGATCTTGACTGCAGCCGGGTCGCGTCTTGTGAAGACGGCGGCAAGTTCCATGTCGGGATTTGCCTTGATCGCGAGTTCAACGCCCTTTGCGAGGTTGCCGTAACCGTAAATACCAATCTTGATAGACATATAAAATACCTCCTGTTTGACGCACACATTATAACAAAATCTGAAGTGTTGTATTATAATAATCGTCATGCCGAGCATTAAATATCTCATCAGACGCGTCATGCGTATGGATTATAAGGCGATGAACGCCAAGATCAAGGATATCCACGAGAAGAGCGGGAAGTCCCGCGTGTGGATCTTTTTTGACATGGTCCACTGCGGAAGAAAGTTCGGCGCGGGTTATATGGATTACTGGCTCTACGAGATGTACAACTTAAACGATGCCCAGAGGGATACATATATCACCAGAGGCCGGAGCAACGACCTCGTAAACAGATACAACGATCCGAAATATACTCACCTGATCGACAACAAGATCGAGTTCAACGAGCATTTCGGAGATTTTCTGGCACGTAAATGGATACCCATAAGGGAAGATAACAGGGATGAGGTCATAAGCTTCATCAAAGACCATGACAAGCTCATCGCCAAGGCCGATCTTGGTTCCTGCGGCAAGACCGTCGAAATGGTCGACTGCAAGAAGGAAGAGCCGGAGCACTTATATGAGAGGCTCCTTCACATGGAACGTCCCCATCTTCTCGAGGAGGTGCTGGTCCAGCACCCGGCTGTCAGCGCCATCTATCCGCATGCGATAAATACGGTAAGAGTCGTTACGATCTTAAAAGACGGAAAAGTCCACATTGCGAGCGCCTGCGTAAGATTCGGAAATCACGGTCACACTGTCGATAACTTCAACAGCGGCGGAATGACCGCGCCCATGGACGAAAAGACGGGCGAGATCACCGATTACGCCATAGACAAGAGCAAGAACCTCTTCACGCACCATCCGGAGACCGGAGCACCTATCAAGGGTTTCGTATTCCCGATGTGGGACGAGGTCTGCGAGATGTGCACAAAGGCCGCGCTCGTTGTGCCTCAGGTCGGATATATTGGCTGGGATGTATGCTTTACTCCTGACCGTCCCGCTATCGTTGAAGGTAATGACTATCCGGGACACGATCTGTATCAGCTTCCCGAACATACCCATGACAAGATGGGTATCTGGCCGAAATACCAGATTTGATCTTCTGGGGATAGCAGATTTTTGACTCGTGACTTTTTTGTGGTGGGAAAACCATATATATAACAAAAATATCCTATTCCATAACTAAATTGTATCATTCAGGACCCCGTTTTTAAGTGATACTATATTTTTAGTGAGTGGAGGTAGCGGAAGATATGCAGATGGAACAGTGGGAATCACTTACTCCGGAGCAAAAGAAGAGAGAATTGTATCTCGAGCAGAAACATACTCTTGATACTTTCCTTGAGCATCATGCTATATCCAGAGCCCAATACGAAAAGAGCCTCGGTGATCTGACGGTCAAGATGGGCTTTGACAGGGCAGGCTGATACATGAGGAAAAAAATCGCAAGTTTAATATTCAAAGACGTTACAGGAGCGAACGAATCGAACCGCGTCTCTTACATCGTCAGGATCAATTCCCTGATGATGTGTTTGTATTTCATCATCTGGATAACTGTTTTCAGCATCTCAGAAAGATATGCCAACGCAGCGACCTGTTTTCTTGCAATGTCCGCTTATGCGGTGTCGGTCTTTCTGACATACAGGGATAAGAATACCTGGGCACTGATGCTCTACAGCGCGGTCACGACCTGCTGGATGTTCAGGTTCGTCATTCAGTGGGGCTGGGAATGCGGAATACAGCATTTCATATTTGTTTTGCTTGTTTTAGTCTTCATCGGATCTTACATGTCCTTTAAGGATAAGATGCTCGCGAGCACAGTGGTCTTCGCTATCAGAATGCTGCTTTACATCTGGCACATCACGCATGAACCCATGGAACCGCTTTCGCGTCCCATGTCCATTACTTTCCAGATAATCAACATCGTATCGATATTCCTGTCGCTGATAGTAATCTTGAACGTATATACCCACGACAAGCTCCAAACAGAGAAAAAACTTGCCCAGTATAACAGGCAGCTCAAGGTCGTTGCAGAGCACGACCACCTGACGGGCCTTCTCAACAGACAGAGCGGAATGGCTGAGACCGTTTCAAAGATAATGGACGGCAGCTTTAACTACGGAATGAGCATAGCGATCGGCGACATCGATTTCTTTAAGAAGAT
The DNA here is from genome assembly GCA_024695505.1 of Saccharofermentans sp. GTDB lineage: Bacteria > Bacillota > Clostridia > Saccharofermentanales > Saccharofermentanaceae > Saccharofermentans. Next base: position 3,694 of record JAILIB010000031.1, read on the forward strand.
CAACGATACGCTGGGCCACGAAGCCGGCGACCAGGTCCTCAAGGTCCTTGCAAGGCTTTTCAAGGATTTCATGAATGAGTATGGTGCCGCGATAAGATGGGGCGGTGAGGAGTTCCTGTTCGTATTTGAAGACATGAACCTCGATGACGCATTTGTCGCTCTGGACGGCTTAAGACTCAAGATCTCCACGCTCGAGATCCCCTGGAACGGCCAGAGGATATCCGTGACCATGACATTCGGCGTGACCGACATCAACGTCATGACGAGCTCCGCGGACAGGGAGAATGATATCGAGAAGCGCATAAACGAGGCGATCGCCGATGCCGACAAGAAGCTCTATATGGGCAAGCAGAGCGGCCGAAACAAAGTCGTTATCTGACGAACTTTTTTCCTAC
>JAILIB010000040.1 GCA_024695505.1 Saccharofermentans sp.
ACCTGCTTGCAGATGGTGCTTCCGCTGTGTGAGATTATCTTGGGCTTGGAAGTTGAACCGCTGGTAACAAGTATCACCTCGTCTTCCCAATAGTCCTTTTCGGGAGCCGAATACTCAGGCTGTCCCTCGATGATCGCCTCAGGCCTTATGGCGCCGTTTACCCTCTTATCGAGAGAAATGACGAATTCAGGCTTAAGCTCGCCGATAATGTCGTTAGTGATTGCAAGGCTGTGCCTGGTGTTGAGCAGCACAGGCTTAAACCCGGACCTCAAAAGGCCCCAGAAGATGGCGACCCAGTCAACCGAATTCTCAAGATAGATGCCCGCGAGTCTGGCCTTGCCATCTTCAGGAGCACCGTATTTCTTAAGGAATGCGGCAGCAAAAAGATCTACCCTCTTGCAGAACTCGAAATATGTGACTTTGCAGATCTTACCGTTGTTCAGATACTCAGCAAAAAGTTCACTGGTAAAGCTTTCCCTTATTATGCGGAAGATCGTCTCAAAAGACTGATCGGAGTTCTTGAGCGCTTCGATATTCCTGGTAACTACTTTTGCGACCATTGACATCAGTTATCAAGCCCCCATACTTCCTTGATCTGACCACACATCTGAAGAATTGCAGCCTCTCCCTGAGGAACTATGCCGAAGTAATCGAGGAATGCATGGGTAACACCTCTGTAACGGGTGATACTGCAAGGAACGCCAGCCTTTTTGAGCAGTCTTGCATAGTACTCGCCCTGGATCCTCAATCCGTCATACTCGGCCGAGAAAATGCCCGTGAAAGGCATGTTTGAAAGGTCAGCATAGATAGGGCTGACATCAGGAGCCTTTTTGACTTCCTCATAACGCTCGCCCGTATAGTTTAAAAGGATGCCCGCCATAAGCTGGTCGTTGCCCAGTCCGTCGCAGCGTCCGAGCTGGAGCCTCGAAAGGATGAGCTCCTTCTGTTCGTCGTTGATCGAATAATCGGAGAGCTTCCAATCATAGAGATGATCACCTGAGAAAAGGTCTACGCAGGGATAGAACAGACCGAGATAAGAGATCTTTGCCTCGCTCTTATTGTCAATAACGGCAGCCAAGGCAAGGTTTGCGCCAGCGCTGTCGCCGAAAAGGCCGATCTTCTCCTTGTCAACGCCAAGAGCTTCAGCATTGTCGTAAACATAATTGATAAGGTTGATGCAGTCGTTGATCGCAGCAGGATAACGGCACTCGGGAGCAAGTCCGTATTCGATATTGAGAACGACGCATCCGGTCTGCTCAGCGGTAAAGCGGCAGGGCTGCTCATAGAATTTCGCGCTGCTCGCCATGAAGGAACCGCCGTGAATGTAGATGAGAACGGGTCTTGTCTTCCCGACGGAATCAGCCCTGTCATATCTATATACGAGGACTTTTCTTCCCTCTGACTCAATCTCAAAGCTGCTGTCCTTGATCTCAACACTGCAGCAGTCCAAGCACTGCGTCTTGGTAGTAGCCCTCATTCCCTCGACGGAGAACTTGAAAGGCGCTGCAGTCATCTTCTGAAAAGTCAGTATCGCGTTCCTTATGAAGAACTCTCTCTTGTCGAGAACGCCCTCACGGTCGTCATCAGGAATGCTCTTGATCCCGATGTCGAGACCGTCAACGTTTATATGATTATCTTCAGCAACGATCTTGCTGACCAGTTCTCTGCTGCATCTTTCCATTTAAGTTAAACCTTTCCCATTATTCCGGATCTGCCGAAAAGATATGATAACACTACCACGACCAAAAGCGAGCAAAACGCGCCCAGCACGATGAACCACCCCTGGAAATCGAACAGGAGCATGATGAGCGTCGCGATGCAGTACTTGATCGCGCCCGTGATGTAATAGATAACGCTGATCTTCTGACGGTGTCTTATGCCTGCCGAGAAAACATTCAAAACGGCGTGCATTCCCGTCACCCATACGAACATTGCCGCGGTCCAGATGTAGAAATGCGGTATGTCGAACCATGAGATGATGGCCACCGCTAAGATGTAAAGCGTATAAACAAGCGTTGATATGAGGCCGTAAGACAGGAGCGATCCCTGAATCCTGACGGTATCCTTGATAGGCTTGAAATGCGTGTTCTTATTGTTGTTTTCGTAAATGGTCTTTATGTCGATACCCGCGATCGGAATGCCTTCCTTATGCGCCGTGACGAGAACGTTAAGCTCATATTCGTACTTGTTCCCCGGGATATCGCAAAGCCAGCTCATAAGCCTTACAGGGAATCCCCTGAGTCCTGACTGGTTATCCCTTAAGTAAACGCCCGTGATGATGGTGTAAACGGTCTTGGAAAGGTCATTGCCTATCCTGGATTTGACCGGAATATGCTCGGAAAGGTCCCTCATACCCAAGACGATGCCTTCAGACTTCTGTACGAGCTGCGAAACCCTTACGATATCATCGATCGCGTGCTGCCCGTCCGCATCTGCGGTAACGACATATGAGACTTCATCAGCAAGATTGTTACCGATGAACTCAAAACCGCGCTTCAGCGCATATCCCTTGCCTTTGTTGGTGTTATAGGTTACGTAATAGACTTCGTCCTTGATCTCGTTAAAGATCGGATCGAATTTTTCAGCACTGCCGTCGTTACAAACGACAACGACAAATCCTCTATCCTTCAGTTCTCGGACCAAAGCAGGGAATTTGACGTCAGGATTGTAAACTGGCAACAGAACCGCCGTCTTCATCTAAACCTCTTTATTTAAAATATAAGCACACTAGATAATTTTATATTTTAATTCCAATTTTTCAATGATAAAATAAGTTTGTCGTGTTTAATCGACTAAATAAGACGGTCCGATCCGTCCTACCTACATGGAGGAAAGATTATGTTTTGCACTAATTGTGGAACCAGTTTTGAAGACGGCAATGCTTTTTGCCCTAACTGCGGTACACCCGTAGCTGCAGCTCCCACTGCTCAGCCCGTAGCTCAGCCTGCACCCGCACCCGCTCCCGCACCTGCACCTCAGCCCGAAGCTTATGCTTATGCTCCTCAGCCCCAGGCTGCACCTGTTTACGCAGCTCCCGCTGCAGGCAATCCCGAAGAAGAAAAGAGCTGCCTTACAACCGGCATCCTCGCAGCAGCATTCTCCTGCACCTTCTTCCTCAGCTTCCTCGGCCTCGTTTTCGGCCCCATGGGACTCGGCAAGTGCAAGAAGTATCAGGAGACTTACGGTACTTATCCTGTTAAGGTCAGGATCGGCAAGTACCTCTCCATCGGCGGCCTCGCATTCGGCGGCTTCATGACGCTCTACCTTCTCATCTACACGATCGGAATCATCGCAGGCATCGCAAGCTCAATCCGTTAATGAGCTGAACAAGCAAACTTCAAAGGGACTGCTCCGGCAGTCCCTTTTTTATGCTTTCCCATCTATAAAAGAGTCCCATTTTTAGCGAAAAAGTCCCAATTTTTGGCAAATCAGTTGATAATAGTTGGCCAGGCATTAGATAATAGCAATACACAAATCTAACGCGACCGTATATATTTTTATAATCATGATTCTTACGGCAGATATTAACCCTTTCTAAGCTTTGATCCCTAATGAATACCGTATAAAACTCTAAGTAACAATTCTATACGGTAATTTTCAACACTTTTTCCTTATTGAAAGGAATTATCTACCGTATAAAAATGTCTTCCTTCAATTCATACGGTAGTTTTATTTGTTTTTTTGACTAAACACATTGAAATCTACCGTATAGATTCTTTCTCTTAAAATCCATACGGTAAAAATCATTCTCAGTGAAAAGAGGAACAAATATGCTGTCTATAAACACCGATTCAGCATTGTTTGAATTGTCACAACAAAAAGAACAGATGAAAAAAGCGATTAAAGACTTAAAAAGACGGCTTTCACATGCCCCCTCGGGAAAAGTTCAAATTGAAAGCAAAGGCAAACAATATCAGTATTATCTTAAGGATGATTCGATGAAAGGTAGAGGCACCTACCTGCCAAGAAAACAACTCCCCACCGCAAAAAAGCTTGCCCAGAAAGACTACGACATCCGTCTGCTTGAGGTGCTTGAAGAACAGTTGAAAACCATTGAACAATTTCTCAAGAAATACGATCCGAATGCCCCGTTGAAAGTGTATGAAAAACTCAGTGCGCCGCGGAAATCATTGGTAACAAACGAGTTTATTACAGACGAAGAGTACGTTAAGCAGTGGCTTGAACAGCCGTACAGGAAATTGGGATTCAAAGCAGAAGATCCTGAATTCTATACGTCAAAAGGCGAACGCGTCAGGTCGAAGTCTGAAGTTATAATCGCGGATACACTTGCAAGACACAACATTCCCTACCTTTATGAATTTCCCGTCTATGAGGACGGTATTTTGGTAGCAGCACCGGATTTCAAATGCCTGAATGTGAGACTTCGCCAAAATTACTACTGGGAACATTTGGGAATGCTGGATGACGCAGCCTATGCTGACAACAACGTCAGAAAACTCAACAAATACACTATGAACAAGGACTTTGACGAAAGAAAGCTGATAATCACAACGGAGACGAAAAAGCATCCTTTGAACACAAGGATAATCGAAGAAAAGATCAGAAGATATCTG
>JAILIB010000089.1 GCA_024695505.1 Saccharofermentans sp.
CATCTTGTAGTAACCCTTCATGATGTTGTATCCGCGTGCGCAGAACTCGCCGGGTACTCCGTCAGGACACTCGAGACCTGTCTCGGGATCTACGATCTTCGTCTCAACGCCGAAGATGGAAGGACCGACAGTATTAACACGCTGCTCGATCGTATCTGTAGTCTTGCTCATTGTTGTAGCAGGAGATGCCTCTGTCTGACCGTAAGTGATAACGATCTCGGGCATATGCATCTTCTCGATAACTTCTTCCATCGTCTTGATGGGGCAAGGCGAACCTGCCATGATGCCTGTCCTCATATGCGAGAAATCAGTCTTGGGGAAATTCTCGTGACCGAGCATCGCGATAAACATCGTAGGAACGCCGTGGAAGCATGTGATCTTCTCCTGGTTGATGCAGTGGAGTCCTTTTCGAGGTGAGAATGCCGTGATAGGTGACATCGTAACACCATGCGTAACAGATGCCGTCATGGCAAGGACCATACCGAAACAGTGGAACATAGGAACCTGGATCATCATGCGGTCGAAGTTACTGAGATCCATGCAGTCACCGATCGCCTTACCGTTATTTACAACGTTGTAGTGTGTAAGCATAACGCCCTTGGGGAATCCTGTGGTACCTGATGTGTACTGCATGTTGCAGACGTCGTGCTTGTCGATCGTGCGGCGGATCTTCTCAACCTCGCTGTAGTGAACAGTCTCGGCAAGAGCCGGGAGATCATCCCAGTGGAAGCACCCCGGAACTCTTGATTCGCATGTGATAACGTTTTTCAGGACAGGAAGCCTTGCAGCTTCGAGCTTACCGGGTTCTGATGCCGCAAGCTCGGGGCAGATCTCATTGATGATCTGCATATAGTCGCAGTCCTTGTACCTGTCGATCATTACGAGGGTGCACTTATCGGACTGGCGGAGCACATATTCGATCTCGTGGATCTTGTATGCGGTGTTGACCGTTACGAGGACGCAGCCGATCTTGGTTGCTGCCCAGAACGTCAGATACCACTGGGGAACGTTGGTTGCCCAGATGGCGATGTGGTCGCCCTTCTTGCAACCCATTGCGAGGAATGCGCGCGCAAGGTTATCGACGTCGTTCCTGAACTCAGGATATGTTCTTGTATAGTCGAGCTCTGTGTAGCGGAAAGCATACTGGTTAGGAAACAGCTCACAGATCTTATCGAGAACGTCCGGGAACGTAAGATCGATCAGTGTTTCCTTAGGCCAAGGGTAATATCCTGTTCCCCTCTTATCCGTCTGGAGCTCAAACTTCTTCTCCTTCGGACGGTATGTCTCCATGTAGCCGGCGAACTGGGGTACGACGATGCCAGCGCCTTCAAGGTTCTGGGACCATCTGTAGACCCATTCGAGTGAAATGTATCCGATGTAATCGATCGCCTGGAGAGAATCGAACATTGCCTTGAGAGGCATGTCGCCAGCTCCCATGAGCTTATAAGCGACTTTGCCGTCAACCATTACGGAGTCTTTAACGTGAACGTGCTTGATATACTCGCCGAGGTTGGCAACGGTCTCTTCAGGCTGCTCGCCCATGAATCTGTAAGGGTGATGCATGTCCCAGAGGGCAGCGACCTTGCGGTTATTGATCTCGTCAAGGACTTTCTTGAGCCTCTTCGTGTCTGCGTAAACGCCGTTTGTCTCGATGAGGAGAGTAACGTTCATCTCTTCAGCGTAAGGAATGAGCTCTCTCATTATGGAAATGACTACGTTATCGTCAATTTCCTTCTCGGGAGCGGGGTTCCTGTCGCCTAAAACACGGATGAAAGATGTGCCGAGCTTGTTTGCGAGCTCGATGTATGCCCTGATCTCAGCGATAGCCTTGTCCTTGGTCTCAAGGTTATTTACGGGCTCGCCTGATGAAAGGCAGGGAATTGTAAGCTTTAGGTCCTTTAGTTTTGCGATGGTCTTAGGTAGTTCTTTATCTGTGAAAGGTGCTGCTTTGACTGAGAAGATATCCTGTCCCAGTCCTCTGATCTCGATTCCGTCAAAACCGAAATCCTTTGCCATCGAGTAGATCTCCTGCCACGTAAAGTCCGGGCAAGCGAGTGTTGAAAAACAAGTTTTCATAAAACCACCTCACAAAATAAAGAATCGCTAAATTATAACTTTTAAGGAATGTTTTGTAAATCAAATAATTATGTCTTAAATAGACATTATTGCCTGATTTATGCAGCTGTAGATGGTCTGAGCGTCCGCTTTGCCGTGTGCTTTGACCACGTGCTTCCTGATGCCCAAGATGACCGCGCCGCCGTACTCATTGTACTGATACAGGCATTCGTTCTCTTTCAGGACTTCCAAAGCTGCCTTTAGGGAATCGCCGGATAGTCGCTGTTCAAGGCCTTTGCGGATGCTGTCGGCAACCAGCGTTCCTGCGCTCTCATTGCCCTTTAGCAAAGCGTTTCCGACCAAGCCGGTAGATACGGCAACGTCAGCCTCACCCGTCAAAAGATTATCGGGTTCTATGTTTCCGATGAAATTGAGTCCGGATTCTTTCAAAAGCTTAAATGCGCCGACCAGGGACTCTGTACCCTTGCAGTCTTCCCTGCCGACGTTCATAAGAGCGACCTTGGGTGAAGCAATCCCGCGTGACTCCATCAGTTTTGAGCCCAAAACGCCGAAAGAGAGCATTTCCTCGGGCGTGGGCTCCAAAGACGAACCGCAGTCTACAAGGCAGACGCGCTCTGTTATTCCGTAAGGCAGGAGTGCCGCGAGAACGGGCCTCTTGCAGCCCTTTTCGAGACCAATCTTCATTACCGATGCGATTATCAGGGCGCCCGTGTTGCCAACGCTGATCACAGCCGCAGGGCCTTCCGTCTTGGAAAGCGTCTCCAAAGCGACTGACATCGTATAGCCGGCGCCGGGTTTTGCAGCGAGCATAGGGTTGTCTTCATTTGTGAGCACTTCTTCGCAAGGGATAAGGTCGAACCTGTCCTTGAGATCAGCATGGAAAGCAATAACTTCTGAATAATCCTTCTCTGGACCTACGAAGGTGACGAAAAGATCGGCATTGTCAGAAAGAGCCCTGAAAGCTCCTTCACAGATCACCGATGCGGAATTGTCGCCGCCTGAAAGGTCTAAGATCAACTTCTTCACTGATAAAGCACCACCAAGTCGTAAATGCCCTGTCCGCCGTATGTGACGTTGATCTCGGCATCAGGACAGAAGTTTTTGAGAACGTATTCATCGTTCTTAACAGAAGATTCAATGACGTAAGTACTTGCAAAGATGGTTACCGACTCTGCTTCAGCGATTCCGGGAATGCTCTTTGTCAGATCCTTGAGCGCTGTGATCGTGTCGGAAGCGCTGCAAACGATGACGTCATCGTCCAAAACGCCGATGTGGTTGCCCGCTTTGACGTCAATGCCGTTATAAACACCCGATTTGTCGGCTACAGAGACGAATCCCGTGTGAACGCCTTTGAGCGATTCGAGCATAGTCTTTTCGATCGTCTCGTAAGAAGCCGAGCTGTCGATCAGCGAGAGCGCGCAATAGCCTTCAGCCATTGAGCGTGTGGGAACGATATGGATGACTGACTCAGTAGAGAGCTCTCTGACCTTTTCGGCCGTCATGATTATATTCTTGTTGTTCGGAAGCAGGATAACATGCTTTGCGGAAGCCTTTTTGCAGGCGTTGAGCATGTTCTGGACGGAAACGTTGTCAGACTGGCCGCCCCTGATGATCTCTTTTACGCCCAAAGACCTGTAGAGTTCCTCCATTCCCTCACCGTCTGCGACTGCAACGATCGCGCAGTCCTGAGTTGCGGCCAGGAAATTCTCGTGATGCTGCAATGTCATGTTCTCGATCTTGAGCTTATTAAACTCGCCGAACTTGTGGAAGTATGCGAGAACATCCTCAGGCTTGAGCGTGTGGATATGGATCTTCAGGTCATTTCCGTCCTGGACCAGAACGAGAGAATTACCGAAGCTGTTCATATCGATCCTTACATTGTCGGGATTGAAGCCTTTGAGCTTGTCGTCATCGATATGTACGATGAGCTCGGTGCAATAGCCGAACTCCTCACCGGAAGAAGTAGAACCGAGAGTGCCGTTTGCCGAGAACGAAGGCTTGAGTGACTCAAATTCGGAGAAATCGTATTTGAAGTCTTCATCCAAAGCAGTAAACATACCTGTGACAAGGCAGAGGAAACCCATTCCGCCGCTGTCCAGGACATCATATTCCTTGAGTATAGGAAGCTTGTCAGGCGTGTGCTTCAGGGATTCGGAAGCAGCGTCAACAACGTTCTTCATGAAATCATAAACCGTCGTGTCCTCATCGAACTGGTCCTCAGCTTCTTCCTGAGCTTCCCTGCAGACTGTAAGGAATGTGCCTTCAACGGGGTCTGCTACAGAAGAATAAGCGGACTGCGTACCGCCGATAAAAGCAGCATCAAGGTTGCCCGGATCAAGCTCCGTCTCGTCTCTTAATGCTTTCAGGAAGCCCTTGAGCCACTGAGAGAGGATTACGCCTGAATTGCCCTGAGAATTCATCAGAGCGCTCTTGTAGAGATCGTCAAAATCCATAGGAGTCAGATCCCTGTCCCCTATTTCCATGAGGACTTTAACGATGCCCTGCATCGTCTTGTCCATATTGGTTCCCGTATCGCCGTCAGGGATCGGGAAAACGTTCATGTCATTAAGTGTCTGCTTGTTATCAAGGATGTTCTTGCTGCCTGCAAGAAGCATCTTTTTGATGATGTTAATTTCCATTCAACTGTTCCTTCTTATGTTTCCCGTAATAGAAAACGATTATCGTTCCGGGACCCACGGAAGCGCCGACGATCGGGCCGATCACATAATGGCTCGTTACAGCTCCGGGGATAAGCTCTTTTATTTTTTCCGAAACCGCGTTTGCTGCAGCCTCGTCATCGGCATGACCGACATAGATGGTCTGTTCAAGCGGGTTTTCAATATACTTTGCGGTCATCTGCGCGAGTTCGTCTAAAGAGGACTTTCTGCCCTTAACCTTTTTGACTGCGAGATTATGACCTTCCAAGTCTGAAATGAGTATCGGCTTAACGGAAAAGAGGTTTCCGAAGAAAGCCGAAGAAGCGGTAACGCGGCCCGCAGCCTTAAGATAGTCAAGGCTTTCGACCGTACCATACTGATTGAAGAACAGCTTGTGTTCCTCGATCCAGGCCGCCGTCTCATCGATTGTCTTGCCATCGTCCCTCATTCGTGCGGCCTTGATGGCCATTGAACCCTGGCCAAGTCCGCTGATAAGCGAATCGATGCAGACGATCTTTCTGTCCGGGAAATCGGATCTTAATTCGCCCGCCAAAACCACTGCGGAATTGACCGAGCCGGAAAGGCCTGATGAACAAGCGATGTAGAGAATGTCCTCTCCTTTTGAAAGGAGTTCCCTGAACTTCTCGTCAAAGGTCTTTACGGGAACCTGGACGGTCTTATATCTCTTGCCTTCCCTCATGGAATTGTAGAAGTCGGAAGAGGAGATCTCGTCCCAGTCAAGAGAGGCCCTATAGGTCTTGTCCTCCAAAGAGAACTCCATCTTGCAGTAATCAATGTCGTACTGCTCTCTCAGCGCTTTTGTAAGGTCGCTCGTGGAATCAGTGATGATGGCAAAACTCATAGTGTCCTCCTTCCTTTAACCGTTAAGGAACCGGGTAACTTCCTGATCGTACTTCTCCAAGTTTACTATTCTTAAGTGAGAATGTGCACCATGATCGAACCAGACGAATTTCTTCTGCTTGCTTCCGCATGCATTGTAGATGAGCTCGAAATCGTCCGGACTGTTGCTCTTGTCCTCTCTTCCGCAGAGGAACAGAGCAGGAACTTCTACCTTCTTGATCTCTTCGATCGGCTTGTTCTTGAAAACGTTTACTCCGGCAAGCTTCTTGTAAAGCAAAGCCATCTGTATGCATACGGGGAAAGTCGGCTTGCCGTGATTTCTGGTCCTCATCAGGAGAACCTTATAGAAAGCGCTGTAAGGTCCTTCAAGGATAATGCCCTTGAGATAAGGCTGGTGGGCTGCCGCGACATATATTGCCTCGGCTGAGCCGACGCAGATGCCGTGGATGTAGAACTTTTCGATCCCGTACTTCTCATGGATATGGTCGATCCAGAGAGCAGCGTCCTCGCCCTCTTTCATGCCTGCGGTCGTGTAGATGCCTTCGCTTAAACCGCACGCTCTGGGGTCGACAACGATAACGTTGCAGCCTGCCTTCTGGAACACGTCTGCAAAATAGTAGCAGTAGAGCACTGTTTCAGCCCTTCCCGCCAGGATGAGGACTGCCCTGTCATATCCGAAATTGAAATACTCGCCTTTAAGTTTGAGGCCGTCCTTGCTCGTGATCTCAATATCTTCCTTATACGAAGCGTTCTCTTCGCCCCACTTCATGCCGGTATTGAACATGACGGAATGCTCTTCGTTCTCGGGACAGCTGTTGCCTCTGGCCCACTTGTCCTTTGAAGTGCGGATAAACATTTCGGAGTATTGCTTTTTAGCAATACCCCAAACGTATATCCACATGAATATCAATCCGCTGAGCGCTATGAATACGACGATCGCGGCAATGAGAATGACGATCTGAACGGGCGTCATAAGCCTGCCTTGACTTCGTTGAAGATCTTGGTCTCTTCTACAAGGCCTTCGGAGATCTCGTTTCCGAGATAGAAAGCGACGATCATGCCGGGGCCGATAGCCGTGCCGTTAGCCATATTTACGCGTGTTGCGATGATCTCTTCGGGATGGAAGTTCTCCTTGATGAGATCCTGCATCTGGATCCACTGAGCCTTACGGAAAGTGTGAGAAACGAAGATCCTCTTCGGATTCGGCTCGATGGTTCTCTTCATGTATTCGATGGAAGCCGCGAACATCTTCTTGTAGCCCGTGACCTTGCCCATAACGGTGTTCATGCCCTTACGGTCGCACTCAGCCATAGGCTTGATATTGATGAGGCCGCCCATGAAAGCTGCAATGTTGGAAACACGGCCAGATCTCTTGAGGAAGTTAAGGTCGTCAACCGTACCCATCTGGTGAACCCTGTACTTATTTGTATTGAGCCAGTCAGCGATCTCCTCCATTGACTTGCCCTGCTGCTTCATCTCGCCTGCATAAGAAACGAGGAGGCCCAGACCGCCTGAATATCTGACGGAGTCGACTACGATGATCTTTCTGTCAGGATACTTCTTCATCATGTTCTCTGCAGCGACCTTGCACTGGCTGTATGTGCCGGAAAGCGCTGAAGAAAGCGAGATGTTGAGGATGTCATATCCCTGCTTGAGGTATTTCTCGAAGAACTCTTCCTGAACCTCGATGTTCTTGATACCTGTTGTGTAGATGGCGTCCTTCGTCATGCTCCCGTAGTACTCATCAGGACTCATAAGCTCCCAGTCAAGAGTCGAATCTTCTTTCTTGCCATCGGGAAGAACGACGATTCCGGGAAGGTAATCGGTAATGCCGAATCTCTCCCTCAAGTCCTTTGTCATGTCGGTTGAGCTGTCTGTAAGAATTACAAATTCACCCATCTTTGTTCTCCTTTGTATTTTATTGATTCTTTTTGGCTTCTTCGATCGCTCTTAAGACGTCGCCTACTGTCTGAAAAGCAGACGATCCGTCCATATTGAGACGTACGTTCATCTTATCTTCGATATTCATCATGATGACAACAAAAGAAACGGAATCCATGTCGAGATCCTTAAGTGAAGTGGTTTCGCTTATCTCTGATAACGGGGTCTCAAATTCGCGGTTCATCTGCTTATAACTGTCGCTGATGACATTATAAAGTTCTTCAAGCATCCTTATCCCCTCCTGCCGCTTTGCGGGCCTTCTTTTCAGCCGCCTCTTTTATCTGAATATTGACGCGCTCCAAGTTGGCCTTCATCTGCTTTCTGGCTTGTGCAACTTCCCTGTTGAACTTGGGCGAAGATTCGCGTATCGCGATCTGCCTGAGCTCAGTAAGCTTGTTGTATAAAAGCTCATTTGCAAGATTAACGGAGTTATTATCGGGCATTTGCGAATTCCTGTCAAATCTAATCAACTCGCCTATTACATAGACTTGCTTCTTAAATCCTTTGTATGTCGTATGCATGTAAACGGGCGCTACGGGAACCCCCGTCATGAGCGCCATCATGACGGCTCCGTTCATGAACGGAAGGAGCTTGTCATCGTAGTTCATGTGGCCCTCAGGGAATACAACGAGCGGTATGTCGTCCTTGAGGCAGTCCATGCATGTCCTTATCGCGCCCCAGTCAAAGCCGGAACGGTCCAAAAGTATGCATCCCATGGTCTTTTCGAAGAATCTCCAGGACTTATTGATGTTGGCAACATCCTGAGCGGCTATGCATCTGGGCGAAAGCTTGAAGAAAACATAGTACATAAAAGGCGCATCGATCCACCAGGAGTGGTTGCTGACGATGAGCATGCCCTTCTGTCTGTAAAGCGTTCCCCTTGCCATACCGTTCTCGAAAACGAACTTCGGGTGCATGAACGCCCAGATGGCAGGATAAGCGGTGATCTTCACGAAGTTATAAAGGAAATCGGAATGCTTGTGCTTCTTGGGCTTCTTGCCTTCAGCCTCATAGAAGTTGTCGAGATAGAACTGCCTGTACTTCTCGATGGTGTCCCTTAAGTCCTTTGTAAGGCTCTTAGCCTGGTCCTGGAGCGTTTCTTCATTGATAATATAATTGTCCGGGAAAATAGGATCGCCGATGAACATCTTGTCGCGCTTGCCCGGACCGATCTTGCCGTTGTGGTAAACGGGGATGATAGGAGCGCCTGAGCCAAGGCTCATGAGCGCTGCCGCCTGACCGAAATCAAGAAGCTTTCCTTCAGTCTCGATATGTCCCTCAGGGAATATCAGGATGTTCTTGCCGTCCTTCAGGAGCTTGATCGCCTTGTTGACCGCGTCCATGTTTCCGCTGACCGCGTCAACCCTGATGACGCCCATCGCCTTTACGAGGAACGTAAGGACGGGATTGAAATCATAGAACTTGGCGGAAACAAGCACGTACATCCTTTTGCCCGGGAATGCCAGGAGCGCGCAGACATAGTCAAGAAACGAAGTGTGGTTGAGCGCCGCGATGATCGGGCCCTTATAATCAAGCTTTTTCTTAGCGCGCAGAAAGTATCTCTTGATTCCGAAAAAGAGAAGCGCAGGGATTATGCTCGTAATGATCAGATACCATCTTACAAGAAACATCAGTTTACATCCTTCTCAGGCTTGGCGCTGGTGATGATGTAATCGGCGATCGCCATAGGCGTAATGAGCGGCGTCTCGGTCATCTGGATCGGATGGCCGGTCTTCTCGCCGGCTTTACTGAGGAGCTCGACGTACTGCATGCTGTCGCCGCCCAATGCAACGAAGTTAGACGTCTCTGTTATCTCGCTCCTGTCCTTATCGAGAACTTCGGCAAACACGCCGCAAACGGTATCGATCAGCTTGATGTATTCATCAGTCCTGATACGCTTGATCTCCTCATCCGAAGGATCGGAGCATTCGGTAACGAAAAGTTTTCCTTCCTCAAGGCCTGCAACAAGTGCCCTTCTGTCAACACCCTTCAGGTTCTCGGGCATTGCTCCGATGAGGCTTACGACCTTTGAAGGACGCTCGATCATGGAGAGCGTTGAGATCGAATTATAAACGCCCTTGAGAGACGTTGTAAGCTCGAATGCACCAAGCTTGCCGTTGTCCGAAAGGACCAGGATCATCTGCTTGTTTTCAGTTCCGGGGAGCTTTGCATAAACAAGCGCCATTGAAGAATAAGCGCCCTTGCTGATCCTGGACTCTATCTCCTCAGGCGAGATGTTTTCGCCGTTAGGTCCGATGATAACGTCGTCTTTTCTTCCGACGATGCCAAGTCTCCCCTTCTCGTCGATCTTTACGAAATCATTTGTCGCGTAATATTCCTGATCGTTCTTATGGAAAACGCCGTCAACGTACATTCCATGCATCGAGTGATCGTTCGGGATAAGGAGTTCGCCTTCGTCAGAAAGCTTATAAGCAATGTTGGAGAAGATCTTTCCGACCTTGCCCTCATTTCTGTACTTGGGCTTTTTGGCAAGCTCAACAGAAACGATACCGCACTCGGTCAGGCCGTATCCGTTATGGATCGAATAGCCCAGGCCGTTAAGTACTTCCAATGTCCTGGGCTGGATGAAGCCGCCGCCGGAGATAAGGAATCTGAGCTTCTCACCTAAGAGCTGTCTTCTAACTTTCTTAAAGATAATGCCCCTCGCAATGGTAGCTCCGATCAGCGGGAAAACGTTCTGGAGCTTATTGGAGAAGTCTATCGCCTTATTGAAAGCCTTGGTCTTGCCCTGCTTGGCGACCTCAGCCTCAAGAGCGGCGACAGTCTTGTTCCAGACGAGCGGAATAGCGAAGAAATGGGTAACTCCGATCCTCCTGCATACGAGCTGGATCGAATCGACATCGTACTTGGGCAGGAATACTAAGCATCTGCCGAAGAAAGTGAACCACAAAAGAAGCGCCACCAGACCGAAGATGTGATAGAACGGCAGGAAAGCAAGGTTCTTGATCGCAAGCTGAACGTTATACTGGATCGCCGGATTCATCTTTACGATATCTGCCGAGAGCTCGACCTGCTTGCAGATGGTGCTTCCGCTGTGTGAGATTATCTTGGGCTTGGAAGTTGAACCGCTGGTAACAAGTATCACCTCGTCTTCCCAATAGTCCTTTTCGGGAGCCGAATACTCAGGCTGTCCCTCGATGATCGCCTCA
>JAILIB010000122.1 GCA_024695505.1 Saccharofermentans sp.
CGTTGCGGCTTTCTGCTCGGAAGCTTTCTGAAGCTGCTTGTCGATCGCATCGATCTTGGCCTGTATTTCGTACATTGCTGACAGGACTGAATTTGTGTTGATTTTTGCCAGTGTCTGGCCCTTTTCGACCTTGTCGCCGACTTCTACGACAACCTCATCGATGTCAACGTTTTCGGGAACATCGTAGTCTTCCGTGTCAGAGTCCGCAAGAGAACCTGTGCCGGAGACTCTTGTGCTCAGATCGGAGATGGTTGCCTCAGCGGAAATGTAAGACTGCTTTGTGTCGGCAAAACGCTTTGAAACGTATTTCTTGGCGTAGATGATGCCTGCTGCGGCAGCTCCCGTGACGATCGTTGCAATGACTACGATCTTTACAATCGTTGATTTCTTAACCTTTTTCCTTCTTGCCATGTTGTTTATTACCTCGCAAATTACTAGCTGTGATGATTATACGGAGCTTAGTTTAAGTAAACTTTAAAAATTTAAGGCTAAATTTAGTCTTTCTTTTATCTTTTTTACTAATAGTCAAAATTCATTAATTTTTTATATTCACAGATTGACCTCGCCCCACTGTTTGAGCTCGAGGAGGATCGGAATAAGGGATTTTGCTTTTTCAGTCAGCGTATATTCGACCCTTACCGGCATCTCGTCATAAAGATGTCTTTCTACAAGCCCGTCAGTTTCCATTTCCTTGAGAGATGACGCCAGCATCGTATTGGTGATGCCGTAAATGGTCTTGCGCATCTCGCCGAAACGCCCTACCTCCTTGGCATCGATGTAGCAAAGGATCAGGATCTTCCACTTGCCGCCGATGATCCCAAGGATCTTTTTTAGGCCGCAGCCCTTTCCGGTAATGCTCTCGCAGAGCATCGTTGAATCGCCTTCTGTTTTTGTCTTTGTTTTGGTCATAGTAATAATTTCCTTACCAGATGTGTTAATTCTGCGTACTTGATAAGTTTTCCGTACCAACTATACTTATGCTATAGAACGAAATCAATCTGAAAGGAGTGCAAAACTATGGCAGAAATAGTACTTACAGTTGATAACTTCAAGACCGAGGTATTAGAGTCAGACATGCCCGTATTAGTGGATTTCTGGGCACCCTGGTGCGGTCCCTGCAAGATGCTCGGCCCCGTCATTTCCCAGATTGCGGAAGAGTACGACGGCAAGGTCAAGGTCGGCAAGGTCAATGTTGACGAGGAAGACGAGCTCGCAGCCGAATACAGCGTGCAGAGCATCCCGACAGTGCTTCTTTTCAAGGGCGGCGAGGTAGTCGAGCAGTCACTTGGATTCAAGCCGAAGGCGTTTTTCGAGGGCTTGATCGGTTAATACGCTTTTTGTGCATGAGGGCCGCCCCGGGGCGGCCTTTTTGTTTGGCGGGCGCGGCGGTGGCAGGGACGGGTGCCCTGTTTACCTGAAAAGTGTCCTGTCAGAGCTCTTTTAGAGCACTTTTTAGGTAAATTCACCTGTTTTTACCTGAAAAGTGTCCTAAATCGGCCTGTTCAGAGCAAAAATCAGGAAATCCTTTGAAAAGAAAGTCGAAAATCCCTGAAAAAAGGGCGTTTTATGTGGAAAAACAGCTTTTCTTTTGTTAAAATGCTCAAATACTCTGCACAGCGGTTCTGTGCATAAAACTCTGGAGGAGGTTTTACAATGGAAAAAGAAGAAGTAATGAAGGTGTACCGTCACTCTCTTGCTCACATCATGGCAAAGGCCGTGATCGAGATCTTCGGTAAAGAGGTGCAGTACGCAATCGGACCTGAGATCGAAGACGGATGCTACTATGATTTCGTCCTGCCGAGAGCAGTCACCGAAGAAGATTTTCCCGCAATCGAAGAGAAGATGCATGAGATCATCAAGCGCCGTGAGGACTGGACCCGCAAGGAGCTTTCCAGGGCTGAAGCACTTGAGATCTTCAAGGATCAGAAGTTCAAGACCGAGCTTATCAACGATCTGCCCGAGGGCGAGGTAATCTCAACTTACAACACCGGCGATGATTTTATCGATCTTTGCCGCGGTCCCCACGTAGACAATTCACAGGAGCTCTTCAGCGCAGCATTCAAGATCAAGAATGTTTCGGGCGCTTACTGGAGAGGCGATGAGAAGAGGGATCAGCTGCAGAGAATATATCTTTTCGCTTTCCCTTCCAAGGACGAGCTCAAGGCTCACCTTGCATGGCTCAAGGAAGCACAGGAAAGAGACCACAAGAAGATCGGAACGCAGCTTGACCTGTTCATGTTCCGTGAGACTGCTCCGGGCATGGCTTACTGGCTCCCGAGGGGATGGGTCCTCTATCAGGAACTCATGAAGTATTCCCGTGAGATCCAGCTCAAGCACGGATATACGGAGATCTCCGCGCCTCTTATCAACAATAAGAAGCTCTGGCTCATCTCAGGTCACTGGGCACACTATCAGAACAACATGTTCATCGTTCCGGGAATCACAAAGGGCGTTAATGCTTGTGCTGCAGTCGAGAGCGACGAGACGGCGGAAAAGTATTCCGTTGACGCTGAGGACACCATGGCAGCAAAGCCTATGAACTGCCCTAACGCAATGATGTCTTATAAGCGCACGATGCATTCTTATAAGGAACTTCCTATCCGTTACAGCGAATATGACGTTCTCCACAGAAAAGAGAAGTCCGGTCAGATGAACGGTCTGTTCAGAGTTCAGGAATTCCGTCAGGATGATGACCATACGTTCGTCACACCCGATCAGATCAAGGATGAGATCAAGGATGTAATCGCTATCGCAGACGAGATCTACAAGACGTTTGGTATCACATACCGCGCTGAGTTCTCAACAAGACCTGAGGACTACATGGGCGATCTCGAGTCCTGGAATGCGGCTGAGGCGGCACTCAAGGAGATCCTCGACGAGAAGTACGGCGACGGCAACTACGAGATCAACGAGGGCGACGGTGCGTTCTACGGTCCGAAGATCGACCTCCAGATCAAGGACGCTCTTGGCCGTGAGTGGCAGTGCGGAACAGTCCAGCTCGACTTCCAGCTCCCTCACAACTTCGAGCTTACTTTCGTTGACAAGGACGGCGCACAGAAGATGCCTATCGTCATCCACCGCGCTATCTTCGGTTCTTTCGAGAGATTCATCGGAATCATCACAGAGCACTTCAAGGGCGCATTCCCGTTCTGGCTTAACCCTTACCAGGTCGCAGTCGTACCGATCAGGCCCGAGCACAACGAGTATGCAAAGAAGGTCGAAGAGACTCTGGTAGCCGCAGGCGTACGTGTTGAGGCTGATTACACTGACGTCAACATGAGAGACAAGATCAAGAAGTTCAAGCAGATGAAGGATCCTTATATCCTCGTAGTAGGAGACAAGGAAGCTGCCGAGAACACTGTCGCTGTCAACGTCAGAGGCTCAAACAAGCAGGTACCCGGCGTAGCTTTGGACAAGTTTGTTGAGATCTGCAAGAAGCTCAACGCTGAAAGGACATTAGAGCTCCCTCAGGAGATGTGATCCGGTTTAACGGTATTAATGAGAGGGCCGCGCTGAAAGGCGCGGTCCTTTTTGTTTGCGCGAGTCAGGACTCCCGCGAGCTTTGATCTCCCCGCAGGCCAATAAAATCAGGCAAAAACTTTGATTATCAAATTATCAAAATACACTTTTGACGGCGTCTGCAAGGCAATTTTTTGGGTAAAAATCATAACGAATAATGACTTTATTTGAAGTTCCTTTCTTGATATTATTCGTAAGGCTATAACAAGGGGGTTTAAGCTTATGTATAAACAGGAAGGGACCAAGGTCGCCATTATCGGCGCAGGTGCGGTAGGATCAACAACCGCTTTCGCAATCGCTATGCAGCAGCTCTGCTCAGAGCTCGTTCTCATTGATGTTAATAAGGAAAAGGCGCTCGGCGAAGCACTTGATATCAGCCACGGACTTCCGTTCATCGGCGATATGTATATTCACGCAGGTGACTATAGTGATGTTAAGGATGCCGACTGCATCATCATCACCGCAGGCATCCCCAGAAAAGAAGGCGAAACAAGACTTGACCTCGCAAAGAAGAACGTCAAGCTCGCCCACGTCATCACAGACAGCATCATGGAGCACTACAACAAGGGTGTCATCATGGTCATCTCCAATCCATGCGACCTCGTAACATATAAGGTTGCAGAGTGGTCCGGACTTCCTTCGAGCAGGATCATCGGTTCCGGTACGAACCTCGACTCCGCACGTTTCAGAGTCCTCATCTCCAGAAAGCTCGGCGTTGACGTCAGAAACGTTCACGGATATATCCTCGGCGAGCACGGCGAGACACAGTTCCCTGCATGGAGCCACACTCACGTTGCAGGTATGGGCATCGATGAGTACGCAGAAGCTATCGGCGTACCTTTCGGACCTGATGTCAAGGATGAGATCGCTCAGCAGACAAAGTCTTCCGGCGCTCAGATCATCAAGCTCAAGGGCGCTACCTTCAACGGTATCGCTGTAAGTGCCGCTACACTTCTCAGAAGTATCACAGAAGACGAGCACACCATCAGAACAGTATCCACAAGACTTAACGGCGAGTATGGCATTTCCGGTGTAACTCTTGACGTTCCTGCACTCATCGGCTCAAACGGCGTTGACAAGATCATCGACATGCGCCTGACCGACGAAGAGTATCAGCTCCTCAAGAGATCCGAAGCAAACATGCGCGAGGCTATCGCTTCCGTAGAGGGCCTCTGATAGGCGTTTAAACTTAAAAACAATAGAGTATCCCCCTGGATTTCAGGGGGATCTTTTATTGTCTGATTTTAAGGACATTTTGTGGCACTGTACCCGTAAATAAATAAAGTTAAATATTCTCGTGTTATAATGGTTTCACAATCCGCGGATACCAAAAAAGCAGAGATTGGAGACAAAAATATGCTTAACGGACTGAAAAAGTTCGCTTCGGCAGTTATAGCAGTAACCATAGCGTTCACGTTTGTGGGCGCGTTTACGCGTTTAAATGAGACCCGGGTCAATGCCGATACGAACAACACGACGCCTGCAGTGACATATACACTTTCAGGCAAAGCCCGTATGCAGGGATACGGGAACAAAAAAGGCTCTTTCAGCAATGGAGTTCTTACCATCGGCAAGAAGGGCAAAAAGAAAAATCTTTACGCTGTAACCATTAACTTTAAGAACAATACCGGATATGAAGGCGGCATCCGCTACCGCGTTTACCGTACCAAGAAGGGCTGGTCCGCATGGAAGACAAGCGGTAAGAAGGCCGGTTCAGGCAGCACGTACAAGATCGAAGCGATCAAGATCGAGCTGACGGGCGAACTTGCAAAGCATTACAGCGTTGTTTACAGCGCCTATATGCAGACGTACAAGGGTAATCAGGGCTGGGTCAGCGACGGCGCGGCAGCCGGAACCCAGGGCGAGAAGAAAAGAGTTGAACAGATCCAGATCAAGCTCGTTCCGCGTGATCAGCTCGGAGAGCAGCCCACAGTCTCTTACCGTATGTACAGGGACAAGTACAAGTGGAGCAAAAAGTGGTCAAAGGACGGCGCGGTTGCAGGCGTAACATCCGGTGCAAAGCAGAAGCATGAAGGTCTCCAGATGACCGTAACCGGCTCAAAATACACCGGAAATGTCGAATACCGTGCGCGCGGTGACGGATATTCATGGACAGGCTGGACAACAAAGAACGGCAAGGTCGGCAAATACTCCAAAGGCAAGAGGATGGAGGAAGTTCAGATAAGGCTTACCGGTGAACTTGCCGAGCATTTCGATGTTTATTACAGGACCTGTGTCAAAGAGAAGGGCTGGCTCGGCTGGGCAAAGAACGGCGAGAGCTCAGGAACCGAAAAATACAAGTACTACATAATGGCGCTCCAGTGCGTCATAGTTCCGAAGGGCTCTGAAGCCCCGGGTGACGTTAACGGTATGAAGAGCAAGTATACATCTTCATATCTGGTCAACGGCAATCCGGTGCTGAAGTTCGCGGATTTCAAGGCTGATCACAAGACATCAAAGACTATGGTCGGCATTGATGTTTCCAAGTATCAGGGCGACATCAATTTCAAGAAGGTCAAGGCTGCAGGCTGCGAATTCGTTATCCTCCGCTGCTATGTTAGAAACAACTATTACGATAAGACAAAGAAGAAATATGTCTGGTGCAATGCTCCTGACACCAAGTTTGAGCAGTATTACAAGGATGCAAAAGCTGCAGGTCTCAAGGTAGGTCTGTACTTCTTCACGTGTGACTACACAGAGGAGAACATGCGCAAATATACCCAGGACATGATCAAGAAGTGCAAGCTTGATCAGAAGGAGATCGATTTCCCGATCGCATTTGACTGGGAGAACTTCGATTACTACAAGCGCGCACACAAGAGCAATAAGTGGTCGACTAAGGAAATGAACAAGCACATCGATGCCGATCTCAACAAGATGGTCGCCATCTTTGAGGAGGAAGTCGAGAAGGCAGGCTACTCCGCATCGATCTACGGCAGCAAATCAAGGCTTGAAGGCACATGGAGCCCTTCGATAAATAAAATGAACAAGGGCAAGAACAACCTGTCTATCTGGATGGCTCACTGGGTTTCAAAGTCTTCTTACAAGGGTGACTACTACATGTGGCAGGTCAACTCCCATGGCAGAGTACCCGGTATCAGCGGTGATGTTGATCTCGACGTCGCATACATCGACAGACTGCCTTCACCCAAGGCACCCGTAAAGCCTGACGATCCGAAGGATCCCGGTACTGATACATCAGATACGGCTACATCAAAACCTTCGGACAGCGCGCTTCCGGAAGATGCGGAAAAGCAGCCCGAGGAAGACAAGGCAACTTCTGATCCCGGTGTTGATGCACCTGAAGAGGGCAACGCCACACCTGAAGATGTCGAAACGGCTCCTGAAGAGGACAACAGTTCTGACAATAAACAGAAGTCCGATGACGTTTCCGCAGAAGAAACCAAGCCGGCAGACGATACAGTTGACGAACCGGCTGACGTTACCGATAATAAGACGGCTGAATCGAAGGATGCCGTTTCCGGAAAAGATACTGAGGCTGTAAAGGAAACAGCTCCGGTCAAGGAAGCGGAACCTGAAAAGGATGCATCATCTTCAAAGGATGCGGCTCCTGCAGCAGCGGCTCCTTCCAAACAGCAGCCTGAAGAAGTCAGGACAGAAGAACCGAAATAAGAGAAAGATAAAACATAACACGAGGGGATTGGGAAAATGGAAATCAGTGCAGTTGTAATGGCCGCGGGCAGAAGCACCAGGATGAAGTCAAAGCACTCAAAGGTCGTATTCCAGGTATCGGGAAAGACCATCATCCAATGGGTCGCGGATGCGCTTTTTGATGCGGGTTGCAAGGATCAGGTCTACATCGTGGGCGAGGCTCAGGGTGAGATCAGGAGCATATTAGGCGAGAACGTCGCTTACGTGCTTCAGGAGGAGCAGAGGGGAACAGGACATGCCGTAATGCAGGCTGCACCTTTCCTTGAAGGAAGAGACGGATTGACGATCGTTCTTCCCGGAGACTGCCCGATGGTTTCCGCAGAGACCATTACAAAGGCTCTGAACGCATTTGAAGCTGTTGACGGTAACTGTGCCGCAATCCTCATTACCGCTGAGGCTGACGATCCCACCGGTTACGGAAGGATCGTTAGAGGCGCAGACGGAAACGTCATCAAGATCGTTGAGCATAAGGACTGCACCGAAGAAGAACTCAAGATTAAGGAGATCAACTCTTCGATGTATGTTTTCAAAACGCCGCTCCTGCTTTCCGCATTGGGAAGGATCGGTGCTAATAATGCTCAGAAGGAATACTACCTTACCGATACGATCGGCATCCTCATCGAAGACGGCTACAAGGTCGGCGCCGTTGTCTGCGACTTTGACGATACGCGCGGAATAAACGACAGGATCCAGCTTGCGCAGGTCCAGGCGATAATGAACCGCAGGATAATCGAAAGACACATGAGAAACGGTGTTACGATAATCGATCCCGCTTCCACGTGGATCCATCACGCCGTCGAGATCGGACAGGATACGACGATCCTTCCGGGCACGACGCTTATGGGCAACACGGTTATCGGATGTGACTGTCTCATTGGTGAGAATTCGAGGATCGACTGTTCCGAGATAGGCGATGAGACCACCGTCGACAATTCGATCGTAACCGGAAGCCGCATCGGCAAGGACTGCCGTATCGGACCTTATTCGCACATCAGGCCTGACTGCGTCATTGACGATCACGTTACTATCGGCGCTTATGTTGAAGTCAAGGGCTCCAACATCGGTGAATATACCCGTGCAAGGCACCTTACCTATATCGGCGACTCCAAAGTCGGCAAGAACGTTAACTTCGGATGCGGTACCGTTACCTGCAACTTCGACGGTCAGGACAAGGTCGGCTGCACCATTGAGGACAACGTTTTCATCGGAGGCAACTCGAACATCGTTTCCGCAGTCGTTCTCGGAAAGGATTCTTATATTGCGGCCGGTTCGACGATCACAACGGACGTTCCTCCGCTCGCACTCGGCGTAGGACGTTCATTGCAGGTAAATAAAGAAAACTGGGTATCTGACAAAGCCAGGCTGAGAGGTCAGAATTACATCAGGCTTGACGACAGACGTTCCGAGCTCTGATATGTGGATGATCGCCGGGCTCGGAAATCCGGGCAGACAATATATGTACACGTGGCACAACATGGGTTACCTTGCGGTAGACATGCTGTGCGAAAAGCACGGCATCTCGCTTGATAAAGACAAGTTCAAGGGCATGTACGGCAAGGGAAGGATCGCGGGTCAGGATGTCATCGTCATTAAGCCCGTGACCTACATGAACCTTTCGGGCGAGTGCCTTGTTGAAGCGAGCCGCTTCTTCAAGATCGATCCTTCGCACATCATTACCGTTTACGATGACATCGACATCAAGAAGGGCACGATCAGGGTAAGGCCCAAAGGAAGCGCTGGAACGCATAACGGAATGAAGTCATGCATCCAGCTTCTGGGGACGGAGAATTTCCCGCGCGTCCGCATCGGAACAGGCCCTGTCCCTGAGCATTTCGATCTCATAAACTACGTGCTTTCCGAGGTCCCCAAGGAAGAGCGTCTCTTGATGAACGACGCTTTCATCGAGGCCTGCGCGGCCATTGAAGGAATAATCGCTAATGAATCAGCAAATAAATGAACTGCTGGGTCTTATAGGGTCTGACAAGACTGTCGTTGACGGTCTTGAAAAGGCCCGTAAGGAAGGCAGACATCTCAATATTTCGGGAGTATGCGCCGAACAGAAGGCGTATCTTATCAGCGCGCTCGCTAAAAAGAAATCACTGAAACCCGTTGTCATAGTACCTGATGCGGCACGTGCGAGAACGATGTCGCGTGCGCTGTCTGCCTTTACTGACGAAGCGGTCGCAGTCCTCATGCCTGCCGAGCTGTCGCTCCTTACCGCGGAAGCTTCATCGCGCGAACTCGAACTTACGAGATGCGCGGCGCTTTCAGAGCTCGTGACGGGTAGTTTCGGCGCGGCGGTAATAACTGCGGGAGCACTCATGGGAAAGCTTTCCGAGCCTTCCGGATTTGCTTCGAGGATAATAGATCTCAAGGTTGGAGGAACAGCCGGTATCGACGACCTGAACGTCCGCCTTTCAGAGATGGGCTACGAAAAGGTCCCGCAGGTAATGGAGCGGGGCGAGTTCGCAAGCAGGGGAGACATAATGGACGTTTTCCCGGCGGACATGACGGAGCCGATAAGGATCAGTTTTTTCGACGATGAGATCGATCAGCTGAAGCATTTCGATCTTGAGACGCAGCGTTCCACGACCATGCTTGATTCCGTCCGGATAATTCCCGTGAGGGTATATCCCGCGGGAAGTCCGGAGGAGAGAAAAGAGGCTTCTGACAGCATCCGCCGTCAGGCTGAAGAAGA
The DNA here is from genome assembly GCA_024695505.1 of Saccharofermentans sp. GTDB lineage: Bacteria > Bacillota > Clostridia > Saccharofermentanales > Saccharofermentanaceae > Saccharofermentans. The sequence goes on from JAILIB010000122.1 coordinate 9,890, forward strand.
CATTTCAAGGATGAACAAGGATTCGCGCGAGGCGAGACGTGCCGCCGAACTCCTTACGAGAACGGCCGAAACCGATGCGCAGAAGATCGAGTTTGGAAGCGAGCCTACGGGAATCGCGCGCTGGATCGGGATGCTTCTCGAAAAGCCCGCCTGCGCGATCGACTATGTTGAATTCCGAGGCGGATCTGACGTTCTCTGGTTTGCAGACGAGTTAGTCGAAACCGATGCGAGGATGAAGGCTTATTCCTCGGAATACCTGCAGCGCTGCGCTGAATCGTGCGAGGCAGGAACCGCTCCTTCGTGCGCCGTTGAAGCGGTTTTCGATACTTCTCTGGTGATGAAGAAGATAGATGCACTCGCGAAAGTAGTGACGCTCGCAACGTTTGCTTCAACGGGAGGCGGACTTCCCGGCGGCGTAAACGTATCCACTTCCGGATTCCCTGCTGACAACTATTCCGGCAGGATAAGCGACCTTGCCGAAGCAATGAAGGGAACGGCAGGAATAAAGATAATCCTTCCCGAGGGCAGAAGAACGGATTCGCTCCGTGACAGCCTGCTCGATGCGGGAGCCTCGCCTGACATAATCTACGCGGATCTTCCGTGTGGTTTTTCCTATCCTGCGCTCGGCATAACCCTTCTCGGAGAACAGGAGCTGTTCGGCAGCGGAAGGGCCGCAAAGCCGAAGAAAAAGGGCGGAGCGAGAATTACCTTCTTCGGTGACATCCATCCCGGCGACTTCATCGTTCACGACAAGCACGGCGTAGGAAGATACGACGGCCTCGTAAACATGAAGGTCGGCGACACGCGCAAGGACTATCTCAAGATAACTTACGCAAGGGATGAAGTACTGTATATTCTCCCTGAGAATCTCGATTCACTGCAGAAATATGTCGGCCCGGGAGAGCGCGAACCAAAGCTCTCGCGTCTCGGAGGCGATGAGTGGAAGAGACAGGTCGCAAGGGCCAGGGAATCGATAAAGAAGGTCGCTTACGATCTCCTCAAGATATACGCGGCGAGAAGCATAAACACCGGTTTCAAGTGTGATCCCGATGATGAGCAGCAGAAACTTTTTGAGGACAAGTTCCCGTTTGTAGAGACAGAGGACCAGCTTCGCGCATGCCGTGAGATCAAAGCGGATATGGAGTCCGAAAGGCCAATGGACAGGCTGCTTTGCGGCGACGTCGGATTTGGCAAGACCGAGGTTGCTTTCAGGGCAATGTTCAAGGCGGTAATGAACGGACGCCAGGCCATCATGCTTGCGCCCACTACGCTTTTGGCGCAGCAGCACTATCAGAATTTCGTAGAGCGCTGCAAGGGCTTCCCTGTTAACGTTGTCCAGCTTTCCCGTTTCGTTCCGGCTGCGCAGATCAAATCTTCACTGGTAGACATAAAGAACGGCAAGACCGACGTCATAATCGGAACGCACAGGGTGCTTTCAAACGACGTGAGACCGCCGCATCTGGGACTTCTCGTAGTCGATGAGGAGCAGCGTTTCGGCGTTAACCACAAAGAAAAGATCAAGTCAATGAAGACTGACGTTGACGTTCTCTCGCTTTCCGCTACGCCCATTCCGCGCACTCTTCACATGTCGCTTTCAGGCATCAGGGACATTTCCGTTCTCGAAGAGGCGCCTTTCAACAGGCGTGCTGTCCAGACATACGTCATGGGTTATGACGAACAGATAATCGTTCAGGCGTGCATGCGTGAGATAGCGCGCGGCGGACAGATCTTCTATCTCTACAACAAGACTTCAGATATCGACAAGGTCGCTTCAAAACTTGAAGAACTGATGCCCGGAGTGAGGGTCACATACGCGCACGGCCAGATGCCCGAAAACGGTCTTGAATCGGCTGTCGGCGACTTTGTCGAAGGTAAGTACGATATACTCGTTTGCACAACGATAATCGAAAACGGCGTGGACATGCCGAACGTCAATACTTTGATCGTTGAAAACGCAGACCGTTTCGGACTGTCACAGCTTTATCAGATTAAGGGCCGCGTAGGCAGATCTGACAGGCAGGCGTACGCTTACATCACTTACGATGCGGATGCTCCTTTGAATGAGGAAGCGACCAAGAGACTCAATGCTCTGCGCGAGTTTACGGAGCTCGGATCGGGCGTCAGGATCGCCATCCGCGACCTCGAAGTCCGCGGTGCGGGAAATCTTCTCGGAGCCGAACAGCACGGCCAGATGGATGTCATCGGATATGAGCTTTACTGCAGGCTTCTTGACGAAGAGATCAAGACTCTCGGAGCCAGTGAGGCTGAGAAGCAGAAGGCTCTTGAAGGCGCTGAAAACATATCCGCTCCGGGTGACGTTGTTGTCGAGGTCGATTACGACGCATATATTCCGTCGTCATACATTCCTGATGAAGCCGGACGTATGGCCACTTACAGGAAGATCGGAAACATCAGGGATTTCAGCGTTTACGACGACTTCATGGACGAGATCACGGACCGCTATGGCGAACCTCCGAAAGAGATCTGCATCCTTTCCGGAATCTCTCTCATTCGTGCGATGGCAGGAAAACTCGGTTTTACGGGTGCATCGATCAGAAGCACCGGCGTAAGGCTTTATCTTGATCCTAAGCTGCAGCTCGACATGAATGCTCTCGGAGCACTTCTGCGCGACAAATTCTACGGTGCACGCGTGACAATCAATGCCATGAGCGACAAACCGTACCTGCTCTACAAACCCACTTCTACAAAGCAGGGCGCGACTGTCAACGAGATAAAGGACCTTCTCAAGATACTTAACGATAACAGGTCGAATGCTGTATAATACTGCTTGCCCGCTCCAATAGTCTAATGGATAGAATAGCGGTTTCCGGTACCGTTGATGCGGGTTCGATTCCTGCTTGGAGCGCCAA
>JAILIB010000165.1 GCA_024695505.1 Saccharofermentans sp.
AAGTATTCAGGCGAAATCTGGCGCTTTACGCTCGCCCTGAGCCTGGGACCGATAGTTCCAAATCCTTCTTCAACAAGATCAATATCACGAACTGATATCTGTGCGCCAAGCGAGCAGTTTACGAAGGTGTCTGGTATGCCGAGCTGTTTTCGAGCATTGACAGTGATGCGTCCTGCGACGGGCTGGCCTTCAGCTTCAGGGCATGTCTCATATATAGCGCGTGCGAGCAGAAGGAATAGCATGACCGACACGGACGTGCCGTTCGCCTTGACGTATTCCATGAAGCTTTCCTCAGGCACGCGGACTGTACACATGTTTCTGTTTCTTCCGCTTTCTTTGCCCTGAATAGTTTCCGGCAGAACGAAGCCCACCTTGTCGAAGACTTCCTCTTCGATGGGTTCAACATCAGAGTAGTCGAGGTCCCAGAAATCTGTCAGAAGCTCCTCGTCAGGATTTTTGTGGGGCAAGGGAAGCTCCAAACCGTAATGGTATCTGCAATAACTTTGAATCAGCGCTGAGGCGAACCTGTTCATACCACCACCGTCGGTGATCATGTGGGAGACGCAGGAGCGGATCTTATTGTCCTTGTAGGACACGCAGAACATGTGGCCGTTAAGGGCCGCGCTGCCGGGGATTATCCCTTCGCCGCTCTCGGGGACAACTATATCTTCTCCGTTGTCCTCAAAGAAAAGCATTCCATCCTCGAACACCACGGAATATCCTACAGGCGGATACAGGCATACAGCATCCTCCACCGCTTTTTTCAGGTGGACGGGATCGATCTTCTCATCCATCAGGACTTCGAAAACATTATGAAGCCGCCTGCCGTTCTCAACCCTGTAAAGAGGCGATCCGGCCCTGTCGGGGATCCTCATACCTCGATCGTGATCCACATCGCGGGCCTGATGCCGTTGTGGTTGTCACTTGCAAAGAAACCGTGCTCCAGGATTATGCCGACAGCTGATACTCTCGCGACGTTGCAACCTGCATTTCCGGGGGTTCTGAGCCACCAGTAGCAGCCGCCCGTCTTGCTGTCCTTCTCAACTCCTGAAGACACAGCGAAAGGTGTCGGTTCAGCCATAACAAGATCCTTCTCCTCAAGATAATCCCTGACCTCTTTGACGCTCAGAAGGAAGATCTTGTCTTCCGTGTCTTCGCCCGGATCGGTAGGGTAGAGGGGGTTCTTGTATGCCTTAACAGGACGCAGGAGAATACGTCTCTTCTCCTGTTCCGTGAATGCCTTCTGGTAGAATTCCTCGTTGAGGAACTTCCTGATAAACGAGCCTGCCCATGTCGTGTCTTCGTACTTGTCATGGAACTTGTTCGCATCGATAACCTGCGTGGACAGGAGCAGGATGTTGTCGCCTTCGGAGGCAATGATGGTCCATCCGATCTTCTTGTCATTGGGCCAGCATCCGAATTCTATTGTGTCGCCGACGGAGTGCTTGAGCTTCTCTGCCTCCATCAGGAGAGCGTCCTTGCGCCTGCCCTTGATGATGTTATCGAATGACTTGATCTCGCTGCGCTCGCGCTCGTACGTCTTTTGCAGTGCGAGCATATTTGCCTGTGCCGAGAGCATCTGCTTCTTGCGCATATCAACATTCTTGCGCTTGTTCTCAAGGATCTCGGCATCCTCATCAAGCCTCTGCTGGATGAACTTGCGCTGCTCATTGAGTTCTTCAAGCTCCTGCCTGTCCTGCTTCTTCGTATTCTTCCTGAAGTAAACGTTTGACTCGATGTTCGCGGCCTTCTCGCTGATCTGCTTCTGAATGCTCTTGAACTGCTCATTCAGGGGATTCTCCTCGGTCCTCTTCTTGAACGCAAGGTAATCCTCATTCAGCTGGTCGTAATCGTCCTTCGTGTATTCATAGAAACTGAGAGCCTGCTCGTAGCGCTTCTTGTGCTTGAGGAGCATCTCCAGATGCCTGTCGTAATCGTTGTGATCCTTCTCCGTGTAATCGACGTCGGAATTGTCGAGCTCCTCGATCCTTGCCATGAGCTCGTCGAGTGCCTTGTCCTTCTCCGCGCGCGCCGCCTTCTGTGCAGCCTTCTCAGCCTCGAGTTTATTCTCCTCGCGGTTCTTTATGACCTCGAATCTTTCTTTGATTATCCTCAGGAATTCCTCTCTGTGCTCCGAGCCGGAGAAACGCGTCTTCGTAATCCCCTTGAGCTCGTCCGGTATATCGTCTTCGCCCATATCGCGAAAAGCAACAACGATCTCTCTGTTCTCGCCCGCATTGATCAGACCCAGATATCTTCTCCACATCTCGGCCGTGCCAAGCTCCGTCAATGATTCAGCCTGGCTTCCCAGCACCACCATGACCTTGCTCGTCCTGATCGCCTCGAAAATCACCGGCTCGGAATTGGCCTTGCTGTCCAATTTCGCCGTGTCAGCGCTCTCCGGCATAAAAACCTTATACCCGTTTTTCCCAAGAAGCTCCGCCAGATCCGTCGCCGCGAAAGAATCCGTCGTCGCGGTGTTATAGCAAATAAACACATCGCTCGGCTCAATCCCCTCAGTCTCGGCAAGCATCTTCTTCTGCACATCGTAGATCGCGATCGCGTCCCTTCTGAGCAGCTGTTTCTGATCGCCAATCGCCAGGTCCATCGCCTTCTTATAATCCCCGTCATCGAAAACCATAACGTCGCTGAGTCTGTTTATCACCGGCAAATACTCTTTCTCCGCCGGCTTCTTCACATACTCTATCCCGAGCCTGCACAACACAAGCTCCCAATACAGATCCGCATCGTCCTCAGCCTTCCCGTTCAGATCCTTATAGATCCCGTATGCCTCATCGAAAAGGTGTTCATTTCTGAGATCCAATGCCTTAAGCAACAGCTCCGCATTATCATCATTGACGCTTCCCGGCACCGACTGCATCAGCCCGCAGTTCCAGCATTTCGCTATCGTCGTACCCTTTGAGCACTCGAGATTCTCTCTGCAATACCTGCATTTCAAAGTCGGCATAGGCTGTTCCTCCGTCAAGTAAAACCTTTATTAATCTTATCATATCGCAAGAATAATTTATATATTCCCGCCCCCGCGCGCGTTTAGAGACGTCTCATAATATCACTTCACGAAAAGCTTCACGATTTTAGCAACAATCGTGAAGCTTTTTAGCAAATAGGCATCGATTTGCAGATTTCCTTCATGATTTGAAGGAGAATCGTGAAGGTTTTTGTGAAGCAGCGAAAACATCTATCCTGAAGATCTTGTAAGATTTGTCGCTTTTCTCAGAAAAGTACGACAAGATATCAATGATCGGGAGAGGGATATTTTCGCGGCAAAAAAGAAAACAAAAAAGAAAACAAAAAAGGTTTGACAGGGAAAAATTTTCAGTCCGGCGCGTTATATTTTAAAGTTGGATTAAAGCAGAACATTTATAGTTAAGGCATAACTCAGAAAGGAGGCGCGCAACATGAAAAGAAATAGATTGATAAAAGCCACGGCTCTTGCCGCATCAGCTTCGATCGCACTCGCTTTTGCATCATGCGGCGCAATTGATTCCACGCCTGCCGGAACATCTGAAACCCAGACTGAAACGGAGGCCGCAGAAACGACATCAGCCACGGCCGCAACCACAACCAATGAGTCCTATGAGACCACGGAGGAGACGGAAAGCACACAAAAGCCGGTCATCACGGAAGGCGACATAACAATAAACGGTGAGATAGACAGCTCCGCTGACAGCGAACATGCGGTTGAGGTGAGCGGTGAGACGGAAGAGTATTCCAATGTGAAGATCTCGAAGACCGGTGATTCTGATTCGGGAGACGAGGCGGATTTCTACGGCGATAATGCGGCGGTTTTCGCGACGGACGGCGCAACACTGACGCTCACGAACGTTGTCGTCAGCACGGACGGAACGCACGCGAACGGCGTGTTCTCGTATGGTGAAGGGACCACAGTCAACATCAGCGATTCCGTGATCACGACGGACGGCAATTGCTCGGGCGGTCTCATGACGACCGGCGGCGGCACGATGAACGCGAGCAACCTCAATATCCACACGACAGGCAATTCTTCAGCGGCGATCAGGTCCGACCGCGGCGGCGGAACTGTAAATGTCACCGGCGGTCAGTACGTGACGGACGGCAGGGGTTCTCCGGCGGTCTATTCTACTGCGGACATTACGGTCAGCGATGCGGTTCTGCAATCGACCGTGTCTGAAGGCATTGTCGTCGAGGGCAGGAATTCGGTGACGCTCAATAACGTGACGCTCATTGCCGACAACAACCAGAAGAACAGCGACAAATCGAGTGTGTATAAGGCAGTCATGATCTACCAGTCGATGTCCGGCGACGCGAAAGAAGGCCGCGCATCATTTACCATGACGGGTGGCTCGATTACGAACGCCAACGGCGACGTTTTCTATGTAAATAACACTGTTACAACCATTGTTTTAGAGGATGTTGAGATAATCAACCAGGATCAGGACGGCGTGTTCCTCAGAGCCGAGGCGGCTGGCTGGGGCAGCGAGGGTTCGAACGGCGGCAAGGTCGATCTCTACCTCACAAACCAGACTCTCGAAGGCGACATCGCTGTCGATGACATCTCGTACCTGAACATGTACCTGACCTCTGGAACGACATACGAAGGCGCAATCAACGCAGATAACGAAGGCACAATTTATGTTGAGATCGGGAAGGGCTCGAAATGGACCCTCACGGGCGACTCCTACATAACCTCACTCACCTGCGACGCGGACGCCATCGACCTCAACGGACACACGCTTTACATAAACGGCGTTGCCTACACACAGGGCAGCGCCCAGACTGGTGAGGCGGTCGAATTTCCTGTATCTTCAAGCGGCCACGGCGGGAACTCTGACGGAGAACCCGGCGAGCCGCCTGACGGCGGAGGCGGAAGTCACGGTGAACATGGCGATCCGCCCCCGAAGCCGTAAGATGGTTAAGCCTCAAACTGACACTCAGTTAAGGCGCGAACTTTATTGGGTTAGGGCGCGAACCCCACAAAATTAAGGCGCTTTGAAATTATAAATCGGCTTCAAAACTTCGATGACATCAACGGTTGCGGCGATGACATCGATTATGTCTGTCAGGGATTTGTACGCCATCGGCGCCTCGTCTAAAGTTTTCTCGCTGACGGACGTTGTGTAAATGCCTTTCATGCTCTCCTTGTATTCATCCATAGAGAGCGTATCTTTTGCTTTTGTTCTCGACATGATCCTTCCTGCGCCGTGCGGTGCGGAGAAGTTCCAGTCGGGATTTCCTTTGCCGGTCGCGAGGACGGAGCCGTCCCTCATGTTGATGGGGATCAGGACCTTCTCGCCTTTGTGCGCGGCGATGGAGCCTTTCCTGAGGATCATCTCACCGGTATCGATGTAGTTGTGGATCGTGTGGAAGGAAGGACCGGCGGCAAGACCGGCCTTTTCAACGAGGATCTCGGCCATCTTTTCGCGGCTCCTTCTGGCAAAAGCCTGGCAGATCTCAACATCGTGGAGGTAGTCATCAAGGGGCTGGCCATACAGATAGCAGAGGTCTTCGGGCATGCTTGGCTCGGATTCAAAGGCCTGCCATTTAAGCTGTTTCAGAGCCTTCTGGATCTCGCGTTTTCTGCCCTGTTCCTTGTAAGTGCGGACGAGCTCGTCTCTTTCGGCGATGTAATCAACATAGCCGGTCCTGTGGAGATTGACTGCGAGCTTCTGGTAGAGTTCGGCCACCTGCTTGCCGAGGTTCCTCGAACCTGAGTGGATTATGAGATATTTGGTGCCGTCAGAGGACACGTCAACCTCGATGAAATGATTTCCACCGCCAAGCGTGCCGAGGGATCTTCCGAGCCTCTTGGTGTCCTTGAGATCCCTGTAGCATCTGAGGCCGGTGAGATCGAATTTCTCGACTTTGCCTTCCCAGACGTTTGTGCCTGAAGGGATGAAGTGCGCGGCAGCGTCAAGCAGCTCGAGATCGATGTCAGCCTTGCCGAGCTCAACGGTGTACATTCCGCAGCCGATGTCCACGCCGACGACGTTTGGAACGGCCTTGTCCGTTATCGTCATGGTCGTGCCGATCGTGCATCCTTTGCCTGAATGGACGTCCGGCATGATGCGGATTTTGGAGCCTTCGGTCATCTCGTAGTCGCACATTCTTCTGATCTGTTCGACCGCTTCGTCCTCAACGGTTTTCGCGTAACAGACAGCAGTATTGACTTTTCCTTTTATTTCAAATGAATCCATGATTCTCGTCCTTTCTTATTCAAAGCGTGAGAGGACCGCTTACGCAGCGATCCTCTCGTACCTCTTGGACATAAGAACATCCATCATGAATCTGTATGGCTCAAGTGTGCCTTCCTTGAGCATAGCAAAGATCTGAGGAGATGTTCCTGAGACCAGAGCAACGCCCTGTTCGTTTTTCGTGACAGGCTGCTGGCGGTTTCTGGAATTTACGTTCCAGAAGATGACCTGTGGCAGTCTGAAACCGTATTTTGCATAACGTCTTTTCGCATTCTCGAAAACAGTCAGGTCACTGTTCCTTGCGCACCAGTCAAACTCCATGTCGGAGATGATGTAAAGCCTTGAAGGCATGTCTGACTGCTTCATTCTGTTCTTGACCGCTGTGTCCAGGATGAGGTCAAAAGTTTTCTCAAGGTCCGTATTGCTGCACTCGTTGAAGCTCATGCAGTAACGCGCTTTCTCCACGATGTCACGGCCCTTGACCTCAACAAGCTGAGGGTTCTCGGAGAACGTGATGAAGTGGTTCCTGAACTTGCCCTTGTTGCGCTCTGCAAAGTAGATTCCGAGCGACTGCGCAACTGCGGCAGGCAGAGGTCTTGTACTCCAGTACATCGAGCCTGAACCGTCGACGACGGCAAGGCTGCTGTCCGAGCCGGTGAAATCCTCGAGCGCATTCCATGTTGCGTTCATTGCCTTTCTCTCATCCTCACTGATCTCATTTCGGCCTTCTCTCTCGATGACAGGCGCGATGATGTCGTAAGGTGTAAGAGTGCCAGTGTGCATTACAGAAGGATTCTCAGAAGCCTTGCTGATGAACTCACCGTATCTTTCCTCATCGTTTCTGATGAAGGCCTTTCTGTACTTGAAGAGCGCTTTAGAAGGCTGCTTCTCATACTCGAAAGAATAGTCCATCTCTCTTAAGCTGTTCTCGATGATTTTAATCTTAGCTCTGAGGGCAGAGAGTACCTTTCTGTACTGGGCTTCGGTCATGCCGCATGCCCTGGCGATCTTCCTGCCGGCAGCGATTGTGCCTGTGCTGCTGGCGTTGATGGAAGGGAGCCATTTGGCGAGCAAAGATACCGCTCTGCCTTCCTCAAGAGCTTTCATATCCTCAGCGAGCATAGCCTTGATGTATTCCAAAGCGGCTCTCTCGCAAGGTGTGCCGAAAAGAACAAGGATGTCATCGTATCTGCCGTACTCAGCGATGTTGCTGATGTTCTTAATAACAGTCTCAGGCTCGGCCGATGCAAGGTATTCGAGAATGACCTTGAAGAATCTTCTCTCACCCAGTCCGCCCCTGATGTCTCTTGCATAGAAGAGTGTCTTCATCGCAATGTCTCTGTTCTCAGCGAACGCCTTGATGAATCTTGCTTTGATCTCCTCGTCACTTGCGGCTCTCAATGCGCCTGCTGTCGCGAAAAGGTCGAGGCAGAATGACTCTGTGCTGACATAAGCTGCCGCACCGTTCTCTGTATATGTCTTGTTAAGTTCTTTCTTCAAAAAATTCAACATTGTCTTATTCCTCCTTTTGTAGTGTTAGCCGGTCCCGTGATCAGCAGGACCGGCCGGCTCTCCGTTTACAAGGTGCTGCCGGATTTGAACCGGATCTTTTTACGTGACAGGTAAAAGTTCGCCAAAAAAATTTGCTGTGTGCACCTTTTGCACAACGGTTCTTCTAGACACTGCCCCGAAGGGCTTATGACCGGGTTATTAGTCCGAAATGATCCATCATACCTCTGCGTTTGCTGTGAGTGTCTTGGACCCGCCGCATCCTTATGTTAGTCCATCCGTTAGGGTTCTTAAAGATGCAGATTGACATGTGATTATAACCCCAATATAATTATGAATATACTGTGATTTACGGTTTATTTGCCGCAATATACAACCCCAATATGGAGATATAACATGACTGAGAAATACAAAATCTATCTTTCAGAAGACATAAGATCAAGGCTTATCAACGATGCGGAGCTCTTTGAGTTCGTGAGGAAGGACGGGTCCGTGAACCTCAACGGATTTTTGAAGGAACTGATCGTGAATTATTTCGAGCAGTACAGGAAAGACAGCGAGGACCTGCTCAACGGCATCATGGAAGACATCACGTCTGTAAGGGCGATCAAGCCCAAAGATGCCGCAGCTCTTGCGGACAAGATAATAAGCACTTACATTCTGAGAGGGTCTGAGTCCGCAGGGAAGAAGGCCGTGATAACCCTCACGGTCAGCGGTGCGTCGTATAACATCATCAGGATAATCGAGAACAATCTGCTCGCCGAGAAATCCCTGTCCGGCTATATGAAAGACATGTTCGCGTCCTACCTCTCGATCCCGAGGAGCAGAAGGGAAGAGATCATATTCAGGGACACTTACGATGATATCAGAAGGGCGGTCGCCGGACACAAAAAGCTCACGCTCACTTCAACGAGCAATGACTTCACTTTCACTGTCGAGCCTTATTTCATCGCGGCCTCCAAAGAGGAGCAGTGCAACTATCTTCTGTGCCGCGACTCCAAGACCAAAAAGTCCAGGACGTTCAGGATCTCAAGGCTCCGCAGCCCGTTCGTCACTTCCGACACGTTCACTGTTGATGAGAAATTCGCTGAGCGCCTCGCCAGGATCGCAATAAGAAGTCCCCATTCCGCTGCGCCTGACATCCACGCGGTGATCCGTCTCACGGAGGCCGGAATGAGGAAATATAAGCTGATAGTTAAGAACAGACCTGTTGTAACGAAGATCGAAGGCGACCTGTATCATTTCGACTGGCCCGAAATGCAGCTGGACGATTATTTCAGGCGCTTTGGCGAGGACGCCATCGTCATCCGCCCGGCCTCCCTCAAGTCGCGCCTCAGGAATTACTACGAGCGCGCGCTGGAGGCGTATAAGTAAGAGGGTGTTAGAACGCTCCCAAAATCAGTTTGCGCTTAATCCGATCGCAGCTGCGATGCCGTATGCGATAACGAGGATCAGAATGAAGCAGAACTGCGATCTTGCGAAATTCTTTACGTTCCTGTTCGTTGCTCCGAGCGCCAGGATCAGCGCGATGATGATCCCAATTACCGGTATCGTAAAAACAAAATCGTATCCAATGTATCCCCATGCTGAGATTGGCTTGTTTTCCTGGTATTTCATATCTTTACTCTCCTTGTCCTGATTGACGTTTTTGTTTGACGCGTTCATTATCACCAGCTTGGGTGTGGCCGGCAATCAGTAATGTCGGCGCATTCTGATGCTTAAGCGACATTTGGGGGGAGTGTTGGATAATGCAGGCGCGCATGGGTAAGGGTGACTTTTTGAAGTTGTTGTTCTCGAAAATATCGAGACAGGCTATGATCCATGCTCTCAATTCGCTTGAATCGCCAAAAGTTCAGTTTACAATTCGGTTCTGAACGGAACTTTGAACTGAAAAAAGTGCTAAAACCGCCAAAAGTTCAGTTTACTTTTCGGTTCCGAACGGAACTTTGAACTGAAAAACAGGCTAATGTTCCGGCTATAGCCGTACTTTTAGCCGGACTTTTCGCGTAATCCTTGCAGTTTTCAGGCTAAAGCTCCGGCTATGGCCTGATATTCACCCGGACTTTTTGGCAGATACAGCCTTTTCCCAGGCTAATGTTCCGGCTATAGCCTGACCATCAGCCGGATTATTTGGCCAGATCCGGCCCTTTTCAGGCTAATGTTCCGGCTGCACCCGGACTCATAGCCGGACTTTTGACCAGATCCGGCCTTTTCTCCGGGCAAAGTTCCGGCTATACCCTGGCTTTAGGCCGGATTCCTATAAAATTCCTAGAAATGATCAGTTTTGTGAAAAAATTAGAAATATCAGGCTCTTCGGAAAAGTTGTGGGAATGAGTAATTGAAAAAGGAGCATATAAATCCTAAAGTTTAGTTACCACACAAAACCAAAAGGACTAAAACATATGCTCCTCGCCCACAATAATACAAAGATTCAGATAGCTTGCCAA